>JAEUQX010000442.1 GCA_016788625.1 Anaerolineae bacterium
CCCATGCGCACCTTGTTGGTGATGCGGCTGCGCACCTGCTGGCCCAGACCCTGGCGCTGAATCAGCTCTTCGCGGTACGCGCCCAGATCAATCGTGCGCCCGGCCACGCCGCTTTGCATCGCTGCCTCGGCGACGGCAGGAGCCAGCCACAGCAGCACGCGCGGGTCGAGCGGCTTGGGAATCAGATACTCGCGCCCGAAGCGCATAGCGTTCAGCCCGTAGGCGGAAAGCACGCTGTCGGGGATGTCCTCATGCGCCAGCGCCGCCAGCGCGCGCGAGGCGGCCAGTTTCATCTCCTCGTTGATCGTGCGGGCGTAAACATCCAGCGCGCCGCGGAAGATGAACGGGAAGCCCAGCACGTTGTTGACCTGGTTGGGATAGTCGCTGCGGCCTGTGCCGATGATGGCATCCGGGCGCACGGCCAGCGCTTCTTCCGGCATGATTTCCGGGGTGGGGTTGGCGAGCGCGAAGATGATCGGGTCTTTCGCCATCGTCGCCACCATCTCCGGCTTGAGCGCTCCCGCCACCGAGAGGCCGAGGAATACATCCGCGCCCACAACTGCCTCGCCCAGCGTGCGGGCGTGGGTGTAGTTGAGGAAACGCGCCTTGTACTCGTTCATGTTGTCTTCGCGCCCGGCATACAGCACGCCCTTCGAGTCCACCATCAGGATGTTCTCGCGGCGCACACCCAGGTTGACGTAAAACTCGCCCGTCGCAATCGCGCTGGCGCCCGCGCCATTGATCACCACCTTGAGTTGATCGATGGCCTTGCCCGTCACCTCGCAGGCGTTGATCAGCGCCGCGCCGGAGATGATCGCCGTGCCGTGCTGGTCGTCGTGGAACACCGGGATTGGCAGTTCGGCGCGCAGCCGCTGTTCGATCTCGAAGCATTCCGGCGCTTTGATGTCTTCCAGATTGATGCCACCAAACGTCGGGGCGATGGCACGGACGACAGCAATCACCTCTTCCGCCGTATGCGCGTTGACTTCGATATCGAACACGTCAATATCGGCAAATCGTTTGAAGAGGACACCCTTGCCTTCCATGACGGGTTTGGAGGCCAGCGCGCCCCGGTCGCCCAGCCCCAGGATGGCCGTGCCGTTGGAGATGACCGCGACAAGGTTACGCTTGGCGGTCAATTCATAGGAGGTCAGCGGGTCACGCTCGACTTCCAGCACCGCTTCGGCCACGCCGGGCGAATAGGCCAGCGAAAGGTCGCGCTGCGTCGCCAGCGGCTTGGTGGGGGTAACTTCGATTTTGCCGGGGCGACCCATGCGGTGATATGCAAAAACATCTTGTTTGGTGATTGCCATGGTCACATACTCCTTCCAAGAGAGTGTGACGATTGTAACGCTGTGGAGTGAGCAGGGGTAATACCATCTGACAAAACATGTCGATTGTCATGGTTCTGACCGTGTCCTTTTGGGGGGAAGAATTGTCGTGTATTTACACATTTCAGGCGAGATTTCCCATATAATCATAAGTGAATTAATGCACAATCCCGGCTGCGCGACGGCCGTAAGGAGCGATTATGACCAAAACCAATCCGAGCATTCTGTATGTTGGCGACCGTGAGACGGGTCGTGAACTGCGCGAAACGGTCGAGTCGCGCGGTTGGTGGGTAGAATTGGCGGACGAACGCGACGAGGCGTTGGGGCTGTATATCACCTGCCTGCCAGACGCCGTAGTGCTGGATGGAGAGTTCGACACCAAGCTGGCGACAGAGGTATATCATCACCTGCGCTCGATAGAGGCGGGGCCGCTGCTGGTGCTGACGGAAGACCCGCGTTGGGATTATCGCGCGCCGGACAGCGTATACACCATGCTGCCGCCGACCGACCTGGATGAATTGGCGAGCTTCGTCGATGACGTGGTGCAGAACAACCCGATGCCGGAAATGTGGGGGCTGGCGCGCGTGGCGTACTAAGCGCGAAATGCCGAACTGATACCAACACGAAGGGGCTACACGCCCCTTTCTTTATGCCTGCGCCCCCCATCCGAGGCGATGCTCCCGCGCATCATGTTTCGTTCCGCTGCCTGCTGATCGTTTCCTGGATTGCCAGATCAATGAATACGGCTGACGACCAGCCAAAAATCGGTGCTGCTTTAGGCGGGCGTTCGGCAGTGAGGGGGTGATAATACTCATAGATGTCGTCGTGCCGCATCAGGAGTTCCAGCGTCTTGCCGCGCAGTGTTTGTGCCAGATCGTGGCGACCCACGCGCTGGAGCGCTTCGATGAACAGATAATTGATGTTCACCCAGGTCGGGCCGCGCCACATCTGCACGGGATCGAACGCGGGATCGGAGAGCGCGACGGTTGGCAGCGGGTACTGCGACCAGAAGTCGGCTCCCGTCAGGTGCTGAATGAGGCGTTCGACCACGTCCTGGGGCAGGCGTCCCGTCCACAACGGCAGCAGATTGAAAAGCGTGAAAACGTGCAGCGGCTCATGATTGTGCAGCGCCACAAAGTAGCCACGCCGTTCGTCCCACAGATTTGCCAGCATCGCCTGAGCCATATCGTCTGCGTCGGCACGAAAACGCGCGGCATCATCCGCATAACCCAGGATTTCGGCAATTCGCCCCAGACTCTCGCACTGCAGGCAGAGATAGGTATTCAGATCAGGCGCGACCACCGGCATCCCGGCATCCCACAACGGGCTGTCGTCCAGACCCGACGAAAAAGGGTGGCGATATTCGCATAAATCATTGTGATTGGCGTTGAACGTCAGCCACCAGTTGTGCCAGCGCAGCAGCGGCTCGTATAGTTCATCAAGAAAATCGCGGCGCCCGGAGAGTTCATACAGCTTCAACGCTGTCCAGGCGGCCAGCGGCGGTTTCGTTACATCGGCATCTACCGGGTAAGTCAGATGTGTCACCAGGCCTTCATCGTGGATGGCATCGGGCAGCATCCCGTTCGGCAGTTGGTGGTCGAAGACGATCCGCAGTTGATCTTCGGCCAGCCGTGAATCCACGTGGCGATACGCCAGCGCGTGGAAGAACTGATCCCAATGCCAGACACCGACATAATGTACCTTTGACGGCACACAGGCCTCGCGCGTGAAAAAGTAGCGCGTATTCAACAGCCCCACGCGCATGACCCACCAGGCGTATTCATACTGCTTCTGATAGACATCCAGGACGGGCGGAGCGGACTCAAACCAGGCCTGCCAGGATTTGCGGGCGGCCTCAATGGTGGCGGCAGCGTCCGGCAGTGAGCGGTTATAGGCGCGGCGCGGCGTAATGTTCAACAGCAGCACATCACCGGGCGCGGCTTCGAGCTGCATCTCGACCTGCAAGACCTCTTCATCGACGATCTGAATCGTGTTGCGCAGTAAGCGCGCCTGGGTGGTACAGGCGATATTGCGCCGTCCCTGCAGCGTACAACCGCGCCGATCGGTCTGCCCAGACTGCGCGTATGCCCGAAAGCTCAGCCCACTGCGCCCAGGTGGCAACCGGATGAGCAGGCTTTCCGCATCCAGAAATGTCCAGTCAAACTGGCCGGCTTCAGTAAGCAGGCTGATGACGTGCGGGTAGGTGTCCGGCGTAAATGTCAGCGGCGCTCCATCAGCACCGAGCAGCGTCAGTTGGTCGATGACGGGTGGGCGCTGGCGGTAATGGCCGACCCGATCCTGCCATTTCTCCCAGCGCTCCGCCATCCGCAGTGCCAGGGTATCCCCCTTGCGAAACACCAGAACGCGCGAACCACGCTCGGTGAATGGGATGGTCGTCAGATTGATGCGATTATGCAGGTTTTCGATAGCACCCATGATGTCCTCCCACTTCTCATGCGCCGCAGGCAGCGCCGATCTCATCCTCTGGAAAGCATCTACGAGCGACACAGCAGATCAGGCTTGGTCGACCTCGTCCGGCCTTCCCGATGTACGGACAGTGTACACCAGAGTGGTTCGTCACAATGTGAGTAAGAAATTAGGGTGCGGACTAACCGCCCGGAGTAGGTTCATGACCGCCGCTGCGGGATGCCGAGCGCTCGGCCAGCCACTTCTCGCGGTTGGCTGCGCGCGCGATTTTGCCGCTCGATGTTTTGATCAACCACTTCGCCCCGACCAGATGCACGTAACTGACCGTCACCGTGCTGGCGCGCGCCACCGCCTGGCGAATGGCCGCGCTGATCTGGCGGCGCTCCTCGGCATCCTCCGTCTTGACCTCAGCGACGACGGCGATCAGTTCCGTGCCCTCGCGCTCGTCCGGCACACCGAAGGCCACCGCGCGCCCGGCGTGGACGCCCGTCACCGTGTTAACAATCGCCTCGATGTCCTGGGGATAGACGTTCTTGCCCGCGTTGATGATCAGGTCTTTTGAACGTCCGACGATGTAGACTTCCCCATCCGCCATGTAACCACGATCACCCGTCAGGTACCAACCCTCGCGGAACGGCTGGATGTCCGGGCGGCGGTAGTAGCCGCTCAGCAGGCAGTCACTCTGGATGGCGATCTCACCGACGTGACGGTCGGGTAGCGGCGCGCCGTCCGCATCCAGCACGCGCGCCTGCGTCCCGGCGATGCACGGCCCGCATGAGACGCGGGTATGGGCATTCGGATGATCGTGCGGCACAGGCACGGCGCGGCCCTCGTGTTCCAGCGCGGCGCGGTCAATCGTATCCAGGCGGGCGGGTTGGCCGGGCGGGGTTTGCGTGACCGCGAAGGTATTTTCGGCCATCGCGTAGCTGACGCCGAGCATCTCCGGGCGCGCGCCGAGCGGGGCGAAGCGTTCCAGGAACAGCGCGTGACTGGCCGCCTGTACGGGTTCGGAACAGTTGATCAACTGCCGCATCGAAGTGAGTGACAGCCCCTCCAGATCGCGGGCGCGGATGCGGCGGGCGCAGTGGTTATAGGCGAAGTTCGGCAGCCAGCACAGCGTGCCGCGATAGTCATGGATGGCGCGGAACAACAGCGCCGGATGCTGCACCCAATCGAACGGCGACATCAGCACGAGCGGCACACCCTGCACCAGCGGCAGCAGAAAACCCGCGATCAAGCCCATGTCGTGGTAGAGCGGCAGCCAGCTCACGATCACATCGTCGCTGCTCAGGGCGAGGGCGGCGCTGTAGTGTGCCAGTTGGTTCAGCACCGCGCGATGGCTGAGCGCGACGCCCTTTTGCAGCCCGGTCGTGCCGCTGGAATGCTGCAAGAAGGCAACGGCATCGGTGGAGGGGCGCGCGGCGGGTGGGGCAGATCTACCTTCTCTATGTGCCTGTGTGGTTAAATCTTCGCTACCATACACCGGGCAGGGGACATGCGGCGTGAGTTCCGGCGCGAAGGCATCGGTCGTCAGCACCGCGCGCACATCAGAAAGGCGCGCTAGTTCCGCCATGCCACGCATATACACCTGCGGGTCGAGCTTGTCGGTCAGCGTCGGGAACATCGAAGGAATCGCGCCGAGCAGCAGCGCGCCCCAGAAGGCGTAGATGCTTTCGAGGTTCTGCGTGTGCGCGATGATCAGCAGATCGCCCGCGCGCAGGCCGAGCGCGTCCAACCCGGCGGCGTGCTGCCTCACCTGTTCACGGAACTCGCGGCGCGTGACGGTGATCGGCGGTTGGTCAGTCTCCAGGTAGATGATGGCGGGCTGCGTATCGTCGGAGTCGGTCAGCGTTCGCGCGTCGAGCAGTGTCGCGAAGGTATGGCGTGAGTCAGGGGTGAGCAGCATAGCGTTCATGATGAGGTCGTCGAAAATCAAGCCGTGTCAGGGCGTTAGCGGACGCTGCCGCATGATCTTAAACGCGCTGAGCAGCAGTGCCACAAATCCGGCAGGGATGGTTACTGCATAGACGATGGTGAGCGTCTGGATGGGAAAGCCCAGCATGTATGCCAGTGTATACAGGGCGGAAGCCAGCAGCGGTATGCCCAGCAGCAGGCCGAAACGCAGACCGGGAACAGCGGGTTGAACATCGGGGCTGTGTTCAGGCTCGTTTTTGCGGCTGCGGTGGAGCAGGAACACGACCAGCGCCATCGCGGGCGGCAGGATGATCAGCGCGAGTGGCTGTGATGGCAGCGTGACCAGCACGAAGTAAGCCGCTAATCCAGCCAGCGCCGCGACGTAATCCGCTCGACCGGGTGTGAAGGCCGCGCTGCCCAGGCGTTCCAACCCGGCATAGGCCAACACCAGCGGAGCGCCGAGTATGACGTTGTACAGCCACACGGTTTCGACAGGCGCGATCGGTGCTTCGACCCACCACCCACCCGACCAGAACCCGACGAACAGCCCGAACAGCAGGACGCCGTAGAGGGTATGGCGACTGCTCCGGCGCATCCAGCGGCGCATCAGATACCAGCCGCCAACGACGGAGATCAGTGCGTGCCACGATAACCCGGTCGCCGAGAGGTGGATCGGAAAACTGTCGTACATGGTCTGCACCAGGATGCCCTCGACCACCCACCCGTAGACCGCTCCGGCCAGGAACACGGCTGGCAGTGACCGAACGCGGAAATAGTGGACAGCGATCAGGAATACATAGGTGGCGAAGCTGTAGAGCAGCCAGGGGAAAATGTACGCAAGCGGGTCACTGGAAGCAGGGATACGCCCCGACCAGAACATCCACTCGGAGAAATAGCACAGGATGTATCCGGTGAGCAGCACGTAAATCAGCCCGCGCAGTCGTTGACGCATTCATCCCCATCCTTGAGCGGCGCTGCGAGGCGCGTTACCCCCGCAGCACGCGGGCGACGATCTGGTTGAGCGTGTCCATCTTGGCGACGGTCAGGTCGGGATCAGGGATGTAGACGCCGAAGGCCTGCTCCACGTACACACCCAGTTCCGCCAGCGCGAATGAGTCCATCAGCCCGCCGCTGATGATGCCCTCGTCATCCTTCAGGCCGTAGCCCTCGTCACGAATCAGTTCGCGCGTGATATAAGCACGCAGGTCAGCGCGCACAGATGCTTCATCCATCCATCATCTCCAGAATAAGTTCGCCGAGCATCCCGGCTACCTGTTGCGACCCCGCCGGGGTGAGATGCACCGGGCTGTCGGTGAATTCGGCAGGCGGCACGGCGTCCCACCAATCGTGATACGCCCAGCCGCGCGCCTCGGCTTCGGCGGCCAGCCGTTCGCGGTAGGCGTCGTATGCCCAGCGCGGGTAGAAGGCATTATAACGTATCTCGCTGTTCTGCCCGCTGCTGATGAACATCGGCTCGTTGATGATCAGCAGCGGCACGTCGCCCGCCCGCGCCGCGCCCGCCGCCAGCACGTCAAACGCCAGCGCATCGCCATCCAGCAGCACCGGTTCGGCGTAATCCTGCCAGCTTGCATCCGGCTCGAAGTCCGATTGGCGCGGCGTGTACTCGGCGGGGATGTGCTGGTCGATGCCCGTCGCCGCCCACGAGACGCCGTAAAGCTGCAAGCGCAGCCAGTCCGCCACCGCGCGACGCTGCCCGATCAGCGTCTCGCCCCAGAAGTCCGCCGTCACAAAACGCGGGTCAGCGGCGTTCAGCGCCAGGCCATAGCGGGCGATCAGGTCACGGACGCGCTCAGGGTTGTTTTGCACGATGGGCGGGAAAAGCTGCTTCTCACGCGGGAAGGATTCCAACGTCACCAGCCAGATGATCAGATCGGGCTGCGCGTCCATCACCGCGTCGAGCAGCAGCAGGTCTTTGGTCAGCGACATGATCGGGTAGCCCAGGTTATAGGCCACGATACGCTGCCCGTCCGCCCCGCGCAGTCCCGCCGCATTGATCTGCCCGGCCAGCGTCTCGGCGGGCTGCAAGCGCCAGCCCCAGGTGTTCGAGTCGCCCAGCAGCAGCACGCGCAGCTCGTCCTCGGCCTTCGGGCGGGCGACTACGTGGCTGGCGAGCATGGCGGGGAGGTTGTTCAGGCTCAGGTTATACGCGCGCGCCGGGTCTTCGCCATACGGCAGCCGTTCGCGCCCTGGCACGATGATATTGTAGAGCGAGAGGCGTCCCAGCGCGTCCAGCGGCCTGAGCGCGGCGAACAGCCCGTTGACCAGCGCGAAGAGCAGCGCCGCCTTGATGACCACGCGCGCGGCAAACGCCCATGTATTGTGTTTCATAGGCAGTTGCTCCCAAGCTCGCGTGAGTCGTTCGCAGCTCGTGGCCGGAGAAAGGGGAGCAAAGCCCCTCTCCACTGCGAAGCGCCTACAGTGGGGAGGGGTTTGGGGTGGGGTGGTCTACAGCTAATCATAACCCGAACAACCTCAACAGCACGCGCGCCGCCTGCCCCGCGTCCGGCAGCGCGAACCACACCCAGCCGAGCACGACGTAATGAAACGTGACGAACCACGTCGCAGCCGTCCACAGGTGCTTGCGGCGCGGCGTCTCGTTCAGGCGGCGATACCAGGCGCGCGTGCGGTCGCTCCACTGCTTGTGGACGAACAGCGCCAGCCCGTGCCACACGCCCCAGATGACGAAATTGAGCGTGACGCCGTGCCACAGGCCGATCACCAGCATCGTCGCGGTCTGGGTGGTGAGCACGATCAGCGCGGGCGAGGGGCGCGGTTGGCGCATCAGCAGCCAGCGCGAGAGCGGCGAGAAGACGTAGAAGCGCGCCCAGTTGCTCAGCGTGATATGCCAGCTCTGCCAGAAGGCGGTGATGCTGGTCTTGAGGTATGGGCGGTTGAAGTTCTCTGGCAGGCGCACGCCGAACAGCAGCCCCAGCCCGATGGCGATGTCCGTATAGCCGCTGAAGTCGAAGAACAGGCGCAGCGCGTAGCCGTAGAGCAGCAGCCATAACCACAGCGGCGAGTCGGTTTGCGCGGCATTGACGCTGTTGAGCGCCATGCCCTGCGCCAGCCCGTCCGCGATGACGAATTTCTTGACCAGCCCAGCGGTGATGCGCGTCGCCGCTTCAATCCAGCGCGGCGCATCCAGCCCGGCCAGCGCAGGCAGCGCACGCAGGTCGTCCGCGAAGCGCTCGGCACGGTCGATAGGGCCAGCGATGAATGACGGGAAGAAGATCACGTAGGTGATGTGTTCGCGCAGCGTCAGGGCCGGGAGCAGACCGCTCATGCGGTCGCGCAGCAGGTGGATGAGGCGGAAGGCGACATATGAGAAGCCCAGCCAGTTCAGGTCGCTCATGCTGGCGAGCGACATATCCTGCCCGGTCGCGCCGCGCCACGCTGCACTGACCGCGACGGCCAGCGCGTCGGCCTTCCAGATGATGAAGACCGCCACCAGCAGCACGATCAGCAGCGCCAGCAGACCTTTGGCCGGGAGCAGTCGCCGCGCGACCTGCCAGCCGCCCGCCAGCACGAGGCCGACGACCAGCAGCCCGGCGGCCAGCATGAGCGGGTCGGGTGGGCGCGAGGGCGTCAGGCGGTAGGGCGCATCGACGAAGCGCATCAGCGAGAGCGCCAGGATCACCCCGGCGAGCAGCAGCAGCGCCAGCCCATCCTCGCGCGTGAAGGTTTGCCCCGGCGCGCGCGTCGCCCACCACAGCCCGGTCGCCAGCACAAGCGTGGCGGTGGGCAGCAGGAAGTCGCTGAAGCGAATCGCCAATGGGGGCTGCAAGAGGTAAATCGCCGCCGCGCTGCCGAGGAACAGCGCCCAGCCGCGCCAACGGGCAGGCAGCAGCGCCGCATAGACCAGCGCCGCCGCCGTGATGATCAACACCGCGCGCAGATCAAGCGTCACCGTTCAGAATCCCTGGTAAATCCACTGCGGGGCGCTTTCCGTCAGCGCGATCAGCAGCAGGATGGCGGCCAGGCAGAGCAGCAGCGCCAGCCGGTTTTCCCGCGAGAACAGCCGCTTCATCCGGCCTCACCGCACCATTTCCACTCGCCATCCTCCTGGATAAGACGATAGGTGGCTAACGGGAACTCGGTGTTTTCCGTGCCGTACTGCGCGACGATCTTGCCCGCGCAGGTCACGACCGCCTCGCCGTCTGTGCTGCGGGTCGCGTCGCGCGTGCAGACCATATCGACCAGTTCGACGCCCGTCACGCTGGCGAAGGCATTCACCTCGCGGTCGAGTACAGCTTCCATCTCCGCGCAGAGCAGTCCCCGAATGGTGCTTTCCTCGCCCTTGATCTTGGCTTGCAGGTAGGACTCGGTGGTTTTGCCGGGGTCGCCCGCGCCGCCGCTGCCCCCGCCGCACGCCGCCAGCAATAACAACAGGATCAGGCCTAGTTTCTTCATGTTCCCTCATTGAGTTCAAGCGTGGGTTCAATAATCGTCCGGCGAATCGTGTCCAACACGCGCAGCGCCAGCAGGTTTTGCAGCGTGACGCCGAAGAACGCCTCGTTGCCGTTGGTCAGATCGAGCACATCAAACCCGCTGTTCTTCAGGTGGATCTTGTCCTCGTCCAACCCGTACTGCGGCAGGATGCGTGCCGCCGCCCACAGGTTAACCAGCGGTATCTCATACTCGGTCGCCAGTTCGCCCAGCTTGAGGTTAAAAGCCAGCGCGTTCGCCCACAGCGGCGACTCCGGGTCGTAGCTGAAGGTGAACAGCACCGGGATCACGCCCACCGCCAGCGACTCCTCGATGATCGCTTTCAGCCATTTGCCGTACTGCTCGGCATCAATGAACTGCACATCGTTCGCGCCGAACATGATCAGCGCGACGGCGGGCTGCCTGAGGCGATACTCGCAGGCCAGGGCGGTTTCGTTCGGCTGGCAAATGTTCTTGTCCGCCCACATCGGGTCCATCACCGTGTATGACGCCAAGCCGACCCGTGCCGCTGTGCTGGGCTGGCTGAGCGCTTCGCCGAAGAAGGCGACCGTCTCGGCAAGATCGTCATGTGCGCCCAACTGCGGCGTCCCCGCGCCGAGCAGCGTCAGATAATACTCGTTGGCGACCAGGCTGTCACCCACTTTGGTTGCGACATCCGCGCGCAGCCCGTTGGCCTGCCCCTGCGCGAACAGATCGGTCATCGCCGGGGAGAGAGTGGGCAGCACCGGATAGCTGTAGAGCGTTTGCAGCGCGGGATCAAAGAGGTTCACGGTCTGGGCGTCGGCCACTTCCGTGTTCACGGGCAGGTCGCTGAAGCGCAGCGCCGGATTGAGCGTCAGATACCCGCCAACGACCCAGCCGTCCAATCCGCTGTAGGCGTGCTGGACATGCAGCCAGACCCCGCTGGCGCTGCGTTCCAGGATGGTCACGCTGTCGCCCCTGCCAAGTTGGGCAATAATGTCGTGGGTTTCGCCGGGACCCGCGCGCAGGTTAATCCGATTGAGGTAGGTGGCGGCCTGGAACACGTCCGGGGTCACCTCTTGTGCCGCCGTCGGGATGCTGAACAGCAGCGCGATGAACAGGAACAGCAGCTTATGCAGTCGTCGCATTCATCCACATCTCCATTGATCGCAGTGCCCTACCCATAAGATACATGACTTATCACACGACGGTCGCCAGAATCGAGGCACGACAGAACGGGCCTTTCCGGCAACACGGTATCGCTTCACGGCGCTACCAGGCCAGAAAACCCCTAAGCGAAATTATAGCACTGACCCCCTACCCTGCGCCGGGGCAAGACAATCAGCAGTTATCACACAAGACAGCGCCGATACGGCTGCGCGGCTTAGTTCGGTACGCTGACGTTGACGTTCAGCACCGTGACGCCGTTCGCCAGCACATCCACGTTCAGCCCCAAGCGCGTGCGGCTGTCCTCGTTGATGACGAAACCACCCGCCGTCGGGAAGAACGTGTTCAGCAGCACGGTCATATCGACGTACAGATCGGGCGTCTGCGCCGTGCTCAACGCCTGCCAGCTTTCCTGCGCGGTCAGACGGTTGTCGCCGCGTTCCGCCGCCAGCGCCGCCTGCACCGCGTCGCCCGTCGTGATGATCAGACGGTCGTCCAGCGTGCCGATGATGAAGGCCGGGTCGCGGCTGTCTTCGCTGGCGAGCGCGACGAACGTCCAGTCCGTATCGGTCTGCACCTGCGCTGCCTGCAGATTGAACAGCGCGCTCAGCAGCGTCGTCACACCCTGTGCGGCGGCCTCGGCTTCGGCGGTCTGCGTCACCAGCAGCAGGTCGAAAGGCGTGTTGAGAATCGGCGCGGGATTGTTCGGGCGCGGCAGCAGCGCCAGCGCGTAGCTGCCCTCCACATGTGCCAGCAGGTCAGCGCGCAGATCGAAGTTGTCGAACTCATTGACCACATCGACGAACGTGTTGACGCTGGCGACCACCGCATCAGCGCTCGGCGCGTCGATCAGGTCGCTGGCTGTGCCGACCGTCTCGATGGCGAAGCCACCGAGCATCTGCCGCGCGAAGTTGGTCATCGGCAGCGCCGTCAGCCCGTCGCTGAGCAGCGCGCTCAGGTCAGCGCCCGTATGCACCAGCAGGGCGTTGCGTGGGATGAAGTTGAGCAGATCGGCGTTGAATTCGTCCGCCGCCGCCGTGACGGTCGAGATCGGGTGGAAAGCCGCCGCCGCCTGCACCGTCGTCAGGTCTTCGCTCAGCGTCATCCACATGCCCGCGCCATCGAAGCCGCCATCCAGCAAACGCGACTCGAAGCTGGCCTCGCCGCGCGTCTGGCTGAGCGCCCCGCCGAAAGCCGCCAGCAGCGCCTGCGAATCTGCGTCGCCATTCAGCGCGCCGTTGACCGCCGCCAACAGGTAATCCTGGGTGACATAACCCCACAGCGAGGGGTTCTCCGGCGCGGCAGCCCGCACCTGCTGGTACGCCAGCAAGTCGCTGATGCGCTCGCGTTCGCCCGCCGCCGCGTCCAGCGCAGCTTTGATCAGATCGGTACTGCCGATCAACAGCGCGCCATCGGCCAGCGCCAGGGTGGTCTTATCACCGATGTAGAGCGTCGTATCGCGGTGGGTTTCCTGCTGCGGCAAGTCCTGTCCCTCGATGATCAGGCGGAGCTGCGCCGCCGCCGTGAAGACATCCTCGGTCGGCACGATCATCACCCACTCGTCCGCGCCGATGTTCAGCGCCCCGTCGAACTGTGGATAAGCGATGATCACCTCGCCTCCCGCAAAGGGCAGCACATTCTGGACGAACGATGTGTTTTCGATGTCGAAGGCGGCATCGAGCGGCAGCAGCCCGCCGTACCCGATACCCTGCTGGGGGTTATAGTTGACGCGTTCCGGCTGAACCAACAGCCCCGTGAAGGCAAAGAAGTTCAGCGCCCGCAGCGTATCGGCGGGATCATCCATGCGCAGCCGCAGGAACCCGGCGAAATCCGCTGGCACATAATCCGCGCCCGTCAGCGGGGTATCCTGCGCCATCACGGGCAGCGCCCCGGCCAGCAGCGCGACGACAACGAGAAGCACGATCACAATCCGTTTGTCCATGACTATATCCTGCTCTGGAAGATCCACCGTAGTTGTTCATCTATCCGTCATGACTGAGCGGCGGACACACCATGTCGTGTCCATACACAATCGCTCCGTGTTGGCTCTGTGTCCTCTGCGCCTGTGTGGTGAAATCTTCTCTTCCGTCTTTCATTCACCAATAGCATAAGGGCGAACGCAGTAGTTCGCCCCTATCTATACTCTAAACGAGGTATTGGCGGTTCGGCAAGCGCCGTTCATGCGACGCTCATACACCCACGTCGCGCCGCTCGAAGAACCACAGACTGCCCAGCAGCAGCGCACCAGAGGCGGCCAGCAGGATCAGCACCTTGCCGATGTCCATGCCCTTCAGGATCACGGTCTGTTCGTCGTAGTAGGCGAAGAATGAGAACGCCCGCAGCGCCTCCGCCGCCGTGCCGCTCGCGGAACTCCCCAGGAAGTCCACGAAGAAACTGGCGACGATGAAGATCACCGCCAGCGCCAGCGCGGTCGTGCGGCGGCGCACCACCGTCGCGACGAACATCGTGAAGGCGATCATCAGCAGCAGGCTGGGCAGCATGTTGATCGTGCTTTGAACCAGGTGCCCTGTGTCCACCCCCAGTGACGAACCGCTCATGCCGAGCAGCAGCCCGCCCAATGATACCGCCACAACGCCCAGCGTCAGCGTGAAGTAGGCGGCGAACTTCTCCATGATGATGCGCCAGCGCGGCACCGGCTGCGCCAGCACCACATCGAGGATGCCCTCATCTTCTTCGTTGGCGGTCATGTTCAGCCCGGCCATCACGGCGAAGGCCGCCAGCATGAGCAGCGCGTAGCCGAAGAAGCCCATTGCGATGAAGCCTTCCGGCGTGGCAATCGTGGCCGCGTCCTGCACGCCCAGCAGTGCCAGAAATTCCGGCTTGAGGTTAGCGATCATGTCGGCGTATTGGTTGAGCATATCGACGTTCGGGATGATCGTCACGATATAGTAGCCCAGCAGCGCCATCCCACCGCCCCACCACAGCACCTGCCGCCAATGACGGCGCAGCGTCTCTGTGAAGATCGTCATGATGCCAACACCCTTTCCGCAGCGCCATGTGTCAGGCGGCTGCCATTGCCATAATACGTCAGGAAGATTTCTTCCAGGCTCGGCTCCTGCACGCGGATGTCACGCACGTAGTACGGACTGAGCGCACGCAGCAGTGGGTCGAAGTCGCCGTTCAGCCGCAGCCGCAGCGCACCATCCTCGCGCGTGACATCGCTCACGCCAGGGATGCCCGCCAACTGCGCGGGTTCGACGATTTCTTCCAGCCGCAGCGTCACCCAACGGAAGTCAGCGTGCGTCAGGTCGCTCACGCGCTCGACGGCCTTCAGCTCGCCGTTGCGCAGGATGCCCACCCGATCACAAATCGCCTGCACCTCGCTGAGGATGTGCGAGGAGAGGAACACCGTGCGCCCTTCGCCCTTCACCTCCAGGATGATCTCGTTGAAGATCTGCTGCATCAGCGGGTCAAGGCCGCCCGTCGGTTCGTCCAGGATCAGCAGTTCAGGCTTGCCCATCAGCGCCAGGATCAGCCCCAGCTTGCGGCGGTTGCCGGACGAATAGCTGCGAATGCGTTTGCTGGGGTCGAACTGCAAGCGCTCGGTCAGGTCAGCCACGTAGCTGGTATCCGTGCCGCCGCGCATCCGGCTGATGTAGTTGATTACCTGCTGCCCGGTCTGGTTCTTCCACAGGTTGAGTTCACCGGGCAGGAAACCAATGCGCTGGTGTATAGCCACGCTGTGCTGGCGCACATCCTGCCCAAAGATGCGGGCGCTGCCGCTGGTCGGGCGGATGAAGTCCATCAACAGGCGGATAGTCGTCGTCTTCCCCGCGCCATTGGGGCCGAGGTAACCAAAGACTTCGCCCGGCTGCACCGCCAGCGTCAGGTCCTTGAGCGCGTAGACAGGTTCGCCGCGCCCGCGCTGATACACTTTGCTGAGACGTTCGGTTTGAATGATGGGAGTCATGTTCCCCCTCCTGCATCTGTAAACTGCGCGCCATACACGGCGCATCGTAAGAAAATTAGGCCAGTCTATTTCTATATTTAGCACACTCTAATTACGGCGTACCCCCAATGATTGGGGGGTACATCCGCTCCCCGCGCTCGGATGTGCTGCTGCA
>JAEUQX010000477.1 GCA_016788625.1 Anaerolineae bacterium
TGCCGATGCCGTGCCAATTGACGCGCAGTTAGGCACGCGCGAACTGCTCGACGCGCTGCCGCTCAAGGCACATACCTATCTGGCGGGGAAGTTTATGGGTATGGCGCTGAGTCTGATGCTGGCGGTGATCATAGGGATCGCTGTGATGGCCGTTGGTGCGGCGCTGGTCTTTGGTCCTTACGATTTCGGCAAGCTCGTGCGAATGCTCCTGCTCGCGCTCTTTCCGCTGACCCTCTTCAATGGGGGTATCAGTATGTTGCTGGGCGCGACGCAGCCTTCCCGCCGTCGCGCCGCGCTGATCGGGGGAGCGTTTGCTATCTGGTGCTTCGTGCTGTTCGCTTCAATGATCAATGCCGCCATTAACAATGAGGCGCTGACGGCATTGGACTTCGCAAATCCGGTTCGCCCGGTCATGTATCGCTATTTCTTCGCCAACGGCGCGCAGATGATGACCGATGGGCATCTCATGCTGACATTGGCTGTTGGCTTCCTGCAATTGTTCGTCCTCGGCGGTCTGGTGCTGGCCTGGTTTCGTTACCAGGACGCGCGGCGCTAACCCACGCTGATCATAAGGAGTGTTTCACCATGATTGAAATCCAACACCTGACCAAGACCTACGCGGGCGGCGTCCAGGCGCTGGCTGGCATCGACCTCACGATCGGCAGCGGCATGTTCGGGTTGGTCGGCCCCAATGGCGCTGGCAAGACGACGCTGATGCGGATCATCGCCGGGTTGATGCACCCCAGTCAGGGCAGCGTGCGCGTTTTCGGTCACGATCTGAGCAGCGCGGAGGGCAAATTCGCCGCCAAGTCGCTGCTCGGTTATCTGCCGCAGGAACTCGGCCTCTACCCCAACCTTTCGGGTCGCGAATTTCTGGACTACATTGCCATCCTCAAAGGCGTGACCGATGCCAACCAGCGTAAACGCCAGATTGCTGATCTGCTCGAAGAGGTGCGCCTGACGGATGTGGCCGACCGCAAGCTAAAGACCTACTCGGGCGGCATGAAGCGGCGCGTCGGGGTGGCGCAGGCGCTGCTCGGTTCGCCGCGTTTGCTGATCGTCGATGAGCCGACGGTTGGCCTTGACCCGGAAGAGCGCGTGCGCTTCCGTAACTTGCTCTCCTCAATGGCTGCTCGCTGCACGGTGATCCTCTCGACGCACATCATCGAGGACATCAGCCATAGCTGCAATAGTCTGGCGGTGATGAATAAGGGTAGGGTGGTCTACACCGGGTCGCCCAGTGACCTGATTCTGCGCGCGCGCGGCAACGTCTGGCATGTCACGTTACAGAACGAGCAGCCCAATGGCGGTCTTTCGGTCGTCTCCAGCCTGCAACTGCACAATGGCGTACAGTATCGCGTGCTGGGTGTGCCGGATGCGCATTACAACGCTACGTCCGTCGAACCGAGTCTGGAGGACGGCTACATCTGGCTCATGCGCCAGAACGCGGTTGTGCCAGGATAAATCACGGGTTCTGCTTGCCATCTCCACCATACCCGTACTGAAATCCCTGTTCTGCCCCCGGCCCCTTTTCCCACACGCAGAGAAAAGGAGCCGGGGCATAGGGGTTACGGGCTGCGCGTGGCAATCTTCGCCTGCACCTCGTCCAGCCCGCGTGTCTTCGCTCGCACGATGATCTCGCCTGCCTGCCATCCTGCCCGAACGTACAGCGCGGCCTGACCGCCCATCAGCGCGAACGGGTTTTCACCGATCAGTTCGCCTGGCCCCTCGATCTCAAACGAGACCACTGCATTGGCATAGGGCAGGCGGTTGCCATAAGCATCGACAACCTTGAACACCACGCGCGTCATATCGCTGCCGTCCGCCAGCAGTTCGGCATCATCGGCCTTCAGATACAGGGCATGTGGCAGCCCGCGCGACGCGATGCGCTGCTCGGCCACCGCTTCGTCCTTCCAGTAGCCGACGACGCGCAAATCAGCCATCTTCTGCCCCCACGTCACCCATAGGTTCAGCCCGCGAATCTGGAATGGTGGGTGCGGTAGATGTGGAAATTCGGCGCGGTCAGGCTGGTAGCGCCCGAAGGATGCTTCGCCGATGAAGATTTCGACCTCATCGACGTTGCCGAAGATCACCAGCGGATCGTTGCCGCCGCCGCTGCGGTCGCCCATCGCCCAGATGGTTGCGGCGCGCAGTACGATGCGTTGTTCCGGCGCGATCTGGCTTTCGTAGAAATAAGCCGCGTATTTCGGCAGTCGGAAGATGTCCATCACGCCGTGATAACAGATGCGGTCGCCAGAGCCAAATTCCTGATGCGTGTTGTAATCAAAAGCGCACCAGCCAATTGCGCCAGAAACGTTCGGCATTCCCAACTGCTTATCCTGGATGCGGGCATGGCGCAGCGCGTGTTCGATCAAGCGCTCTTCCTGATCCCAGGTTTTGGTCGGGAACATGTGCCCGTTAAATTCCGTGATCAGGTGCGGCTGGTGTTCCGGCTCCTGTACGCTGTTGGAGAAGTCGTTGAAGGTGAACACATCTTCCAGGAATTGACTGTTCTGGAAGTAGCGCACGCCGCCCGTCTGCCGCGTCGGGTCAAGCTGGTGCGCCAGCGCATTGGTCGCGCGGTAGAACGCTTCGTTGTCCTGCGACTCGTTAATTCGCACCCCCCAGATCACGATAGAGGGATGGTTGCGGTCGCGCACGATCATCGCTTCCAGGTCGCGCACGCTGATGCCCTGCCAGTCGTTATCGCCGATGTGCTGCCAGCCGGGGATTTCCTCGAAGACTAGCAGGCCGATCTCGTCGCAGCGGCGCAGAAAGTGCGGCGACTGCGGGTAATGCGAGGTGCGGACGATGTTGCAGCCCAGCTCGTACTTCACGATCTCGGCGTCGCGCCGCTGCAAACGTGCCGGGGCTGCCGCGCCGATATACGGGTAGGTCTGGTGGCGGTTCAGCCCAATCAGCTTGAGCGGTTGCCCGTTCAGGTAGAAGCTGCCATCCTTTTCCCAACGGGCGGTGCGAAAGCCGAAACGCTCCTGCACACGGTCAATCACCGTGTTTTTGCTTGTTAGCGTAATCTCGGCATCATAGAGCGTCGGGTTATTCAGCGACCATAATCTGCATTCGCCCCACAAACCGCTGATCGTAACCTGCTGTTCCCCGTAGGCAGGTACGATCACCTCGTCCGGCGTCGTGTAGGTTTGGGCTTTTCCCTCGGCTGTTTCGCGTACCACAGACGACAGGCGCACATGTTGCGGGGTGGGGGACTGGTTCTTGATGAGCGCGCTGATTTCCAGGCTCGCTTGACTGCTCAGCACATCCTTCGTCTGGATGAACACATTGACGATGTGGCAGGGCTCGACATAGCGCAGCCAGACATCACGGTAGATGCCGCCGAAGGTCAGATAATCGACCACGAATCCATACGGCGGGATGTCGGTTCGCTCGGTCGAATCCAGTCGCACCGTGAGCACATTCTCGCCGCGTTCGTCCAGGTAGTCCGTGATGTCGAACGAAAACGGGGTGAAACCGCCCTCGTATTCGCCCACCTTACGCCCGTTGAGCATCACGTCGCAGGCGATCATCGCCCCGTCAAAATCGATATAAACGCGTCGCCCTTGCCGCGATTCAGGCAGAGTGAAGCGCTTGCGGTAGGTCGAAATGAACTGATATTCCTGGTTGTCAAAATTGTGGTGAGGGAATAGCTTATTGGTATGAGGCAGAGTGACGGCCGCGAACTCACTGTCGGGTATATCCATCGCTAAATCGCGAGGGCTGAACAGCCAGCCATCGTTAAAAGGCAGCACGTGTTTCAATGTGGTTGCTCACTTTCCTGCGCAATGTCTGACAAAATCCTGTCGATTATAGATCATGTTTGCCTGTCAGCCGAACAAAACCTTACGTATTCTGGCTTGCACTGGCCTTATAATGTCTAAAGTAGTAGCTGGGCTTACGGATATTCCTGTCGGGGAAATGTATGATGTATAAGCTTCTGGTGATCGAAGACGAACCAACGATACTCGAAAACATCATGGAAACGTTGATGCTCGAGCAGTTCGAGGTCTACGGTGCAAAGAATGGTCGCGAGGGGGTTGAGAAGGCGTTGCAAGTCCTGCCCAACCTGATCATATGCGACATCATGATGCCGGAACTGAATGGTTACGGTGTCCTGATTGAACTCCGAAATAATCCCCGCACTGCCGCTATTCCATTTGTGTTTCTTACGGCCAAAGCTGAACGGGATGATATGCGCCGGGGCATGGAACTTGGCGCGGATGACTATATCACCAAGCCCTTCACTGCACCGGAACTGCTGGGTGCGGTCAAAATGCGCCTGGAGCGTCACACCAAAGTCATTCTGCCATATGAGCAGCAGCTCGACGACCTGCGCCAGAATATCGCCCGCGCGCTGCCGCATGAACTGCGTACCCCGCTGACGGGCATCATCGGCTATACCGAGATGCTGATGATGGGTACAGACGACATGGAGCCTGATCAGCTTCAGGGTATGCTCGGCATGGTTTACAAATCCGGGATGCGCCTCTATCGCGTCATTGAAAACTATCTGCTCTATGTGCAGATTGATATGGCGACCAACGATCCTAAAGGCATGGAAAACCTTATTCAGCCCAAACAGATCTCTGAGACCCGTACTGTTATTCCCCAGGCTGCCATCAAGGCTGGAGATGACATGAGCCGCACGCCTGACTTGTCCCTCGACGTTGACCCCGCCATGATGCGTATTCCGCACACCAATCTCGCCAAAATTGTTGAGGAACTGGTGCAGAATGCTTTCAAATTTTCGCAACCAGGCGCACCTGTGCAGGTCAGAGGCAGAGCGGATAACGGCATCTACGAGATTACTGTCACCGATCAGGGGCGTGGCATGACCGAAGAACAGATTGCCCAGATCGGCGCGTATATGCAGTTCGAGCGCAAGACCTACGAGCAGCAGGGACTTGGCCTGGGGCTGACGTTAGCCAAGCGCTTGACGGAATTGCACGGCGGCAGGATCGTGGTTAACAGCGTGCCCAAGGAAGGAACAACCGTGCACGTCAAACTGCCTGTCGACCGCGAAGTGTAAGTGTGTGGCTCGACAGCGGTCTAGACGGTAACAAGTTTCTTCCTGAACTCATCGACAAACCTCTGCGCCTCTGACATGAGGTCAGCATTACCGATCTTTTCCGCTGTCTTGCGAGCCAATTCAGCAAAGAACAGTGGGTTAAACAAATCAGGCGTCTTGATCGTTTCGTGAGCACATCTCAGCCATTCGTTCGCTTCGGCCAATGTGTCGCCCTCTATTCTTGACGACACAGCCTTCACAAGATGCGAGACATCAACATACTGTATTCCCAGGTCAGTAAACAGTTTTTGAGCTTGTCTGGCTGCTTCTATTGCTTTGGGTAGTTGTCCCGCTATAAGATGCGCGACAGCGGTGTTGAACAATACAAATCCTCGTACACGCGGCAGATCAAATTCCAGCGTGTTTGTTAGGGCTGTCTCGAAATACTCGAATGCTGTCTCAGTGTTGCCTAGCTCCAGATAACACATTCCAAGCAACTGAAGCATGAAAGTTGCCCCATTTACCGCCCGCCCGCCCTGTTCATTGTATGCCTTGTAGTACTCAAGCGACTTCAGTCCATGCTCAATCGCTGCACGATCTTTCCTTGCAGCAACATAGGCGACTGCCAGCGCGTTATGTGCTTTGGCTAGGGTGACAATGTTATCTGATTTGATCGACTGTTCTACCGCGTTTTCAGCGCAGCGTATCGCTGCTGCGATATCCCAAAGGCTGGTATAGGTCATGCTCAGATTCATGAGGATCTGGATTTTGTCCTCAAAATCGACAACAAGTTCGAGTGCATGTTCAAGATGCTTAACTGCCTCATTCAGTTGACCGGAATACCGATATGCATCTCCCAAATGTTTCAGTGAATTATAGTGTACTGCTGTGTGCGGCGCTGCTGTCTTGTGTGCCTTTTCAAGGTTTGTTATCGCTGCTTCTAGAGGTCCCAAAACCATTCGCACAAGTCCACTGCAATAGTGAAAAGCAGCGCGTGACTCATCTGATTTCAAATCTGTTTCTATGCTTTTCAACATCCTTTCGAGACGGAATACGTGCCCCTGAAAAGCCAGGAAATTCGCGATTTCTCCCAGCAGCACAGCAGCTTTATCGTACTCGCTGGCTTTTATTCGATGCTCATATGCATCAAGATAGCTTTGCACGTCGTCAAGATGCGACCAGGGAACGGCTTTGTGAAAAGATGAATAGTAGTCTGCTGCTCGATTTTCCAGGTTCCTGAGGCAATAAGCTTGTTCATGCGCAGATGGGGGATTTGGAATCTGGTGATAGGCAAAATCACTGTCAATAGGATGCAGGTAAATGGTCTTTGTAATGCGGTCAATATCAATGACCCGAATCTGGGCTAACTGCCGAAGGATCTGTGGAACATTCAGCCCAGGAAAAAATGGCTCAAGTAGATAGTCGATTGCCAGGATCGAGAGCGGTTTTTTGTATACTGCTATAGCTTCAATAACTCTCTGAGAATTTTCGTCGAGTTTTCTATAGTTCTCGGCTACTAACTCATGTACAGTGTTTTCGTGGTGCACAAACTCGCTCTGTAAAGTATCAATATCCATGAATGGATCGTTGGCGAGAATGGCGACCATCACTTCCAGCGCTCGCGGAATGCCATGTCCTAAAGCAACCAGTTCTGCTATTTTCTCATCAGTGCTGCTCGCTATCCCATAGCTTCCATTTGGATCGAGATCACGCAAGAGTTGAACCCCATCAGGCGTCGGCAGTCCTTCCTGAATGAAGATTCGCCGTTCAAATGCCGCCAACTCTGGCGAGAGATTCAACGTGTTTCGAGATGTTGTGATGATCTTTGAATTCCGTAGATCGTGCAAGGCTGTATTGAAAAACGCGCGTAATTCCGGATCCCGCACGTGACCAGTACTATCCAACACATCTTCTATGTTATCAATGAATACAATGACTTTGTGTTTTCCCAGGACTTCTATCAGATTCTCCACTTTTTCTTCGATTGATAGCTTTGTGCTTTCCCAAACCGCATTCAACGATGTCGCTACCGTTGGCTCAAACAGCTTGGCGACGTTCAGAAATATGCTCTCCAGGCTGAATCCAGCATTTCTGACGCTCAGATAAACAATTCCGTGTATGTTGCCGATTGAATCCAGCGATTCGTGATTTTTTTCAATATCGGACAAGACCTTTGCCACAAGAGCTGTCTTACCCATACCTCCCCTTGCAATTACACTAAGCAGTCGAACCTTTTCATCTGAAAGTAATTGGATAATTTGCGCCCGTTGATGAGATCGATCCTTGAATAACTCAGTCAACTGTGTAGGTCGTTGCCCAACAGTCACGAGTCTGTTGAACTTCTGCTGGTCTGAAGTCAATATTCCTTTCTGTTGTTCAATACCCACTGCAATTCTTGTGCGCTGATCGTTAATCCCCTCGTTCCATTGCGATATTCTCTGCTTGATAGTCTCAATTTTAGAGGAAAACCTGCTGGGGTCCCGGGCCTCTGATTGCGCCGACTCATATGCATTAAGGATTTGTAGCAGATACTTAGGATGCTCAGAGTCAAGTGCCTTTAGTCGACTCAATAAGGCGCTGAAATTCTTCTCATACTCACTTCGAAAATCCAAATAGTTAAACACTGAAATCGTTCGTGGAATTTCGCACTCTTTGACGAGTAAAGGGATCAAAGGCTGATATCGATTTAAAGCATTATTCCACTCGCTCTTGACTTGATGTGATAATACGCTGCCCGGTGTCAGAAGCAGCAAGACAGCCTTTGAACTCTGCAAGCCCTTATCAATTTCCCTATCCCAATCTGAGCCAGGGGGAATACTCTCTTGATCAAACCATACCCTAATGTTTTGGGCGACAAGATCAGCGTATAGTCTTCTCGCAAACACCTGCCCATCAGAACTTGCATACGAAATAAATACATATTCATCCATCTTGTGTTGCCCTCGAATAAGCCTTCAGTCTTGTCACCAAAATAGTCTGTTGCAAGAGAGATCAACTTCCTTGAATTGCATAATCTTATAGCATTATCGATGGCTTTGCCAAAGTGTTCATGATTACCAGGATTCCT
Organism: Anaerolineae bacterium; assembly: GCA_016788625.1. Taxonomy (GTDB): domain Bacteria; phylum Chloroflexota; class Anaerolineae; order Aggregatilineales; family Phototrophicaceae; genus CFX2. The sequence continues at coordinate 8,088 of JAEUQX010000477.1, forward strand.
ATCAGCGATTACATGTCGCCGTCGAACAGAACGGAGACCAGGTTGGCCTCCGTTCATGGCTTCATGCCTGCAAGAGGACATCACGGGTTACTCGACCCGTATCTCTTATCTGCTATAGTCTCAGTTCCCCTAATTACTCATCCCCCAACACTTCTAGAACAGCCCCACTACACGCCCTTCTTCGTCCAGATCGACCGCTTCCGCCGCTGGAGTCTTGGGCAGGCCTGGCATCGTCCGCATCTCGCCGCACAGTGGGTAGATGAATCCCGCTCCGACCGACGCGCGCACTTCGCGGATCGGCAGCCGGAAGCCGGTCGGCGCGCCTTTCAGGGTTGGGTCAGCGGTGAAGCTCAGATGCGTCTTTGCCATGCAGATCGGCAGCCCGCCGAAGCCATTCTTCTCGAACGTCTCAATCTGTTTGTCGGCCTCCGGCGTATAGTCCACGCCATCTGCCCGGTAAATCTCGCGCGCAATGGTCTCGATCTTCTGCTTGATCGGCCACTCGGCTGGATACAGCACCCTGAAGTCGTTCGGACGATCACAGGCCTCGACGACCATCTCGGCCAGTTCCGCCGCACCCGCGCCGCCTTCTGCCCAGTGCCGCGCGACTGAGACGCCTACTGCGCCCGCTGCCATCGCGATCTCGTTGACCGCCGCGATTTCCCTGTCGGTATCGTTCTTGAAGACGTTGATCGCCACGACCGGATTCACACCGAACTTCCGCATATTCTCCAGGTGGCGCACCATGTTAGCAGCGCCCACCTCGACATCGGCGACGTTTTCGCTGGTCAGTCCAGGATCCAGCGCCTTGCCAGGTGTCACCTTGTATTTGCCCGTGTGGGCCTTTAGCGCGCGGATAGTGACGACCAGTACCGCCGCATTTGGACGCAGCCCAGAGACGCGGCACTTGATATCGAAGAATTTCTCCGCGCCGATGTCCGCGCCGAAGCCGGATTCGGTCAGCACATAGTCAGCGCTCTTGATCGCAATCATGTCAGCCAGCACGGACGAGTTACCGTGTGCGATATTGGCGAACGGCCCGCAGTGCACAATCGCGGGCGTATTTTCCAGCGTCTGCATCAGCGTCGGTTTGATCGCTTCTTTCAGCAGTACCGTCGCCGCGCCCGCCGCGCCGAGCTGTTCCGCCGTCACGGGCTTCTTGTCCTTGTCATAGGCCAATACCATGCGGCCAATGCGCGCGCGCAGATCGCTTAGCGAGGTGGTCAGCGCCAGGATCGCCATGATTTCCGAGGCGACCGTGATATCAAAGCCGGTCTGGCGCGGCACGCCATCAGCCTTCTCGCCCAGCCCAACGATAACATTTCGCAGTGCCCGGTCGTTCAGGTCGAGTACGCGCCGCCACACGATCTGGTGTGGGTCGATGTTCAGCGCGTTGCCGTGATACAGGTGGTTATCGATCATCGCGGCGATCAGGTTATGCGCGGCGGTGATGGCGTGAATGTCCCCGGTCAGATGCAGATTGAAGTTTTCCATTGGCACAACCTGGCTGTAGCCACCGCCTGCTGCCCCGCCTTTGATGCCGAAGGTCGGCCCCTGCGAGGGCTGTCGGATCGTGATCACCGCGCGTTTGCCGATGTGCTTCATCGCCTGTCCCAGTCCAACGAGCGTTGTCGATTTGCCTTCGCCCAATGGGGTAGGGGTGATAGCGGTGACATCAACGTAGCGCCCGTCCGGTTTGTTGCGAAGCCGTTCCAGGACATCCAGGTTGATTTTCGCCATGTATTTGCCGTAATGTTCCAGATCGGTTTCGGGGTCTAATCCAAGCTGTTCGGCAATGCGGTTGATATGCAGCAGATTGGCGCTCTGGGCGATTTCGAGGTCAGAAGGTACGGGGGTCGCAATGCGCATGGTCTTTTCCTGTCAAAAATATACAAGTTGACTTTGTACAGTGTAACTAAAAAGGCGCAAACATGGTGAGTTATGAACGCCATGATCACGCCCTATCATTCTTCATGTTGCCACAGGTGTCTGATCGATAGACCAGATCAGTTGAACCTGATGTCGAACCACGCAACCGCCGCGTCCGTTCACAGGATACGGGCACAGTAGTCTAGGAGTGTCCACTTTATGCGGCACTGTCATCACGCATCGCTTGCTGGATTGACCCAGGGTTCGACCGTGAGTGGACGGAGCGCGCCGCTGATCACGGCGCGTTGTTCTTCCAGCCAGGGGGGCAGTCGCAGTGATGTGCCCAGCTCAGCCACACTTTCGTCAAATGGAAAGCCCGGCCCGACCGTCGCCAGCTCAACAATGTGTCCATCCGGATCATTGGTGTAGATGCTCTTGAAGTACACCCGATCCATGATAGGGGAGACGCGCAGTCCCGCCTTCATCAGTCGGTTACGCCACTCCGCCTGTTCAGCTTCATCCGCGACCGCCAGCGCGAAGTGGTGCGTTTGTCCTGCGCCCATTCGCATGTAGCCCGTCTTTTGTGGGTCACGTTCGAAGTAGGTAATCAGCGTACCCGGTTTGCCATCGTCAACGCCCCAGTACCAATGCGCGGAGCTTGGATCGTCGAAGTTCGAGGTCATCTTAACGCGCCGCATCCCCAGCAGGTCGCCAAAGAAGGCGTGTGTGCGCTGGATGTCCGAACTGATTGCCGAGATGTGGTGCATCCCGTTCAGCAGCGCCATATCCGCGTCGATGCGCGTGACCGCTTCCGGCCAGGTCTCGGCCTTGATGCGCTCCTCGTCGCGGTTGTTCACCAGCATCTGCGCGGGCGGCTCGCGATATTCTGTGCCAATCGTCGCGTCGGGTTCATCCATCGTCCAGCCTGGCCCCGCTGTCGCGATTTCGATGATCGTCCCGTCCGGATCGTGAAAGTAGATCGACTTGAAGTAATTGCGGTCGAATGGCCCATCCACCTTGATCTGATGATCAATCAGCCAGCGCTTCCACTTGAGCAGCCCGTCATAGTCCTTCACCTGAAGCGCGAAGTGATGCGTGCCGCCCACGCCAGGGTAGCCGCGCCGTGCGCTCGGCCACTCGAAGAATGTCACAGCGGTGCCTGGTCGTCCGGTTTCATCGCCAAAATACAGATGGTAACTACCCGGATCATCAAAGTTGACGGTCTGCTTGACCAGCCGCTGACCCAGGATGTGCGTGTAAAAATCGACCGTGCGCTGGGCATTTGCCGCCACGATCGTGATGTGATGCAGCCCCAGAATCTTCATGTTGTCCTGCTTTCTCCCACTCAACCCATCATTAAGCGGACTACAGTCCGTTTAATGATCAGACGATCACGATTCCTTAAAACTTACGTGATTGCCCCGTCAAAATCAACCAGAGAAACGTCAGCCTCAAGCTTGATGGTGCGGGTCTTCAAGCGACGATTCCGTCATTGATGTGTGCAATATATCCTATCGCAGTTGTGCAATATGTCATGCCTGGCTGTCAAACCCGATGCTCGCAAGTTATACTAAGGAAAATAGTTGGCGCAAAACAAAAGGACAATCATGAATACACAGGACTTCATTGCACTGGAAGAGCGTTACAACGCCCGCAACTATAAGCCGCTGAATGTTGTCCTGGAGCGGGGCGAAGGCATCTGGGTATGGGATGTTGAGGGCAATCGTTACCTCGATTTTCTCAGCGCCTATTCTGCTCTCAATCAGGGACATGTTCATCCGCGAATCCTTCAGACGATGATCGAGCAGGCCAGCAGGCTGCCACTCACATCGCGCGCCTTCCGCAATGATCAACTGCCGCTTCTTGCCCAAGAAATCTGTGAATTGACGGGTTTCGACATGATGCTGCCGATGAACAGTGGTGCGGAAGCAGTTGAGACCGCGCTCAAAGCCGCGCGTAAGTGGGGCTATCAGGTCAAAGGCGTCCCGGAAAATCGCGCTGAAATCATCACTTGTCATGGCAACTTCCAGGGACGCACGATCAGCGTCATCAGTTTCTCGACCGAGGCACAGTACCGCGAAGGGTTTGGTCCCTTCACGCCTGGATTCGTCACGGTGCCCTATGGCGATGCCGACGCGCTGGAAGCCGCGATTACACCCAATACCGTCGCCTTCTCGGTCGAGCCAATTCAAGGTGAGGCTGGTGTGATCATTCCCCCGGATGGCTATCTGCGTCGCATTCGCGACATCTGCACCCGTCACAACGTACTCTTGATTGCGGACGAGATTCAGTGCGGCCTGGGACGCACAGGCCAACTGTTTGCCACTGACTGGGAAGATGTGAAACCGGATGTGGTCACCATCGGCAAAGCGCTATCCGGCGGCTTCTATCCAGTCTCGGCAGTTCTGGCACGTCGCGATGTGCTCGGCGTGTTCCGCCCCGGTGATCATGGTTCGACCTTCGGCGGTAACCCGCTGGCCTGCGCGGTGGCCCGCAGCGCGCTCAAGGTGCTGGTGGAGGAAGGTATGATCGAGAACGCCCGCCATCTGGGTGAATACCTCAAGGGTCGCCTCGAGCGCATCGAAAGCGAACATATTGCCGAAGTACGCGGGCGTGGCTTGCTCATTGGCGTTGAGCTGAAGCCGCAAGCGGGTGGGGCGCGTCGCTTTTGTGAGATGCTTATGCAGCATGGTTTGCTCTGTAAAGAGACTCATGACAACGTGATTCGCTTTGCGCCGCCGCTGATCATCACGCGTCCGGATATTGATTGGGCATTCGAGCGCATCGAACAGGTTCTGATGACCGCCTGAACCGTATGCCAAGATGAGTGGTAAATTAGATGGCAATATGCTAGATTAGCAAGATGTTTGCCATCGCTACTTATTGGCAAACCGATAGTATTGCATCTGATTTTGCGAAAGGAATTTGACGATGCGTACCCGTTTTACGGCACTTGCGCTTGCCTTGATTGTAATGATCCTGGCAGTCGCGCCGATTAGCGCACAGGATGGAGGTGTAACCTTCACCTTCGGCGAATTCGGCAACCCCGTCCAGCTTGACGCAGCCATTGTCACGGATGGTATTTCGTTCCGCACGCTCACCCAGGGCTGCGAAACACTGGTCGAGTTCCAGGGCGACACGACCATCCCTGGCCCGGCACTGGCGCAAAGCTGGACGACGAGCGAAGATGGCTTGTCCTGGACCTTCAAACTGGTTGAGAACGCCACCTTCCACGATGGCACTCCCTTCAATGCCGAGGCCGTCAAGTGGAACTTCGACCGCTGGCGTCTGACCACCCACCCGCAGCACTTCGCGGAGCAGGTCTTTGAATACTACGAAGCGCAGTTCAACGGTTTCGACGACGCCTCGTTGATCACCGATGTGCAGGCCACGAGCGAATTTGAAGTTACCTTCACGCTCTCTGCCCCCATCGGCGCCTTCCTCAACAACCTCGCCATGCCGATGTTCAGCCTTGCCAGCCCTGCCGCTGTGGAAGCTAACGGCGCTGCTTATGGTACGCCGGAAGTTGGTTTCTCCTGCACCGGCCCGTACAAATTCGTCGAGTGGGTCAGCGATGATCGTGTTGTCCTGACGCGCAACGAAAGCTACTGGGGCACAGTTTCGGGCAATATCGATACGATCATCTTCAAGATCATCCCGGACAATGCGGCCCGTCTGGCGGCGCTCCAGTCTGGCGATATTGACGCTTTCGAACGCCCGAACGTCGAAGATGTTCCGACCATCGAAGCCTCCGAAGATCTCTACATCCAGCTTCGCCCGGCCTTCAATGTCTTCTATCTGGCTTTCAACTACCGCATCAAGGAATTCCGTGATCCGCGCGTCCGTCAGGCGATCTCGCTGGCGCTGAATCGCCAGGAAATCGTGGATGCCTTCTATGTCCCCGGCTCAGTTGCGGCCAACACCATGAACCCGCCCAGCATTGGCATCGGCTTCAACCCCGATGTCCAGACTCCGTTTGACCCGGAACTCGCCAAGCAGCTTTTGGCGGATGCGGGTTATCCGAACGGTCTGAGCGAAGTTAACGTGTTGGCGCTGGATGCCGACGGCAACATCACGGATACCGTGGAAGAGACCATTCCGATCCGCTTGTACTTCATGCCCGTCGCCCGCCCGTACAACCCGGATGGCGAAGGTATTGGCTCGGCGATGGTCAATTACCTGGCCTCTGCTGGCATCAACGCCGAACTCGCGTCCGCAGGTGACTGGTCGGCCTATCTGGACGCCCGCCGCGATGGTCAACTGCTCGGCCTGTACCAGCTTGGCTGGACGGGTGACAATGGTGACCCAGACAACTTCATCGGTTACTTCTTCGCCAGCGTCGATACCCCACTGGCGCGTGAAGGTTACTATCAGAACGCCGAAGTGGCCCAGATGCTCCAGGAAGCGCGTGTGAGCCTGGACACCGCTGCGCGTGATCAGATTTACAAGGATGTGGAAGCCATCATGGCCGCTGAATCAGCGCGCATTTACATTGCGCATGGTCCCGTGCCTCTGGCCTTCAACAACCGCGTGCAGGGCTATGTCACCAACCCGCTTGGTACGGAGTTCTTCAAGACCGTTACCATTACCGGCTAGGCTGTAACCGGGTAAGCATTTCAATCATGAGGAGTCTGCACCGCGCAGACTCCTCATCTTTCGCCAGATGGCACGGAAAAAATGACTAAATTTCTTATCCGACGCATTATTGAATCGCTACCCGTCATTATTGGTGTATCCATCCTCGTATTCATGCTGCTCCGCCTCATCCCTGGCGACCCGGCGGTTGCCATGTTGGGTGAACGCGCGTCGCCGGAAAATGTCGCGGCTATTCGCGAACGGTTGGGTCTCAATAAGCCGCTGCCGGAACAGTATATGATCTGGGTTTCCGGGCTGCTGCGCGGCGACCTGGGCAATACGGTACGCGGCAACATCCCCATTGCCAGCGAACTCTCCAACCGTTTTCCTGCGACCGTTGAACTCGCCCTCGTCGCCCTGACCTTAGCCGCGCTGTTGGGTGTCCCTATCGGAATTCTGTCTGCCGCGCGGCGTAACTCGTTCATCGACACCACCAGCATGTTTTTTGCGCTGCTTGGCGTCTCCATACCCATCTTTGTCCTCGGTTTGCTGCTCATCTATCTGTTTGGCGTGCGGTTTGACATTCTGCCGTTTATCGGACGGCTGGATGATGCTATTCAACTCGAACGGCGAACCGGTCTGCATATCATCGACTCGATTCTGACGGGGAACTGGCCGGCGCTCCAGAATTCGCTCACGCATCTCGTCCTGCCGACGTTCACGCTCTTCACAGTACCGCTCGCCATCGTCGCGCGCATCACCCGTTCGGCCATGCTCGAAGTCCTCAACCAGGATTACATCCGCACAGCTCGCGCTAAAGGACTTTCTGAGCGCCCGGTGATCTTCTCTCACGCGCTGCGCAATGCACTGCTGCCGATTATCACCATCATTGGTTTGCAGCTTGGCACGCTGCTCTCCGGTGCTGTGCTGACGGAGACGATCTATTCGTGGCCGGGCATTGGCAAGTGGCTGTTTGACTCAATCATCGCGCGCGACTACACGATTGTGCAGTCGGTGACGCTGCTCATCTCGTTGATTTATATCATCGTTAACGTCACTGTTGACGTGCTTTACGCCGTAGTTGATCCTCGGATCAGGGTGTCCTGATGACTAGCACAACACAAGCGCAGCCCCGTCTCGCTTTGACTCGGCGCAGCGAGCGTGACGTTCGCCTGGAGCAACTTCGCGATTTTTCGCGTCGTCTGTGGCGCAGCCCCAGCGCCAAGCTCGGCGGCATTCTGGCATTTGCGACGCTGCTCGCCGCTATCTTCGTGCCATTGCTTGATAAATACGACGCCATCCGCGATGGCAGCCTGCCTGCGCGTTATGCCCCGCCGGACTGCATCGTCGCCTGGCTGGAATCGCAGTTTAGCGCTTCGCCAGAGAAATTGTCGCTCAATGGCCTGACCTGCGAATATCCCTTCGGCGCGGACAAGAACGGGCGCGACATCATGCGCCGCGTCGGTCACGGTATGTCCGTCTCGCTCAGCGTGGGCATCTTCGTGGTCATCATCTCGCTGACCATTGGCACGACCATCGGCCTGATCGCGGGTTTTTCGGGCGGCTGGTTCGAAAGTGTCTCCATGCGCCTGATGGACGTCATCCTGGCCTTTCCATCGCTGCTGCTCGCCATCGCGCTCGTCACCGTCGCTGGAGCCAGCCTGACTAACGGCATGATTGCTATCGCGGTCACGCAGATTCCTACCTTCGCGCGTCTGACTCGTTCGATGGCGATCTCGATTCGCAACACTGAGTACGTGACCGCCGCCCGCAGCCTTGGTGCGAGCGGGGGCAAAATCATGATCTCACACGTTTTGCCGAACAGCCTGGCACCGCTGATCGTACAATCCACGCTGCTGCTCGGCACAGCGGTGATCGAGACGGCTGCGCTTGGCTTTCTCGGCCTGGGGCAGCAGCCGCCCTGGCCTGAACTGGGCAAAATGCTGGCAGAAAGTCAGCCAGCGCTGGCTTCCGGCAAATGGTGGGTGATGTTTTTTCCTGGCCTGACAATTATCCTGATCGTGCTGGGTTTCAATCTGTTGGGCGATGCGCTGCGCGACGCGCTCGACCCCCGCCTGCGCGGCAACTAAGGTTACTGCGGCTTGACCATCTGCATTACCGCGTCGAACAATGCGCCGTTTGTCGCGATGGCCTCACCGCCATAGATCGTCGGTGTACCGCTCCAATCTGTGAATGTGCCGCCCGCTTCTTCCAATACCACCTGAAGCGGGCCGCAGTCCCAGATGCCCATCCAGGGGTCGATGATCAGATCGGCGCGTCCGGTCGCCACCAGTGCGTAGCCATAAGCGTCCGCCCAGGTGCGCTGCACAGCCGTCGCCGCCAGCAGTCGTTTCCAGGCATCCAGTTTGTAACCGGGGTAGTGGCGTTCAGCGATTTCACTGGCAATCAGCGTTGCTTGTGAAAGGTCGTTCACGCTGGAGACCTTTGTCCGCCGCCCGTTCCAGTAGCAGCCGCCGCCCTGGCTGGCATACACCGTTTCGTTCAGCGCTGGGAAATGCACCACGCCGACCAGCGGACGCTTGCCATCCGTCAAGGCCAGCAGCACAGCATAAATAGGTACGCCGTGAATGAACGATTTGGTGCCGTCAATCGGGTCTACGGTCCAGGTCAGCTCACTGCTGCCCGCCTGCGTGCCATATTCCTCGCCGATAATCCCATGATCCGGCCAGTAACGTCCGATCAGTTCACGCAGCTTCTGTTCCGACTGGCGGTCGGCAATCGTCACAGGCGATTCATCGGCTTTGCGTTCGACATCCAGCCCCGTCTGGAAATGACCGAGTGTAATCCGGCCCGCCTGCCAGGCAGCATCCAGCGCGAACTCCAGGTATGTTGAGAGGGGAGCGAGCGACATAGTTTCTCCTTGTTGATTTACCGCAGCCGCTCTATCATAGCGCTTGCCCTCGTGCCCGCAAACCCACTGCTCAGGGAGAGCATCACATGAAAATCCAGGCTGCCATCCTCACCGCCGCGCATCAACCGTTCATCGTTGATCAGGTCGAACTCTCTGAACCTGGCGCGGGCGAAGTGCGTGTCAGGATCGCGGCCAGCGGCGTGTGCCACAGCGACTACCACCTTGTCTCCGGCGCGACACAGCATCCCATGCCTGTCGTTCCGGGTCATGAAGGCGCGGGCGTGGTCGAGTCCGTTGGGGCAGGGGTGACGCGGGTCAAACCGGGTGATCATGTCACGCTGAACTGGGCGCCCGATTGCGGCGAGTGCTTCTATTGTTTGCGCGGCAAACCCAACCTGTGCGAGACCTACGTTGCGCCGATCTGGGCGGGTACGATGCTCGATGGTACGACGCGCCTGCGTTGGAACGGCCAGACGGTCTACCATTTTTCTGGGCTGGCGAGTTTCGCGGAATATGCTGTCGTGCCACAAGAAAGCTGCGTGCCCATTCGCAAGGATGTCCCGCTCGAAATCGCCGCGCTGGTCGGCTGCGCGGTTGCCACCGGGGTTGGCGCGGTTATCTACACGGCGGGGGTGCGCTCCGGCGAGAGTGTGGTTGTCTTTGGCTGTGGCGGCGTCGGGCTGAGCATCGTGCAGGGCGCGCTGTTGGCCGGAGCGGAGAAGATCATTGCTGTTGATACCAACCCAGCAAAGATGGAAATTGCCCGCCAATTTGGCGCGACTCACGCGCTGCTCTCCAGCAGCAGCACGCTGGACGAGATCCGCGCGCTGACCGGGGGGCGCGGCGCTGAGCACGCTTTTGAGGCAGTAGGCATCCCCGCATTACAGGAACTCGCTTTTCAGGCCATCCGTCCCGGCGGAACACTCACGCTGGCGGGTCTCTCCGCGATGGGCACGGGTACGAACCTCCCTGGCGCGGTCATCACCCGTCAGGAGAAGGTCATCAAAGGCAGCTACTACGGCACGGTCAACGCCAGCCGCGATTTCCCAATGCTGCTCGATCTCTATGCAGCAGGCAAGCTCAAGCTCGATCAACTGATTTCACGCCGCTATCCCCTCAACCAGATCAACGAAGCCTATCAGGAGATGCTCAGCGGCTCGCTGGCACGCGGCGTGATCGTATTTGACTGACAGCTAACTGCCATTAAATCTCAGGCTTTTGTCCGAACTGGACGATCCTCGGCAGTCGGCATTCGCGGTGTTGTCGTCTCAATCTGGTCGCCAGCGCGGCTCAAGCCATAGACGAAAAGCGCCAGGCCAATAGAGAAAAAGACCGCCTCACCGAACGACGGCACCAGGTGCCAAGTGTCATAGACCGCCAACAAGACCAGCGCCATACGGACAATCGCGCCGAATAGTGCCGCAATGATGAACGACCAGCTTAGAAGCTCCTTTTGGCCTCTTGAAAGCTGCAGATTGTTGATGCTGGTTCCGAGGAAAACGTTAATCACGCCGAGGAATAGACCGTAGGCGTGCACGACCTTCCAAAGCTCGTACTGTTCAGCAGAGAGCGCCGAACCCCCGAACAGGTTGATGGTCAGGGGGATGCCCATGCAGACAGCAAACAACAAAAATAGAAAAGCACCGAAGAGGATGTTTTTCCTCCCCACTCGCATTTCTGAGCGTAGAGTGTTCATACACTCCTCCTTGTTCGCTCCAGATACGTTGAGAAGAGCAGGAGTTTACATGCGGACAAGCGGTGTGGAGTCAGTGGTTGCAGATGTGGGCATGAAGCCCCTATTTGCAGGGTAATTGAGAGGAGCGCTTTAGGCTAGGATTGTTGATCACGTAATCTGCATGATGTTTGTCCTTGAACGCTGCACGGCGAGTCATGGACATGACAAATATCGACAGGCG
>JAEUQX010000516.1 GCA_016788625.1 Anaerolineae bacterium
ATAAATGCAGGTAACAAATCTCAACAAAAATGCGAACGGGACTATTGAGAAATCGTTTTCTCGATTATAGGCAGTGGTTTGGGGTTCGTCAAGCAGTTGGCGGAATTGCCGGGTTCGCGGCGCGATACAGCGCGATGCCCATCGCCACCGCCAGATTCAACGAGTCGATGGTTTCCGTGTGCGGGATGCGGACGCTGATGCCCTCGTCATGGAACGAGTCTGGCAGGCCGCTGCTCTCGCTTCCGAAGACCAGCGCGAAAGGCGGTTCGAAGCGTACTTCGTTTAGCGGCTGGCGTCCGTTGGTCATGAAGGGATAACACTGTCGCCGGTTCGACGCGCGATAGGCCGCAAAGCTGTCGAAATAAGCGAACCGCATCTGGAACAGCGCCCCCATCGAGGAGCGCACCACGCGCGGGTCGAAGATGTCTGCGGCTGGTCGTATCAGCGCCAGATCGACGAAGCCAAAGCCGAGCATTGTTCGCAGAATAGTACCCAGGTTGCCCATATCCGACGGGTTGACCAGCACAACATGGTTGGCGCGTGCCCGCAGCGCTGTGGTGTACTTCTGGAAGACGCCGACCGCGTAGGTGTTCTCTTTTGGCGCGATCCGCGCGATCAGTTTGTCGTCGGTGTTCAGCGGGATATGCGCCGCCGCACAGGCTTCGCGCAGGCGGGCGACTCCCTTGTTGCGCTCGCCCGCGCTGCTCAGCAGCACTTCCCGCACTGATCCCGGCTGGTGGCTCAGCAGTTCGAGTGTGGGGAAGACCCCGAAGCTGTAGCTCTGCGCGGCGTCGGATTCATACTTTTTCAGGCGCATGTTCGGGGCTTTCTGCAGGTGCCGTCTGCTGGTCATCCTTCAGTTTCATCACCTTGAAGGACTCGGCAAACGCGAACCCATGTGGCTGACCGGCCTCACTGTCCCACTTACGAATCATGTCCGCCACTTCTGGCCCAACCTGCGATTTGTGGCAAAGCAGGGCCTGCACCTTTCGTTCGATCTGCGCGCTGATGTCGATGTGGGTATCGGTTTGCGCGGTGAAGAACAACCACAATTCGGTCACATCGTGCGGCTCATAACCCTCGGCCAACAGCTCCGGGAAGATCGGGCGTGTGCCAGCGCTGGGGAAAACAGCGTAGAGCGCGGCTTCGGCGGCGGCGCGGTGGTCGGGGTGATTGATATAGAAGTTACCCGCAAAGACCATCGTGGGGTCGGAGATCAATACACGCTCCGGCTTCAGCTCGCGGATCAGGCGCGTCAGGTCGCGGCGCAGTTCCAGCGTGGGTTGCAGCGTGCCGTCGGGATAACCCAGGAAGCGCACATCGGTGACGCCCAGGATAGCCGCCGCATCGCACTGTTCCTGCTGTCGCAGCCGAACGAGCGCCGCCAGGTCTGCGCCGGGTTCATTGCTGCCCGCCGCGCCGTCCGTCACCAGGCAGAAGGTGATCTGCGCGCCCTCGTCCGCCCATTTGGCGACGCTGCCTGCCACGCCGAACTCGATGTCATCGGGATGCGCGGCAACTACCAGGATGCGTTGCGTTGTAGCCATGGTTGAGTCCTCACTATGGGCTGGAAACACTGCTTCCTATTCTACAGCTTTTGGCGCTGCGGGGTATCCAGTAATCTTGTGCTTTAGGGGGATGGTTTCATGTTATACTCGATTGAAACTCGCAGGCTATAAGAATGTAGGTTCATTCAGCTTATCTTAAAGTCATCTCTCCCTGTTTATTGGAACACTGTAGTGAGATTATGACCTCTCAATTTCTAACGCGGCCAAGCACTTTCTGGGAACGAATCACCGCTCCCTTTCCACATGTAGAAGGTGAGAGCCGCCGTAAAGCGCGGTTGTTAGCTTCCGTGGTTGTTACGACCATCCCGCTGGCCGTCGCGCTGCTGATCGCGCATGTTGTACTGCTGAGGATTTCACCATTTGCGGATGCAATGTTCTGGAATGTGTTCGCCTTCCTTCCTCTGGCGGTTCTTGTCTACTTCCTCGCGCGACATGGTTTCATCAATCTGAGCAGTGGCCTGATCGTGATGTTCGCCACCACCTCAATCCTGCTGCCGCTGTTCACCCCACGCGTTGAGCTGGCGATCCCTAATCTGTACTTCCTCGGCCCGCTGTACATGTTCTGCTGTCTGTTGTTTCGGCTGCGAATTGTGGCGCTTGTCATCATTGTCGAGCCGCTGATCTTCATTGTGGCCTCATCCTGGATGACTCATGTCACGCTCGACGATCTGTTCGTTCCGCTGATCATCAGCGTGTTTGTGGGCGCATTTACGATACTGCTCACCTTTGTGCATCTGCGTTGGGTGCATGATCGCGTCATCGAGCGGCGCTACCTGGAACAACGTTACCGCGACATGGTTGATGCCATGCGCGATCTGATCTTTGAACAGGATGCCCAGGGACGCATAATCTCGATCAATATCGCCGCTTATGACATGTTGGGATGGGAACCGGAGGAATTGATAGGGTGTAACGCGCGTGACATCATCCCTCCTGACGATCACCCGGATGCGCTCGCGCTGTATAAGAACCTGCTCACTGGCGGGGCGGTTTATCCGGTCGAACATCGCTTGCTGCGGCGCGACGGCAGCAGTATCTGGATCGAGTCGCATGTCACCCCTCATTATGAACACGGGCGTTTGGTGCGAATTTCCGGGGTAGCCCGCGACATTACTGCGCGCAAGCAAGCCGAGGCCGCACTGCGCTTGAGCGAAGAACGCTATCGTATCCTGGTCGAATCGATTTCCGACTATGCTTTCTCCTCCCGCATCGCAGCCGATGGCAGCCGCGTGGTTGAGTGGATGACCGAGGAGTCTTTCGCGCATGTCACGGGTTATCGCTCAGAAGACGTAACAGGCTCGATGCTCCCGGTTCATCCGGAAGATGTGCCCGGCGTGCAGGCGCAGTTGGCGGCCACCCTGCGCGGTGAGCCGACCGAGTCGGAGCACCGCATCATCACGCGGGGGGGCGAGGTACGCTGGATACACATCGTCCGCAAGCCAATCTGGGATGAGCAGCAGGGACGGGTGATTCGTTATTATGCAGTCGCCCAGGATGTGACCGAACGCAAGGTAGCAGAATTAGCGCTTCAGCAGAGTGAGGCGCGCTACAAAGCCGTCTCCGGGCTGATCTCCGACTATGCATATTACACGCGCGTCGAACCGAACGGCGACCTGGTGCGCGAATGGATGACCGACTCGATCGTGCGCGTCACGGGGTACACGCCGGAAGAACTGGCCGTCAACAGCCTGGGGCCGTTGTTTGCGCCGGAAGAACGCGAACGGGTCGCCCAGGATCGGCTGCGCGTGATGAGCGGCGAGGCCGTGAACAATGAGTATCAGATCATCACCAAGGGCGGGGAAAAAAGGTGGTTGTATATTCAGCGTCTGCCAGTGTGGGATGAACGGCGAACGCGCGTTGTGGGTTATTACGCCGCCGCGCAGGATGTGACCGAGCGCAAACTGGCTGAGGAGCGCCGCGTCCGGCTGACGCTGGAACACGAACGCATGAATATGATCGGCCAACTGGTGCTGGCGCTTTCGCACGACTTCCGTACCTCGTTGGCGACCATCGAGACCAGCCGCTATCTCATTGAACGGATGCTGGGAGAGCTGCTGGATGATCGATTGCGCGGCAAGCTGGGGAACATTCAGCAGGCTGTAGGTCACATGGGCGCGCAGTTGGATAACCTGCACATGATTTCTTCGCTGACGCGGCTGCATCCTATGCCGAACCAGGTGAAAGATATCATCGACAGCATCGTGAACGAAATGCATGAGGCCGCCGATCAGCGCGGGGTGAGCATTCGCAGCGAGTCGCCGCCTGATCTGCCGCTGGTGACCGTTGACGGCGAAAAACTGCGCGTGGCCGCGCGGCATCTGGTGCTCAACGCTATCGCGCATTCAGAGGCCGGGCAAACCGTGTATATCAGCGGTTTTCAACGTGGCGCCGCAGTTGGCCTGAGCGTGCGCGACGAGGGGCTGGGCATCGACGAACAAAGCGCCCCGCATATCTTCGATCTGTTCTATCGCGGCGATGAGGCGCGCAATCAGAACGCCGGCGGTATTGGCGTTGGCCTGACGATTGTGAAGATGATCGCGGAGGCGCACCAGGGAAGCGTGGAATTTCACAGCAAGCCAGGCAGCGGCAGCGTCTTCACCATTCTCATTCCAATCGCGGTGGAAGCCGTGTCCGTAGACCGATGAGCGCGCTGCTGCTCCGCGCGCTGCTCCACGCCGCCGCGCTTTGCATCCTGATCACGCTGTTAGCCACCGGGTTGGGATATGGGCTGCCGTCTGTGCGCCTGCTCTACTACGCCAATCAGAACGGCAATTATGACATCTACCTGCTCGACACGAACCGGCTTCTCGCCGCAGCCCTGACGCGCAATCCCGGCGAGGACAGCCGTCCGATTCGGTCGCCGGACGGGACACAGATCGCCTTCTTTACGCGGCACAACGACCAGATGCAGCTCCAGGTGATGACCAGCGCAGGTCGGGCGAAGCGCATCCTGGCGCAGATCAGCGGGCAGATCGGCGCGAACCCGGCCTGGTCGCCGGATGGTAACTGGATTGCCTACAGCGACAATTCGCGCCAGCGGCCGGGCATCGTGCGTGTGCGCGCGGACGGGGATGAGGCGCGCCGCATCACGGATTTCCGCGCGGATTGGCTGGCCTGGTCGCCGGATGGGTTGCGCTTGGCGTTTGTGGCGGACTGTGACAACAACTGCGACCTGTATGTTGTCAACGTCGATGGCAGCGACTTGCGCCGCCTGACGCGCAACGGCACGTTCGATATGCTGCCCGCCTGGTCGCCCGATGGTGAACGGCTTATGTTCATGTCCAATCGCGACGGCTACTTTGACCTGTACCTGATCGCGCTCGACTGCAACGAGCACCAGCGCGGCGGCTGCCCGGCACAGCGGCTGACCAACGACCGCAGCTTTGACGGTTATCCGGCCTGGTCGCCGGACGGGACGCGGCTGTTATTCAGCTCCGACCGGACAGGGAATTTTGACATTTTCACGCTGGATACTGCCTGTCTGCCCATGCCGGAGCGCTGCGAAGCGACGCTGCGCCAACTGACCAACCAGCGCTCCAGTGAACGGAGCCAGGTGTGGTCGCCGGATGGCGATCGGATCGCGTTCATCTCGGCCTTTGACCTGTATGTGATGAACGCGGACGGCAGCGAACAGCGGCGTATGATCGGCGGGGTGCTGCCCGATCAGGTGCTCGGCTGGCTGCCCTGAAGCGGCTACTGTTCGCCCGGCCACCACCACCAGGGCGCCCAGTCCTCGCCATCAGTGACGCTGATGCGCGTTGCGCCGCTGCCATCGGCGTTCATGATATACAGATCATTGTCGCCATTTTCGGTTGAGATGTAGGCGATTTGCTCGCCGCGCGGCCCCCAGGTGGGATAGCGGTCATCCGCGCCCTTATTCGATGTGATCTGCTCGACGCTGCCGCCGTTGGCGTTCATGACATAAATCTCGATGTCCCCGTCGCGGTCGGAGGCGAAGGCGATGCGCTCACCATCCGGTGACCAGGCGGGGTCGCTGTCGTCGCCCGGCGTCTCCGTCAGGTTACGGACGTTTCCGCCGTCAATGTCCATGACGTAGACTTCGTAATCGGGCTGGTCGCTCACGAAGGCGATGTGTTCGCCATCCGGCGACCAGACAGGTGACCACTCATTGGCGTCGGTGGCTGTCAGCGCGCTGCTGCTGCCGCTGCCCAGGTCGAGCACATAAATGTCGAAGTCGCTGTCCTCGTTCGAGGCATAGACGATCTGTGTGCCGTCCGGCGACCACATGGGATACCAGTCATCGAAATCGTTAAAGGTGAGTTGGCTGATGCTGCCCGTGTTCAGATCGGCAACAAACAGGTCATAATCCCCGCTGTCGGCATTAGCCGCGAAGACCATCTGCGTGCCGTCCGGCGAAAGCGATGGGTAGTAATCGTCATAGTCGTTGTTGGTGACCTGCTGAATATGCAGCCCATCCGGCGACATCACATAGATTTCCCAGTTGCCGCTTTGGTCGGACATAAAGGTGATCAAGCCTGGATTATCCTGCGCGCGAACGGCAGCGAAGCTCAACAGCAGCATCCCGATGATCACGATGCGTATGATGTTTTTGCTTCCAAGATGCCACATCATCACATTACCCTCACGTTTCATTCCCCTAACAATACGATCGTTGCTGCCCCTGTCCAACCCCGATTATCGGGGGTTATCCGCGCCAGACAGGGAAGGGGTCACCTTCCACGTCGTCAATCAACAGGATGTCGCGGTTGCGGTCATTCAGGTTCTTCAGGTAGATATCATTGTCGCCATTACGGTCGGAGACGAAGACAATCTGCGCCCCGTCTGGCGACCACACCGGGAAGCGATCTGCCGCCGGGCTGCGGGTGAGTGCCAGCGCGCCATCGCCGTTGGCGTCCATCACGTAAATATCCCAGTTGCGCGCCGTGATCGCGCCGCCGCTGCCGGGGACGCTGCCCGGTCCCAGCTTGCGCACCCGGTTCGATTGAAAGGTAATCTGCGTGCCATCCGGTGACCAGGCGGGCGATTGATCGTCGATATTATTCTCGGTCAGCAGCACAGTGCCGCTGCCGTCGGCATTCATCAGATAGATGTCCCAATCGCCGTCGCGGTCGGAGGCAAAGATGATCTGCGTGCCATCTGGTGACCAGGCGGCGAAGGCGTCGTCGGCCTCGCTCGTCAGCGACAGATTGCGCTCATCGCCCCCGTCGGCGTTCATCACGTAGATTTCCAGGTCGCCATCGCGGTCAGAGGTGAAAAGGATTTGCTCCCCGTTGGGTGACCAGTCCGGGTCGGTGCTGCTGGCTTCCGGCGCGTCGGTCAGCATCAACAGGTCGCTGCCGTCGGCGTTCATGCGGAAGATTTGCCGCTGCCCGTCTACAAGATTGGTGAAGACGACGCGGCTGCCATCATTGGCCCAGTCGAAGGGAGAGCCAGCGGCGATCTGCCCGTTCAATCCACGCGGGTTCTGCCCGGTCAGATTGCTCAGCACGCCGGCGAAACCACCCTGGCGAGCGAACAGATTCATCGTCGTCGAACGCCCAGACGCATAGGTCAGCTCGCCCTGGAACGGCGGCTGCGGCGCGGTGATCAGCAGGCCGGCGAGCATCAGCGCCAGCATGAGGATCGGCACGCCCACGAGTGCCAGTCGCGCGGAACGCTTGGGCTGCTGCGCCAGTGGCATCTGCATCGTTTCCAGCCGTCGCCGCCGCGAGATCTGGCGAATTGCGGCATTGAGTTCGGTGAAGTTATCGACCGTGATCGCGCCTTCGGACATATCAACATATTGGATTTGTCGCAGCGAATCCGGGATCTGCTTGATCGGGGCGATACGAATCGGCAGGATCTCTTTCTTCAGCCGCTCAGCCTCGCTGCGTTCTTTTTCGCAGTAGGGCGAAACCAGCGACTCCTCCGACATGAGGAAGATGAAGATGTCGCACACAGCGATCTGCTTGCGGATTTCCTGCCACCAGTCCGCGCCACCGTAGATGTTCTCGTCAAACCACACGTCATCGTGCCCATATACGCGCCGCAGTTGGTTGGCTAACTGGCGCGTCAGGGGACGGTCGTCGCGGTCATAACTGATAAAAATGCGCGTCATAACAGCCAGACCTGCATCCTGAACAACCATACTCTATTGTTCAGTGTAGGAGTTTCAGTGCAGAAAAGATAGTTACAGCCCCAGGGATTGGGGGGCAGATGAGACTAAAGTAGGGCAAACGGTGGATGTATGCGGCCAGGCATGATGAGGAAAGAAAAGATTCACAGCACTGGGCGCAGAGGAAGATCAGAGGATGAGTATCGCGGGGGATCAGGGGGCAAACAAGCAGTTCGCCCCCTTACCTGCGACAGCGTTACATCTTTCGAACAGGCCAGAACTGTATGGGTGCTGTGAGTAGGGTACACAGCCGCGCCCACGGAAAACACATCGCCAATGCTGAACATCAACAGGCATCAGGTCGCATGGGCGCAGGGCTGTGAAACACGAGGGTCGCCATTCAAGCGCACGATGGGATTATTTGTCTATCCCAGCGCCGCCGCGACCGTCTGGGCGTTGTAACGCAGGTAGTCCAGCACGGTAGGCGCGACCCCGTCCGCCGCCGTCAGCGACTCGCTCAGCGCCGTCACCACCTGCACGCCCGCTTCCTGGGCAACCGTGTTGATCAGGTC
>JAEUQX010000178.1 GCA_016788625.1 Anaerolineae bacterium
GAAGATAGCGGGCGTGAGCATCATCACACGCACGAGCGCCACCGTGAGCGCCTGCACCTCCGGCGGGCGACCGGGCTGCAAGACGACGGCGACGATCCAGGGCGCGAAGATGATCACCAGCAGCGAGAGCAGCCCCGCCGCTAGCGCCGAGAGCGTCATCACCGCGCTGGCGAGCCGCCACGCCCCGGCATCGTCTTCTTCCCGCAGCAGGCGGCTAAACACGGGAATGAAGGCCGAACCAAGCGCGCCGCCCGCGACCAGGTTGAAGATCAGTTCCGGCAGGCGCTGCGCGGCGTTGAAGGCATCGGAGGCGTCACTGGTACCGAAGACGGCGGAGATGATCGCCTGCCGCACCACGCCCAGCAGACCACTGGCGAGGAAACCGACCAACACGACGAGTGCAGCGCGGATGATCTGACGATTGGAGAGGGCGCGGGCAGTTTGGGGCATGGCTGAGTAATCTGAGATATAGCGAGTAATGCGGCGCATTGTAGCATGGATTGTGAACAGCGCGGTGGCAAGGCAAAACTAGCCATCTGGACAGGTTAAGACTAGCCACGCTTCTGGACAGTTCCAATGGTAAGATAGCTTGGGGCATACGCGGGTAAAGCGTCCGACTTCCAAAGCAATACAGCTATGATGACAGCCTCACCACTTGCAGCGCGCGTACAGAAAAACCCCATCGTTCGATACGTAAACTGACGGAAAGATTCCTGAGTATCAGCAGATAGGAACGATTCCATGAAAGTATGGTGGATGCGTCGATGGGCGCTCCTGCTGGGAACATGTAGCCTGGCAGTGCTTTTCACAGCTTGTAGTTTCAATGCCGCTGCTCCCACCCCTATACCCCCTACAGCTCCCCCTTCGGTTACGCTGACAGCTTCAGGTTCGGGCAGCGTTACCAGCATCCTCGCTAACCTCAAAGCCAGCTTTGAGGCCGATAACCCCGGCTATGTGCTCAATACGATTTCAGGCACGGGCACTGGGGGCGGCGTACAGGGCGTACTCGATGGCATTCTGGATGTCGCCGCGATGGCGCGCGCGCCAAGAGACAGCGAGAGCGATGCTGGCCTGCAATATCTGCGTTTTGGCGACACGGCAGTCACCATCATGGTGCATCCCGATGTCGGGGTGACGAACCTCTCCTCGGATCAGGTACGCGCCATTTTCCTGGGTGAAGTCACCAACTGGTCGCAGGTGGGCGGGCAGGATTCAGTTATCAGCATTTACGTCCGCGACGAAGAAGAGTCGTCCACGATTGCCCTGCGTCAAACCCTGTTCGGCGACACCCCGTTCCCGGAGACGGTCGCGGGCGTACTCGCGTCCGCTGGCGACATGATCTCGACTATTGCGAAAACGCCGGGCGCAGTTGGCTTTGGCAACTGGGTTGTAACGGTGGCATCCGATCAGGTTATCAAGACATTGACACTCGACGGCATATCACCCGACGAGGACGCATATCCTGTCGTCACCGCGCTGGGGATCGGTTATATCGATAGCCGAAGCGAAGCGATACAACCGCTGCTGGACTGGCTGCTTTCCGAACGTGGACAGGTCGCCCTGGTTGAGCTTGGTCTGATCAACCTGCCCGACTCCGCCGGCTGATCTTGCTTCGCCAATAATGGGTCATCTCGTCCTGTAAATGAGCATGTTACCCTTGTGAGGGAACCGCGATGAAGACTTCTACAACACTGATACCGGGATTTGTGAGGCGCGCACCGCTGAACCTCAAGGTCGGTGTCATCCTGGCAGCTACGTTTACCTTGATGCTGGTTGTAGCCTACTTTTCTATCATTTCCACTTTTTCGATCTTCCTGGACAAGATCAATACGGACCAGCTCAATCGGGAGATCGTCGCCTTACAACAGCATATGCATGAAATCGAAGAAGAAGTCGTGAATGCTGCCAGACTGCTGTCCTATGCGCCAGGTCTGACCGAAGCGGTCAACGCGCGCGACGCCGATGCGCTGCGAACCACCATCCTGCTCCAGGGTGAATCGCTGGAACTCGACACCATCATCGTCGTCGACTCTTTCAAAGATGTGCTGCTGAACATTTCCGGCACGGACGTCACCTTGTCACCACAGGAAACAGACCGCATTCTGTCGCTCGCATTATTGGGTACTTCGACTTCGGAAGTGATTACGAACACAGAATCGGAATCCAGTATTCAGTTGGTTGCTATCAGCTCCTTCAAGGACACCAGCGGCAAGGTCATTGGCGCGGTGCTGGCTGGCCGCAGCATAGACGATTCATTCATGGATATGCTCAATTTCGGACGCAGCAATCCTGCTATCGCATTGATCCACAACAGCAGGTTGGTCGCCCAAAGCACTATCGAGTCTGCTGGCGCAGCCGTTTACGATGCGTCGAGTCACCAGAGTCAGATTGATCAGGCGCAGCGCGGCGAGATCTGGATGTCTTCCACAGCGGATTCGTCCGACCGGAACCTGGATATCCCAACCCAGGCGCTGGCCTATGCGCCGCTGCCCATCGGCGGGCAGTCTCGGTCCGTCCTCGCGGTCGTCAATGACTATCAAACCTTGTACGACTTCCAGCAAAATCTGACAATCAATAACATCTACATCATCATTCTGGTGCTGGGGAGCACAGTCACAGCGGTTATCCTGGTGCTCTCATGGAGCGTCACCCGCCCAATCCTCCAACTGCGGAGTATTTCTCAAAAGATCGCGGCGGGTAATTTTCAGCAGCGCGTACAGCTTCGGTCAGAGGATGAGATCGGCCAATTGGCGCAGGCCTTTAACGCAATGGCTCAGGAGGTCGAACATCGTATCGCCGAAGCGCAGGCGGGGCGCGAACGCGCAGAAACATCCGACAAGGTGAAATCCGCATTCCTGGCAAGCATGTCGCACGAGCTGCGCACGCCGCTCAACGCCGTGATCAACTTCACACGCTTCGTAGTCGACGGCGATATGGGGCCGGTCAACGCGGAACAGAGCGAAATGCTCAACGAATCGATCAGCAGCGCCAAACATCTGCTCAAGCTGATCAACAACATTCTGGATATGTCCAAGATCGAATCAGGATCACTGAAGTTATTCATCGAAGATAACATCAGCATGAACAGCATCCTGGAGAGCGCGGTCCACACAGGGCGCGGGCTGTTGGCGGGCAAACCCGTGCGCCTGCACAGCGAGATTGAACCCGACCTGCCCCTGCTGCGCGGCGACAAACAGCGTATGCTGCAGATTGTACTGAACATCCTGGGCAATGCCTGTAAGTTCACCGAAGAGGGTGATATTCACGTCCGCGCACGGCAGCAGGATGGCAATATCCTGATCTCGATTTCTGATACGGGACCCGGCATCGCGCCGGAAGATATGGGGTCGGTCTTCGAGCCATTCCAGCAGACCAAGACGGGCTTGCGCC
Source organism: Anaerolineae bacterium (assembly GCA_016788625.1). Taxonomy (GTDB): domain Bacteria; phylum Chloroflexota; class Anaerolineae; order Aggregatilineales; family Phototrophicaceae; genus CFX2. Next base: position 3,391 of record JAEUQX010000178.1, read on the forward strand.
AGGGCGGCGGCACCGGGCTGGGGATGCCCATCGCCAAAAACCTGGCGGAGGCGCACGGCGGACGGTTGTGGCTGGAGAGCGAAGCTGACAAGGGCACAACCTTCTTCATTACGCTGCCCGTCAAGTCCGCGATATTGCAACCCACCCTGGCATAAATGAGGCCGTGCATGGATAGAGAACCGGTCGTCTTATACGTCGAAGATGATGTTAACAGCCGCAAGCTGATGGAAATGCTGCTCAAACGGCGTATGAAGCTGAAACATGTGACTATTCTGGAGGATAGCCAGAATTTCATCAGCAATATGCAGGCACTTGATCCTAAGCCGAACCTTATCCTATTGGATATTCATATGTTGCCGCATAATGGATTCGAGATGCTGGCGATGCTGCGCGAGATGAGTTGGGTTGGCGACACCCCCATCGTTGCCCTGACCGCCAGTGTGATGAACGAAGAGGTGCAGCGACTGCGGAACGCCGGCTTTGACGGCTGTATTTCCAAGCCGTTAGAGATCGAAGATTTTCCCGATACCATAGCCAGAATCCTGGAGGGCGAACGGGTCTGGCGCATTACTAGCTAAGAACAGGAATGTAATGTGACACTACTGCTGAATAAACGGATCTTCATCGTCGAAGACAATATGCAGAACCGGGTGATCTTCCAGATCGCGCTGGTACGTTACGGCGCGATTGTTGATTTCGAACGCATGGGACGCGACACCATCTACAGACTGCGTGGCAAAGACAACCTGGATCTGATCATCCTGGATCTGATGCTGGCAGAAGGGCTATCTGGCTTCGATCTGGTCGAGCAGATTCGTGCCCTGCCGAACTGTGCCACAGTCCCGATCCTGGCGGTCTCCGCGATGGATGCCGCGGTAGCGATGCCCAAAGCGCGCGCGATGGGATTTGCCGGATTCATCGCCAAGCCAATTGACAATTACGATTTCCCCAAGCAGGTGCTGGCGGTCATCAACGGCGAGCAGGTCTGGCACGCGGGCGACATGGGTTCGTGACGCTCGCTTTTCCCCGGAGCCGAAAAGCACAGGCTCTCACCACGAAGATGCCGACGACACAATGCCACGTCTTCGGATTAGAGCTTGATCAGCTTTACTATCTTAATGAATTCAAAATAGAGATCGCGCCTTATAATCAATCAAGTTATCAGGCGAATGTAGGTTTGCGAAGGATGTCTGTTATGACTTCAGCTTTAGTAGTTGACGACAATGTCCAGAATCTACGGGTACTGGTACAACTGCTGGCACGCCAGGGTGTGCAGAGCACAGAAGTGGCCGACCCGCGCAAGCTGGTGGGCGCGGAGGGCAGCGTGGCGGCGGTTGATGTGGTCTTCCTCGATCTGGAGATGCCTGGGATGAATGGGTATCAGGTCAAGGAACTGTTGAAGCCGCACCTGGGCGATGTGCCGATCATCGCTTACACCGTGCACGCCAACGAAATCAACGCCGTGCGCGAGGCCGGATTTGACGGACTGCTGGGCAAGCCTCTGGACAAGAGCCGCTTCCCCGAACAGCTCGCACGCATCATGCGACGTGAGTCGGTATGGGAACGCAACCTCGATGATTAACGGCGACAGGTTCGTGAAAAGCCCCGCCGCATCCCACTGAGCAAAAAACTGAATTCCCCCTAGAGGTTGGAGGTAGCAGGGCTGCAAGGCACTGTACCATTGCGCCAGCGCAACTGCCTCCACAAACACGGCCTATCCGCAGCACTTGTACCTACGCGTACTCACCCCGGCAGCAGCGTTTGCAGCCGCGTACCATCCTCCTGCACGCTTTCGACCGCCCAGCCCTCGATACCAGCCGCCGTGCGAAGCTTCCACCAGGTGAAACCCTCCGCGCTGCGAGGACCCTCGACCACTGTCACACGCTCGCCATCGCGCAGCCGCGCCACAATATCGAAGTTCAGACCCGGCCCCAGGCGCATATTGAGCGTATCCCCCTCGGTCGTGTTGATCGTCGCCAACCCGCCGGGCGTCAGCGCACCCAGCACGGGTGTGACCAGCACCGCACCACCGCCCGCATCTGCCGGATTAACCAGCAGTGGTTGGTTCGGCGCGGGCGCGACCGCACCGCCACGTCCCGGCGCGAACACCGGCGGCGCGAGCTGCGTCCAGGGTGGCAGGGCTATCTGCGCGACAGGTAGGGTGCTGCCCGCCCAGACGAGTTCGACGATTTCGCCCAACCCGCTCGTCCAGATGGGCGACCCGGCATCCAGCCCCGCGCGAGTGTTGACGGCCATCAGCGTCGTCGTATCGGGGATGAAGGTCTGTGTGGTATAGACGAAACCGTCCGGCACACCGCGCGCCGCCGTCAGGGTCACCGCTGTTGGCAGCGTACCCACCAGCCTGCCATCGCGCTCCAGCACGCGCCAGCCGAAGCGCTGGTTAACATCCACACTGTCTACGAGGATGCGCTCGCCGTTCTGAATGAAGCGCGGCATGGCCAACTGCGCGTCCTGTGTGTTATAGAACGGGAAACGCCCTCCGCTGATCGGGTCATAAATCTGCAAGCTGTTGGTTTGGAAGAAGGGGAAGGCGCTGTTCTGGTTTGGCAGGCGTTCATCGAAAAGAGTCATGACAATTTCGCCCGTGCTGAGCAGTACATCCGCATCCAGGCTGGCATAAACCGGGTTGGCATTCAGCGTATTGTCCAGCAAATTCCAGTCGTAAGCCTGAAAACTCGGCAGGCTTTGCGCTTCGATGGACATCAGATTGAAGCTCACCCGTTCCCAACTGACGTGGCGCGGCACAGGCGTCACATCAACCCCACCGGAGAGTCCCAGCACAGCCACCAGCGGCTCATCATGTGGCAGCACGAAGATCGTCTGCCCACTGGCGATATCGATGACGTGCAGCATCCAACCGCCGTCGCTCAATGCGTAACCATAAGCCAACAGCGTGCTGTCGGCGCTGAAGACGGTTTCGTTGGCAGCGAACTGCAAACTGTCGATGTAGCTGTTGGGCAGGATCAGGCTGCCGATGATCTGGTCACGGCGCGTGATGAGCAGCGTGCCCTGAAAGCTGCTGCTGTTATACGGGACATAGGCGATGACATCGCCGCTCGGCGCGACGGCGACTTTGTTCGGATACATGTCGGTTCCAGCGGCCAGCGGCAGCGCGAACTGGTCAAGGGTGTCGCCGCTCTCGCTGACCTGGGTCATCAGGCCGTTCTGCGGGTTATACAGCCAGGCTGACCAGCCAACGCTTTGTGCCCCCGCCGAACCTGCCGCCAGCAGCACGACCAGCACCATCAGCATCACCGCCACTTTCCGCATCGCCACACCCCTCACACTACACAGACTAATCACACATCGAGTGTACGCAAAGTGTGGGCTACTGGCAAAGTACGCTGGTGGTACAATCCCGTGAAACGGAAGCGCCAAAGGAAATGACTGATCATGACTGACCCCTGGCTGCGATGGGCGCAGCGCTTGCAGGCCATCGCGCAGAACGGCCTGACTTTCGCCGTCAATGACTTCGACCGCGAACGCTATACTGAGATTCAGGAGATCGCCGCCGCAATGCTCGGTGCGGGGAGCGGGCTGCCGCTGGAGACAGTGCGCGGTCTCTACAACGCGCAGGCAGGTTACGCGACACCCAAGATCGATGTACGCGGCGTGGTCTTCAACGAGGAGCGTATCCTGCTCGTGCGCGAAAAGCTCGATGGCGGGCGTTGGACGCTGCCGGGCGGTTGGGCGGATGTGGGCGATGCGCCGGGCGAAGCGGCTGCGCGCGAGGTGCTGGAAGAGGCGGGGTATCAGGTGCGAGCGCGCAAGCTGCTGGCCTTCTATGACCGCGACCGTCACGGGCACACGCCGTTCATCTTTCACATCTATAAGGCATTCTTCCTCTGCGATCTGCTGGACATGACACAGAATCTCTCGCCCAACGTCGAAACAGAGGAAGCCGCCTGGTTCAGTGAAGCGGAACTCCCCGCACTGGACCTTTCGATTGGACGGGTGACGCTGAAGCAGCTCCAGCGCTTCTTCGAACATTTGCGCCATCCGGACTGGCCGACAGACTTTGATTGAGTATGTCGCCGCACAAGCAGCGTTTTGTAGAAAAGAGGGCGGTGTTCGCGCCATACAGCATCACGGGATTCAGCTAAAAACGCCTGAAGATCACATGACTTAACGATCTGCCATCAATTCACGGCTATAATGAAACCAACTGCTGGAAGTGCTTGGTTACATGGGAGCTTCTCATGGGTATTCGCTACGAATGGGCCGATGATCATAAGATCATTCTGGACATTTATTTGGAAACGCCGTGGACGTGGGTAGAGTACAATGACAACCTGAAGGTGATCATGCCCATGCTCCGTGATCTGAAATATCCTTGCGCGACAACGGTCAACACGAGCAAGATGGGCAGCATCCCCAACGATGGCAACGTGCTGGAAAACCTGATTGGCGTGGAAAAGAACATGCCAGATAACGTGTTCGCTTCCGCGATCATCGCAGCCCCGTATGTGATCAGCGTCTTCATGAACATTCTGATGCGGGTGCGCCCACGCGCGCAGCGGCTCGCATTGTTTACCTCGACGCCGCAAGAAGCCCACCAGAAAATCTACGCGCGCTACCGGGAACTGTATCCCGACTTGGCGGAGAAAATCGCCAATCAATAAGAGCAGGCATGAGAGGATACAAACGCAGCTTTCGCCAGCAGGAGCAGAGCAGCACGGGGCTGACAGTTTTGCAGGCTAATGGAAGCAGTGAGATTCTTCAGGGCGCTGGACAACCAGACTGTTGACGACTGCCTGAAATAGGATAATTTCGCGAAGGGCGATCCGGCACAGATCGCCCCTCGTTTTTTTGTGGTTGTTTTCGAGAACTGATTTTTGCAGCTCGCTCGCCTTTACCCCAGCGTATACGATGAGCCAGGGTCGAGAACAATCGGCTGTGTGTCGGTCTCGCTGCTGACGCGATTGCCCCAGGCAGAGCCATCCTGATCGATCATTGGGAAGGTCTTGTAGTGCATCGGGATAACCATGCGCGGACGGATCAGCCGGATAGCTTCCAATGAGTCCGCCGGACCCATCGTGAAGTTATCGCCAATCGGCAGGAAAGCCAGGTCAATTCCCGTCTTGCCAATCAGCGCCATATCGCTGAACAGGTCAGTGTCACCCGCGTAATAGATGCGCATCCCATCAACCGTGAACAAGAACCCCTGCGGATTGCCGCCGTAACGCCCGTCGGGAAAGGATGAGCTGTGGTGCGCGACGGTGAATTTGCAGTGAACAGTGCCATGATCCCAGCCGCCGCCCGTGTTTTGCGGATGCACGTTCTCGATGCCCTGCTCCTGCATCCAGGTGTAAATTTCCCAGTTCGAGACGACCTTCGCTCCGGTGCGTTTGGCGATGCTCACCGTATCTCCCAGGTGATCGCCGTGCGCGTGCGAGAGGAAGATGATCTCTGCGTCGAGCGAATCGGGTTCTGCCGCTGCCAGCGGGTTGCCCGTCAGAAAAGGATCGATCAGGATGGGATGACCGTTAACATTAAGCGCAAAAGCCGAATGCCCTAACCAGGTAATCTTCATACTCATGGCTGCCTCCGCTGCAAATGCTGTTCAATCTCTATTATCATTGAGTTTATAACGACTTTCGTGATTGAACACAAAGTTTTGTGGCTTATTCCGCGAGCGGCAGAGTCATCGTGAAGGCCGCGCCCTGGCCGAGTCCAGCGCTTTCCGCCCAAACGCGCCCGCCATGTGCCTCGACGGTCGCCCGCGCGATGCTCAGCCCGATGCCCAGTCCGCCATAGGTGCGCGTCATGTGATCTTCGACCTGATAAAACTTCTCAAAGATGCGTTCGATGTGCTCAGCATCGATGCCCATGCCGTTGTCCGTGACGGTGATCCAGGCTTCTTTGCCGCGAACTTCAGCTTTGACGCCAATCTGCCCCCCATCGGGCGTGAAGCGTACCGCGTTGTTGACGATGCTGGTGAGCGCCATGGCGGAGCGGATGCGGTCAACCTGTACCATCACATCATCTGGCAGGGTGAGCGTCAGTTTGTGCCCCTTCGCTTCAGCCAGGCTCAGCACATCGTGCACAGCATCATCGACCAGTTCGTCCAATGGCAAAGGTTCACGCACGAGTTCCGACGCGCTCTGCTGCAAGTAGCGCAGGTTGGTCAGTTCCTCGATGATGCGCCGCAGTTGCAGCCCGCTCGCCAGCACCTTCGCGGCGTGTTCGCTCAGTTTGCCCTCGGCCTCTTCCTGCAGGAAGCTGGCATATCCCAGGATAATCGCCAATGGGGTGCGCAGTTCGTGCGAGGCAATCGCGATGAAGTCATTCTTGAGTTTGTCGAGTTCGTTCAGTTCGGCGTTGGCCTTTTGCAGCGCCGCGACGGTTTGCGCATCGCGGATGGCGACGGCGGCCTGCGCGGCCAATACCTGGGCATATTCGCGATCTTCGTCTGTCCAGGGCAGTTGGCGCTTGTTGAGGATTTCCAGCACGCCAACCGGGCGATCCTGGATGGTCATCGGCACGCCCAGCAGTGAGCGCGTCTGAAAGGCCAGCGCCTTATCCACTTTGTCGTAGTGGCGCGGGTCGGCGGCGACGTTATCGACCTGCATGATGCGGTTGTTGCGCAGAATAGTCCCGGCGATGCTGCCTTCCAGCGGCACGCTCTGGCCGATCAGGCGGCGGTCGTCATCCTGCGTGTTGGTGGCCGTGAAGGTTAGCTCCTGAAGTTTCTCGTCCCACAGCAGTACCGATGCCGCTTCCGCGTCGGTGATTTCCGTTGCCGCGTCCATCAGCGCGCCGAGCAGGGTATCCAGGTCGAGCGTCGAGTTCAGCACCGCGCTGATTTCCGCCAGACGGTGCAAAATACGTACTTTATGTTCAAGCGCCTGTATTTGTTTTTCCGATTGTTCCATGTTCGTCATCTTGATCACCTCTTGTGCAATTTTGAGTGTACAGGAAAACAACAACGTGCGCGGTTTGGGAAAAGAAATTTTCCTGGGATGTGTTGAAGAATAAAGGTAGTAGCTCTAGTAGGGGCTGTCGAAACTGTCTAAAACTTTGTAACCCTTGTCGTCATGTTGGATTCTTTTCCCAATTTTGACGATTTGGGGCGCGGATAACACAAATTTATCCAAAATCAAACGCTCAATGTGGGATAGGTGGGATAAAAGTTTTAGACAGGTACCTGTCTAAAACTCAGGAAGTTTTCGACAGTTTCGACAGGCAGGCACAAACCTAGGCGATTTTCTATAGTAGAACGCTCTTACGCGGGATAGGGTTATCGACAGACTCGACTCTACTTATCGACAGGTTTTCGACAATTTGGGTAAAGTTTTAGACAGGTTTTCGACAGGGTGGGTTGGGATAGTGGTTGGGATTTGGATTAAATTGGGTTTTTAAAGGGTCAAAAAACTTGCGATAAACTTTATCCCAACCTTTTTATCCCAAAGTTGACGCTCTATCCAAAGGGCGCTGCGCTCTCGTATAATCGCGCTGTGTCCAGGCTGACCGGGTGATCGCTCTCCTGCACGTCAGGGGGGAGGAAAGTCCGCCCTCCGTAGGGCGCGGTGCTGGCTAACGGCCAGGCGGGGAAACCCGACGGAAAGCGCAACAGAGAACGGATTGCTCCGCGCGAGCGGAGTGAGGGTGAAAAGGTGGTGTAAGAGACCACCGGCGCGGACAGCGATGTTCGCGGCCAGGCAAACCCCACCGGGAGCAAGGCCGAGCAGGCGCATTGGGGCGGCTCGTCCCGCAAAAAGCGCCGGGTTGGCTGCTTGACCCCGGCTGGCAACGGTCGGGGCAGATAGATGATCACCACCTCGCAAGAGGCACAGAAGGCGGCTTATAGGTCGGCCTGGGCACACATTTCAGGGACAATTCAGGGAGTAGCCTCATGAAACAAGCAGTAATCGATGAGAAGGTTTGTTTCGTCATTGCTCCAATAGGGGAAGATGGTAGTCAAGAACGCTATCATTCCAATGCTGTCTTCAACAAGATTATAGAACCGGCGGTAAAGAGTTGTGGATATAAAGCGCTTCGTGCCGATCATGTTGAAAAGCCTGGGATCATCACACATGACATTATTAAAATGCTATACGAGTCTCCTCTTGTTGTCGCAAATCTAACGAATCAAAATGCAAATGTGTTTTATGAGTTGGCGTTACGTCACGCCCTAGAAAAACCGGTAATCCTAATTCTCCCGAAAGGTCAAAGACTTCCCTTCGATACAGCGGCCAGCCGCTCTATATTTTTCGATATTGAAAACAAAACGAGTGTCAAGAGTTGTAAGTCCGCAATCATTAGGCAGATTCATGAGATTGAGAAGTCCACAGAGAATTTCGATAATCCAATTTCTTCAGCGCTAGATCTGATAGAAGCGCGCCAAAACGCGAGTTTTGCTTTTCGAGACATAAGGGTAGCGCTTGAGAGAATTCCCGATATGAGAAGGGATGAAATAGGTAAAAGGGTGGTAAATGTATATTATGATTTAAGAAGTGTTGGAATTCTGACAAAAGGGGAATTAGACGAGCTAACATCATCAGCCAAAGTATTGGATGTGATACGCACTTTGTATCGTCAGGAACTACTTAGATCAGGTGAATTCATTTTGGATCCCCTAGCTAACCCGATGTGCGGGTTTCAAAAAGATAACAAGTCAGCGAAGGCCAACGAGGAATCGAGATTGGCTTGCTGACAACAATAGACGGCAAAGGTATGCGCCAGGATCTTACGCAACCAGCGAGAAGACAGATGCCAC
>JAEUQX010000596.1 GCA_016788625.1 Anaerolineae bacterium
CGCGCCGTAGAACTGGGCATCCAGCGCCTTGGATTTGACCGCATCGGCCTGTATCGCTATGACGCGGAACGCAATATGGCCATAGGCAAATGGGGCACGGACACAGAAGGGCATGTACGGCGGGAAGACCATCTCCAGTTCACCGTCACTGCTGGCGGCATTATGTCCGAGTCGCTCAAGAATGTGGGGCGTTACGGCATTCTGACCGACCATCATCTCGTTCATGATCGACAGGTTGTTGGAACGGGGTGGAATGCAGGCGTAGCATTGTGGCACAACGGCCAGAACCTGGGCTGGATGATGGCGGATAACCTGATCAACCAGCAACCGCCACTGCCGATGCAGTTGGAAATTTTCGCACAATTCGGCGTGCTGGTCGCCGCATCGATAGCCCGCCGCGAAACGGACGAGGCGCTGCGCCGCCGTGATTTGCAGTACCGCGCGCTTTTCGACAACACCAATGATGCGGTGACTTTGATGGATATGGATGGCATGATTATTGGTGCCAATTCGCGCTCTGCCGATCTGTTCGGTGTCCCTATTGAGTCCTTAATCGGCACTTCCGCTTTTCGTTGGGTCGATCCCAACAGTCACGATGATGCCAACGACAAGTTGAGCGCGTTGACCAATGACCAGTATATTCCCTTGTATGAGCGGATTTTGCGCCGTCCCGATGGCGAGCGCCGCTTTGTAGAGATCAACGCTGCTCTTGTGCGCGGCCCGGAAGGCAAGCCGCAGCACATTCAAAGCGTGATGCGCGATATCACCGCGCGAAAGCAGAACGAGCAGGCGCTGCGTGACAGCGAAGCCCGCTACCGTTCCCTGGTACAAAACAGCCCTGATGTCATCATCGTCATCGACCTGGATTACAACATTCAGTTCATCAACACGATGGAAGACATCCTTGGGCTATCCGCGCTCAATTTCGTTCCACCAGAAGATCACCCTATCGTCCTGGAGTCCCTGCAGGTAGCGCAGCGCGACAAGACGACGGTCAGCTATGAAACGCGCGGGCCGGGCGGCGATGAAATCTGGCGCTGGTATCAGACACGCGTAGTACCGATCATCCAGGGCGATCAGGTCACCGGTCTGACGCTGATTGCCAGCGATATCACCGAGCGTAAACGCAATGAGCAGGCGCTGCGCGACAGCGAAAATACAGCTCAATCGCTGTTGCGCACTGCCAAACTGCTGGAACAAACGCGCACGTACCCGGATATTCTTGAAGCGGTGATGACCGAGTTACCCAGTATCGTGCAGTACAAGCAGTCATGGCTGTTCATCATGGAAGATGATCGACGCCATGCCAGATTGATTCATGCTGTTGGCGACACCGTTACGCCGCAAATGCCGGATTTCCAAACACTTGACATGCATTCGGATCCCTATCTGCGCGAAATCACAGAAGCCAGCCATATTGTTGTTGTCGAGGATGCGCGCACAGACCCACGCACAAACAAGGAAATCGTTGAAACTGCCGGTAATCGCACCATCGTCAATGTCCCACTGATCCTGGCTGATCAATGGTTGGGAAACCTGGGTATCGGTACCTTTTGGGATGAAGGGGTGCGTGTGCCAACACCGCAGCAGTTGGATTACCTGCGGGCACTGAGCAACCATATCGCCGTCGCGATGGATCGCATCCGCTTCATGGCCGCACGGGAAGCGGCAGAAGCCGCACTGCGCGAAAGCGAGCGTCATGCGCAATCACTGCTGCGCGTCGCCAAACTACTGGAACAAACACGCAGCTATCCCGAAGTTCTGCAAGCCGTGATGACGGAAATCCCCGACCTGATGGGCTATCATACTGCGTGGTTATTCCTGATTCAGGATGATCAGCGGGCTGCGCTGGTGCATAGCGTTGGCACTGCGCTGACGCCGCCCCCGGAAAACATCATCATCACTGACCTTGAAACCGATGAGTTCCTGAAGTCAATCTGTCAGGCTACGGATATCGATGTGGTGCAGGATGCGCGTCTCGATCCACGTACCAACAAAACCCTGGTCGAACAATCGCAAAATCGCACCATCGTTAGTCTGCCGTTGTTCATGCTCGACCAACGCCTGGGGGTACTGGGGCTTGGTACAACTGGTGATGAAGGGGTGCGCGTACCAACACCACAGCAGTTGGACTACCTGCGGACGTTGAGCAATCATATCTCCGTCGCACTGGATCGCATCCGCTTCATGGCCGCGCGGGAAGCGGCAGAAACCGCGCTGCGCGAAAGAGAGCGCCATGCACAATCTCTGCTGCGTGTCGCCAAGCTGTTGGAACAAACACGCGATTACCCCGAGATTCTCGAAGGTGTGATGGCGGAACTGTCCACAATCTTGCCCTACACTCAGGCCTGGCTGTTCCTGCGTCATGATGATGGCCGCCACGCCAGCATGATTCATAGAGTTGGCGACCGCATGTTGTCTGTGCCGCAAAACATCCAGGTACTTGACCTGGATAGCGATCCTTACCTGCGGGAAGTCGCTGAGGCTACCCACATGGTTATTGTCGAGGATGCACGCACCGACCCGCGCACCAACAAGGAACTCGTCAATCTGCTGGGCAATCGCACGATCGTCAATATCCCCCTGATGCTGGTCGATCAGCGCTTAGGCGTTTTGGGGATGGGCACTTTTGGCGATGAAGGCGTGCGTATGCCGACTCCGCAGCAGGTGGATTACCTGCGGGCGTTAAGCAGTCATATCGCGGTCGCGATGGATCGTATCCGCTTTATGGCCGCGCGGGAAGCCGCTGAAGCCGCGCTGCGCGAAAGCGAACGTAACGCGCAGTCGTTGCTGCGGGTTGCCAAGCTGCTGGAACAGACGCGCAGCTATCCCGAAATCCTCGAAGCCGTGATGACCGAAGTGCCGGAGATCGTGCAATATAAACAGGCCTGGATCTCGATGATGGAGGAAGATGGTCGACATTCTCGAATGATCCATGCAGTCGGCCAAACGGTAGAGAGGTACATGTCATCGCTGCAAGTGATGGATATGCAGGCCGACCCCTTTCTATGGGAAATTATGCAGGCCACCGATATTGTTGTTGTCGAAGATGCACGCACAGACCCACGCACGAACAAGGATCTGGTCCGCATTGTCGAAAACCGTAGCATCACCGTTTTACCCTTGCTTCTGGTTGACCAGCATCTAGGCGTGCTAGGGATGGGGACATATGGGGATGAGGGAGTGTGCGTGCCGACGCCACAGCAGTTGGATTATCTTCGTGCCTTGGGCAGTCATATCGCTGTCGCGATGGATCGCATCCGTTTTACCGCCGCACAGCAGGCCGCCGAAGCCGCGCTGCACCGCAGTGAACGCCTTTACCGCACGCTGGCCGAGAATCTGCCGGGCATGGTGGTTACCCTTCTCAATCGGGATTATCGCTATGAACTGGTTGATGGGCCGGAACTCGTAACGATGGGGCTGAACAAAGCCACGTTGGAGGGCAAACATATCGCAGAGGCATTCATGCCAGAGCAGATCGAGGTGCCATTGAAGATCATCGACAAAGGCTTCGAAGGTGTTGCGATGGTCGGGGAACAGGTATTTGGTGATCAGCACTACCTCATTACCAGTATGCCTATCAAGAATGACGTGGGTGAGGTTGAATATCTGCTGCGAACGGGGCTAAACATTACAGCACAGAAGAAGGCCGAAGAAGCGCTGCGGCGCAGCGAACGCCTTTACCGCACACTGGTTGAAAACCTGTCCGGCATGGCTGTTACCCTGGTGAATCGAGATCTGCGATATGAACTGGTCGATGGTCCCGAACTGGAATCGCTAGGGCTGAACAAAGCCTTGATGGAAGGCAGGCATATCAGCGATTTCTTCCCGGAAGAGTCACTGCGCGAACCCATGAATTTGATCTCCAAGGCATTTGAGGGTCAGAGTCAGAGTGTTGAGCAGGAAGTGGACGGAAAGTATTTCAACCTCAACTACATCCCGATCAGGGATGATGATGGCACGATTGAATATCTGCTGACCACAGGCTTGAACATCACCGCGCGCAAGCAAGCAGAAGATGCCCTAAGAATCAGCGAAGAACGGCTGACACTTTCCGCCCGCGTCGCGAAGATTGGTATCTTCGATCATGATCATGCGACCAATGATATCTACTGGTCACCGGAGCATCGGGCGATTTATGGCTATGACATGGATGAACCAGTAAAACTGAATGATGGGCGAGAGGTCATCCACTCGGACGATGCCGACCGCATCCACCAGGCCGTTGTGGCCGCGTGGGATCCAAATGGGCCAGGGATTTTCGATGTCGAGTACCGCATCATACATCGACGTGGCGAGGTGCGCTGGATCAGCACGCGGGCGCGCACATTTTTCGAAGGCGAAGGGGGCAGCCGCCACCCCATCCGCACTATCGGCGCTGTCCTTGACATTACCGAGTCGAAGCAGATGGAAGAAGCGCTGCGCCGCAGCGAACAGCAGTACCGCATACTGGCACAAAACCTGCCCGGCATGGCTGTCATCCTGTTTAAGCCGGATGGCCGGATCGAAGTCGCAGAGGGTCCCGAACTGCCGCTGCTGGGCTACCCGAAGGAAGCGGTTGAAGGCAGGCATTTGTCCGAGGTTGTCCCACCTGACCAGGTAGCAGGCTACAGCGCACTACTGGAACAGGCACTGCACAACAATCTGTTCAGCCGCGAGATGTTCAATAACGGCGAGATCTACAATTCGACGTATGTACCGATCTATAGCGAGAACGGCAGCATCAACCGCGTCCTCAATCTGATACAGAATATCACGCTGCAAAAACAGGCCGAGGAAGCGCTGCGCCAGTTCAACCAGGAGCTGGAATTCCGTGTGGTCGAACGCACACGTCAGCTCCAGGCGATCAACAAGGAACTGGAAGCTTTTGCCTATTCCGTTTCACACGACCTGCGCGCGCCACTGCGCAGCATCGACGGTTTCAGCCAGGCGCTGCTGGATGATTACTATGAAGCGCTGGACGAGACCGGACGTGATTACCTCAACCGCGTGCGCCGCAACAGCCAACGCATGGGCGATCTGATCGACGACATGCTCACGCTTTCACGCATCACACGCAACGAGATGAACCTGGAACAAGTTGACCTGAGCGCGCTGGCGCAGGAGGTCATTCAGGAACTGTCGCAGACAGACCCACAGCGGGCGGTACAGTGGGAAATTGCCCCAAGCCTCAGCGCAGAGTGTGATGCGCGGTTGATGCGGGTGGTGCTGATCAACCTGTTGGGCAATGCCTGGAAGTTCACCCGCAAGTGTGAGGCGCCTGTGATTCGCTTCGAGCAAGTACAGCACGAAGGACAGCTTTGCTTCGTCGTGCGCGACAACGGTGTAGGATTCAATATGCAGTATGTCGACAAGCTGTTCGGCGCCTTCCAGCGCCTGCACGCGGCATCGGAATTCGAAGGCACAGGGATCGGCCTGGCGACCGTGCAGCGCGTCATCCAGCGGCATGGCGGGCGCACCTGGGCGGAAGGCGAAGAGGGTGTCGGTGCGTCGTTCTACTTCTGCTTGGGAAATGCCACCTTCTAACTATTCCCAGAGGGTGCAAAAAATGCCGTATAATGTATTGAAAGAGCTGCGCTATTAGCAGTGGTACGGCTTGCGGAAGGAGAAACGCGCTGTTCGATAGCAGCGCGAAAGCACCTATGAAACGTCTGAACATCCTCTTGTGGGCTTGCCTGCTTTGCGTTGTCCCCATCGTCACCGTACTGGGCGGAGAAGACTGCCCAACGGTGGTGAGCGAGGCTATCCAGATGACGGGGGAAGCGTGCAGCGCAACCAGTCGCAACGAAGCCTGTTATGGCTATACCCTGATTGACGCGTCGCCGCAGACGAGCGTGGATGAGTTCACCTTTGAACAGATCGGTGACCGCACCGAAGTAGATACCATTGGCACACTGCGCCTGTCTCCGCTCGAACTGGAGAGTGGTTCGTGGGGTGTGGCGCTGCTGCGGTTGCAGGCCAATCTGCCCGCCAATAATAACGCTAATGTAACCCTCGTAGCTTTTGGTGATGTGGCCTTCGATAATGCAGTCGAGAATGCTGTCGATCTGCCTGTCAGCGTGGCGGTGAACAGCTTCGTCAACGTCCGCCGTCTGCCAAATGCCCAGGCAGGCGCGGTCGGTGTGCTCTCACCCGGTCAAACGGTGACGGCGGTCGAAAGGCTTGCGGATACTTCCTGGCTGCGCGTTGAAACTCCAGAATTGAGCGAACCTGGTTGGGTGCTGGCCTCCCTGCTGGAGGGCGAGGGCGACTTGTCCATGCTGCGCGTCGCTGAACCTACCCAGCCGGGTTACCGACCAATGCAGGCCTTCTACTTCCAGAGTAGCAGCGATGCACCTGCCTGCGATGAGATGCCGCAGGACGGCCTGCTCATTCAGACGCCGGAAGGCGTGGGCGAAATCCGGCTGTGGATCAACGAAGTCAAGATCGACATGGGTTCAACTGTCTACTTCCAGGCACAGGCGGGTCATAACCTGACCGTGATGACGCTGGAAGGACACGCAACGGTTGAAGTTGATGGCGTCACGAGTACAGCCGTCGCAGGCAGCCAGCTAACCGTACCGCTGAATGAAGATTTGCACCCAATAGGGCCGCCGAGCCAACCAGTGGCCTATGACCTGCTGGCACTGCGCGGTCTGCCGCTCGGTTTGCTCGACCGCGCTGTCACGCCGCACAGCCCACTGACCCCGGAAGAAATTCAGGTGGCAATTGAAACCTGGTCGGGCAGCGAGAATGGGAACAGCACTGGCAGCGGCAGCA
Source organism: Anaerolineae bacterium (assembly GCA_016788625.1). Taxonomy (GTDB): domain Bacteria; phylum Chloroflexota; class Anaerolineae; order Aggregatilineales; family Phototrophicaceae; genus CFX2. The sequence continues at coordinate 6,760 of JAEUQX010000596.1, forward strand.
TCCCCGGTGGGAGCGACACCTGCTGCGGTGACCCCGCGTCCAGCGGCGCTGACCCGAACGCGGACTGCCCAGGCAGCAGCTGCGACCCTTGCCCAGGCAGTAGTTGTTCACAAGGCAACAAGGATGGCAACAACGGCCAGGGCGACGGCAGCGGAACAGGCGGCGGCAATTCAAACGGCGGCGGTAACGGAAATGCCGGCGGCAATGGCAACGGGAACGGCAATGGCGGAGGTGGCAGCTAAGGCCGTCTAGCCACCGTATTCGTCTATTACAACCCCTCTCTGCCGCAGTCGGCGTCTAAGAGAGGGTTTTTTTGTTGGCGGTGTCAGGCCGAATCGGAGAAACGTCGAGCGCTGCGGGCACGTTGTCTGGCGGCTTCGACTTCGCGATTCTTGGGCGCTGCACTCGTCTCCAGCGCGGCCAGCAGATCACGCGAGGCGGCGCTGATGGCTTCAACGGCGGCCTCGAATGCAGCTGCGTTCGCCTGTGATGGCTTGCTGAAACCGCTGATCTTGCGAACGTATTGCAGGGCAGCGGCGCGGATTTCGTCGTCCGTCGCGGGCGGCGCGAAATTGTAAAGCGGCTTGATACTGCGGCACATCACTGAACTCCTGTAGCTTAGGCTGTCATTGCAGCGCCAGAACGAATGGAATTAAGGACTTACGAATACGTTGTGAAGACGGCCTATCTTAAGAGATGTTACAATGACTGCGATCTATACTAATCGTAATCATTGGCAAACATGCTGATCATAATACCACACCCAATCTGATGTTATCCTTCTCTGCATTCTCCCTCATCAAATCTGTGCTCATATCCCTCACCGAGCCTCATGCTTCGATCCAGGAAATGGATACACGGCGGCGTGTGCGTCTGCTGCTCTCCGTCACCCTGCTCGTCCTGGTCGCCAACCTCATCGGTCTGGTCACCACAGAAGTTCTGATCGAGGATCACCCAACAGTCGAATTCATCTTCGCGCTGCCGTGCCTGACTGCCGTTGTGCTGTCTATCCCATGCTACATCATAGGACGTTCCAGCCGCTACCGTATCGGAGCCGTACTGCTGGTGATCACCGTCGCGCTGCTCGGATACAGCGCGATGATCGTCACGCCCGGCCCCAGCGCCGTGAATTATGTGGCAATTGCTCCTACCAGTACCCTGATCGCCAGTCTGTTTCTGAGCATCCGTCTCACTGGCCTGCTGGGGACAGCGGTGGTCTTCGGCATGTGGATGACGATGGCGCTGCATACACCAGTCACGTACCTGTTGTTCGCCAGCCAGCCTCACCGGTTGGGTGATCCACTGGCAAATTACAACATGATCATTTCGGTCATCATCGCACTGGCAATGACCGGGGTGATTTTGCTCTCTATGCGCCTGCGTGACCTGCTGGAAGCTGACCGCCTGGCGGCACGCACCCGCGCCCTCGAACAAGAGGCACTTGCGGAAGCATACAAGCGCGCCGAATCGGTGAAATCCACGTTCCTGGCGAGCATGTCGCACGAGCTGCGTACTCCCTTGAACACCATCACCAGTTTCGCGCGCCTCGTCGCCAGCCAGGGCATGGGGCCAGTGAATGACGAACAGATTTTCGCCATGAATGAGGTCGAGAGCAGCGCCGTGCACCTCTTACGGCTGATCAACGATGTGCTGGATATGTCGAAAATCGAAGCAGGCGCGCTGCGGTTGTTCGTCGAGGCCAATATTGACTTACAGCCGATCATTGACAGCATTTCCGCGACAGCGAAGACGTTGTTGGCGGAGAAGCCCGTAGAACTGCGCGTCAACATCGTGGGCGTTCTGCCAGCCGTGCTGGGCGACCGCCAGCGCATTTATCAGGTGCTGCTCAACATGATCTCCAACGCCTGCAAATTCACGGAACAGGGGCTTATCACCCTGCGTGCTGAATCATTGGGCGACAAGATCCTCTTCGCCATTACGGACACTGGTCCCGGCATTGCCCCGGAAGATCAGCCCTTCGTATTTGATCCCTTCCGGCAAACCAGCACAGGACTGCGAAAAGGTGGCGGAACCGGGCTGGGCATGTCGATTTCGCGCAGGCTGGCCGAGGCGCATGATGGACGCTTGTGGTTCGAAAGCACACCGGGTAGTGGCAGCACTTTCTACTTCGCGCTGCCAGTCCGCTCGCCCGCGCTGCTGCCATTGCTTGCGTCACAGACCACAGCCAGGTGACACAACGTCACGTCGCCTCACCGTGCTCCTCTGAACAGGAACAGTTCATCTTATAAGCGAGATCGCCGGTGTCATTTTGCCCAGAGCGAAATCCGGCTGAGCGCATCACCTGACTCATGTAATGCAATAATGCGAATGACGGTGGTACTCACCCGCTCAGCGCCTGCACCATCTGGCGGAAGGCGCTCTTGTATTCGCCGCTGAAGTCGAAGCGCGGGCTGCGGCGAATCGGATCGGGCGGGGCAACAGGTTCGATCTGCGCGATGACGATGCGCTTGCCCTTCTCGCGGAAGAACTTCCAGGCCGCCTCGACGCTGGCCGAGGTCAACCCAGCGGGCGAGAGCAGGTAAACCATGCGCGAGCATTCCTTGAGCGCCGGGTGTACGCCGCCCGCCCAATGCACGTCGCTGTTCTCCTCGTGCAGCCAGACGGCGATACCCGCCTTTTGCAGATCGTCGGCGATCTGTTCGGCAATCGCCGCGTCGGCCTCGGCATAGTTGATGTAGGCCGTGTCCTGCGTCAGTTTGCCGCGCGCCGTCTGACCAACCTGGACGGCTTCGGGGCGGGACGAGCCGCTGTGCGCCGCCGTGCGCCCCATGCGAAAGACCGTGCCGCCGCAGTCCGGGCACTCGCCGCGTGTGGCGGGCAGACCGCGCCGCGTCCAAACGGGCTGCGGGTGCTCCATCTCGACCGTCTCGCGGCAGCGCACGCAGTAGGCTTCAATCGGCTCATCTTCTTCGTTGTAGTACTCGTCGCGGTCGTTCAACGCCCGTCCTCCTTAGCTGCTAGCCAATAGTCATTAGCTATCAGCCTTGCGCCCAGATGCTGGCACAGTGAGTGTTGGAGAACACCGCGCTCGGCTTCTGGCGTTATGGCTAACGACTATTCGCTAAGGACTAAAAGCCATTTCATCACGATGATGATTATAGGGGAAATTTCAACCGAGCACGAACTGCACCGACTGCTCGAAGAGTTCGATGTCATCCGCGAAGCTGGCCGCGTCGGCGTGGTCAATCAGCAGCCATGACTTCCACAAAATGCCCTCCTCCGGGCCGAAGATGCTGCACTCGGCGCGCGCATCAGCCAGCGCCTGCACCTGCGTCTCCGGCAGCTTGATGGTCACGCCGTGAGTGACGACGAAGGCGAAGACCTTGCCGTTGATCTTGTAGGCCGGAAAGCCGAATGCCTTGCCGCCCTTGACGCCGGGCATCCCCAGCACCAGGCTGTCCACCATCGCCTTCACGTCCTCGCGGTAACTGGTATCCACGCTCACGCCTCCCTCATTGCGAACATTTGTTTCATTGTATATTAATGCGAAAGCGCGGTGCTGTCAAACCGGGTGGAGGAATGGGGGCATTTCACTCTGGGGCAGCGGGAGGATATACGGCGCAAGCACCTCATCATCCCTTGAAAATAGGCTGCCCTATCACTATTTCCAGCGACGTGGTATGGGTAACGCTGACAGAACCTCACCCCCAGCCCCTCTCCCATCGGGGATGCTGACGAACGTGTCCGCTTGACAGGGTGCTGGTAGTCGCATCCCCTGGAGAGGGGGAAACAGACTCCCCAAGTCCCCTCTCCGGCGGGAGAGGGGATTTAGGGGTGAGGCTTTGCTGCGCCTCATTTTCATCCCTTCGTGGCATATTTCGTATTCATGGATAGCTCCCCTACACGACCTATAGTAGGGGGCATGAGCCTCGGACAGGGCGAAGACGCTGCCGTCAGGCCATCGTGCCCAGTTGTTCCGGCGCGCTCGCTTTGGCCTTGTCCGGGATGTGGCTCATGGCGTATTCGGCCAGCGCGGTGATGGTCAGGCTGGGGTTGATGCCG
>JAEUQX010000665.1 GCA_016788625.1 Anaerolineae bacterium
AGGGTTTCGATGGCGTTGGCGTGAATTTCGACGCCGCTCATCATCTGGCCTGTTGCCGAAGAAGGTACGGGGTAATTGTCGGTGGAGCCTGTATTGTTGATCAGTCCAACCAAGACGATTTTGTCGTCAAATATGCTGAGATCAACCTCATCATTGACGACATCGAAGAGGGATACGATAGGAAACGTTGCTTCTGTAACGGTGGCGGGAGGGCCGAAGTAGTTTTGCTGCCACATTCCCGCAGCATCGACAAACAGATTTCGCTCCGAAGTGAGCTGAAGTGTGTTGCCCTGTATCTGGATAAGCTGTTCCAGCGCCGCAGTTGGAACGCGCAGATAGGCCATGTAAACGGCCAGCCCAAAAGCCAGGCCGCGTTCGTCATTGACCTGGATGCGGGACGGTTGACGGCGGATGACCCCATCAATATCCGGGAAGCCATTGACGTAACCCAGATTCTCGCTGGCTTCGACAAGTTCTGGCTGAGGATTGAGCACCCGGTCAAAAAGGGTAACCTTATCACTCAGTTGTATTCGATCCTGTACGCCCGCAGTTGCAAGGACGGTACGGGTGCGCGATTCGGCTGCCCGTGCGTCGCGGATGGCCTGGGCAAAGCGATCATCATCAGGGGTCGGCAGGTCAAAAAGCAGGTCGAAGCCAATGACTCTTGCATTGCCCCGGCTAAGACGCTCGATTAACTCGGCATAGACTCGGCGTGACCATTCTCCTGGAGTCCGTCCATAAGCTGCCGCGCTCTTATCATCCAACGCTACTATGACGATCGAACCCGTTGATGGCGCTGGAATGAAATAGATATCGCTCAAATCTAGCTGTAGCTGCGTGAAGACCTGCCCTGCAAGCATGAGCAACAAAAGGCCACTCACGGAAGCGCCAACAACTAGCCCCTGTAGAAGCTTTTGCCGCTGGCTAATCCGCGTTGATTGAAGCGAACCATTGGTCATGGGTCGCGTTTAACTGCCGGGTGTGGTAACGGGCATGACGAGTACGCCGGGGCCGCTTGTCGAATCGTAGAGATTACTATCCTCTGGGCCAAAGTCGTCTGGGAATTGGCGTAATCCGGCGCAGGTTGGGTCTATCGACACCTGGTCAAGCAGTACCCATCCGTAATGATCCGCGAAGTCAATGCGATACCAGTTCCCACCCTCGGTGATGCCCATCAATAGGCTGACTTCTGAGGGCTGGATATAGCCAACACGGGGGAAGTCCAGCGTTGGACCAGAGCGAACATTCAGGCTGATGTCACCTGTAGCGGGGAGAGTAGCCGAACAACCATCCAGCGCTGCATCGAGTTCATCAAACGATACTGCCGAAACGACTTCGCTCAATCCGGTCTGGTTGCTGGCACGAATGCCGAAACCACTGGCGACACCGGCTTCGGCGTCCGATTTGGCCGCGTTCACGTCCCCTGCAGTAACAATCATGGCAGAGCGACCGGTTGGCTCAACACGCAGGGCAAACTCTGTGCCACGCGCCGTCAAGGTCATGCTCGGCGTATTGATCTCGTAAAGGGCATTCGCATCCAGCAATCGGCTTAGACGTTGCGTCGTCTCACCTGCCAGAAGCTCTACGGATATCTTGAAGCTGGAGTCTGAACCCTCGAACTGATTGATGCGATACTCGGTATTCGGCAGCAGTTCAGTATCGGTGCCGTCTGCGAAGAATGTGATACGCGCCCGCCCGGCTTCACCGGTTCGGATTATGTCCCCGACTCCAACGATGGCTTCCACTTTGACCGTGATCCAGTTGACCGTGTTTGTGCGCAGAACCTCAACTGTAGGCTCAAGGACTTCCAGCGTTGCAGCCAGTTCACTCTGCACCTCCTGCGCGTATACAAAAGAAGGGAATAGGTAGCAGATTGCAAGCAGCATGGCAATCAGGTAACGAGCGCTAAGTTTCATGGCTGAATTCCAGAACAAAATTGGTTGCCCCATATCAATTGATTCTAAACCCCTCTTCCTGATTTGTACATCAAGGAAATGACCTAATTTGGACTATTCGATGGAGTAATATCCCATGCCATTTTGACTCGGGTGCCGCCGCCAATTTTGCTGGTGATTTCGAGCTTTGCCTGAATCCCGGCTGCACGTTCATACATAATCCCCATGCCGAAATGGCGCGCCGAGGGCTTGTCTGCTTCAAAACCCCGTCCATTATCCATCACCTCCAGGAAGATGGTCGGTGAATCGAGCTTAAGCGTTACCCGTACCAAATCCGCGTGTGCATGTTTGAGAATGTTGTTGAGACTCTCTTGCGCGATGCGGTAAAATGCGATTTTTACTTCATGCGACAGTGTGATGGTCTCGTCCAACTCTGTTGAAACATGAATTGAGGTTCGGTTGGCAAACGTCTCAACAAGCTGACGAATCAGGTCCTGAATGCTGGTTTCGAAAAGGGCTTTGGGACGCAGTTCGATCAGCAGGCTTCGCATTTCCGCCAGCGCGCGGCGGTTGAGGCCGTGTAATTCTTTCAGTTTCTCCTCCAGGATCGCCGCTGGTATCTTGTTCCAGATACGTGGTAGGGTCTCTGCGATCATGCTGGCCGAAAACAAGGTCTGGCTGACTGCATCGTGCAAATCTCGCGCCAGGCGCTGTCGTTCATTGAATGCTGCTAGTTCTTCCGCCTGTTGGTAGAGTTTGGCATTCTGGACCGCGATAGCAATCTGGTTTGAAAATGCTTCGAGGCGTTCAGTGTGGGCAAAGCTGAAACTGTTGACGACACTGCTGTTGAGGTTCAGAAAGCCCAGTATCTCTCCTTCGCTCTGAAGAGGAATTCCGGCATACGCGCGAATCCACTGCGTTTGCGCCACATCGACCCACCCTGGATAGGCACGCACATCGCCGACGACGACAGGTTGTCCAGTTTTGATCATGCTGGCAAGTGTCGGTGTCTGCTGAATGATTAGTCGAATATCCGGCATGGTGTCATCCAGATGATCATCCGTAAAACGCTTGCTACGTACTACGTGTGCCACCCCTGAGTCAATCAGCATGATGTTTGCTGTTTCGTAAGTCACGATACGCGCGACATTGAGCAGCGCCAGATCCAGGATGCGGTTGAGATTCAGGGTGCTGTTCAGGATTACGGCTGTATCACGTAGTCCTTCCAGATAGAGTCTCTGAGCATGTTCGGCGGCCTCAATCTGCTTTCGAGTGGTGATGTCACGGAACATGCAGCGCAGAGCGGATGGTTGATTGTTGGTTACTTTGCAGCTGATGTTGCCTTCGACGATGATTTCACGCCCATCTTTGGTCAGAAAGATGGTTTCAATGTTGCGGTTGGTTTGATCGCTGGCAATCTGGTTGATGACGGCATAACAACTATCCGTATGGGTTGGGGGTAGTATGTCGCGCAGGGTCATTGTCGCAAGATCTTGTTCTGTGTAGCCCAGCACCTTATGCCAGTGTGCATTGACATAAAGAAAGCGCCCCTGCAAATCCAGGCTCTGAATGAGGTCTGTGGAATTCTCGAAAAGGTCGCGGTACTGCGCCTCGCTTTCGCGCAGCGCTTTCAGGGTTCGGGCTTGCTCAACCGAGTAGCGGATGGAGCGTTCAAGTACGGAAGGTTTCAGGTCAGTTTTATCCAGATAATCGACTGCGCCTGCCCGCATGGCAGCCAGATCAATCTCGTAATCTCCCTTGCCAGTCAAGAGAATCACAGGAGTCTGGCATCCGAGCTGCTGCGCTTCCTCAATTAGCGCGACGCCGTTGCGATCTCCATCCAGCAGATAATCAATCAGGCAAACATCGTGCTGATTGCGAATCATCATCTCTAGTCCCGCTGCATAGGTTGATGCTGACTCGACTTGGAAGTGAATACGTTTTGCAGCGGCGAGCAAGCTCTTGACGAGAATATGCTGTGGTTCAGAGTCATCAACCATCAGCACCCGTAAAGCATTGTTCATGATCATAGATTTCCTCTGCTTACTAACACGGGCTGTGTTCGAGCGGTGACGAAGTCACAATGGATGGCTCCCGTATGCTGAATGTCAGGCCATCTGATACCACTGTCAATTCTGCGTCACGCATCACAAGTGCTTCTGATTGGAACCTGACTGTCCAAGTGGGAAGCTATGACACATATCACCAGAAACATATAACGGATGAAGGGTGCAAAAACACTCTCTATAGGATAACCTAAACTTGGACTCACGCTACAACAGGAGATAATGACTGATGACCGATATGGCCTGGCAAAAAACAGGCGCTCATCCGGGCGTCGCCTCACGTTCAAGCGAAAGAATTAAATTCCTCATTGGTGGTCTGCTGATTATTGCTGCTGTCGTCTACTTGATTGTTTCTGGTACGATGAGCGGCGCTCAGTATTTCCTCACCGTTGACCAAATCGTTGCTGATTCCTCTTATGTTGGCAAGGCTGTGCGTATTTCTGGTGCGGTTGTTGGCGACAGCATTCAGTACGACAGCCGCAATTTGATTCTCGACTTCACTATTGCTAATATCCCTGCAGAAACAACGGATCTAGCGCTAACCTTGCATAACGCCGTGAATGATCCGCAGGCGTCGCGTTTGACGGTTCATGTTGAAAATCAGGTCAAGCCTGACCTTTTGCAGCATGAAGCACAAGCGATACTGACCGGCACGCTTGGCGCTGATGGTACATTCTACGCAACCGAACTGCTGCTCAAGTGCCCCAGTCGTTATGAAGAAGCTGTGCCCGGTCAGTCGGAAACCACTGGTTAATGCTGGATACTAGATAATTGAGAGGGTTGTAATGATAGCTGAAGTTGGGTTTGTAAGTACACTCTGCGCGTTGGCGGTTGCAATCTATGCGATGGGCGCGGCGTTCTATGGCGAACGGGTGCGGCATAATGAAGCCTGGGTGTTAAGTGCCCGCAATGCCGTCTTCCTGAATTTTGTACTGTTGACCATTGCTTCTGTCTTGCTCCTCGTCGCACTGGTGACGGAGGAGTATCAGGTCAGCTACGTCTGGTCTGTCAGTAATCCCACGATGCCGATGTTCTATCGAATTACGGCACTTTGGGGGTCACAGTCCGGTTCGCTGCTGTTCTGGTCGTGGCTCATGAGCGCGTTCACCGCTGCTTGTGTGCTGCTGAACTGGAAGAGCCAGCGTCGCTTGATGCCTTATGCCATTGTCTACATGATGGCTGTAGTTGCCTTTTTCGTAGGCTTGGTGCTGTTCATTGAAAACCCATTCAACCGTTGGTGGATTATTCCATCCAATCCGGCTGATAGCCAGGTGGTCGAAGCGGCGCTGGAACCAGCAGGAGCGGTCGCTCCAGATGATCTGCGGTTGGCAGAGACGGCTAACGGGCTGAACCCGCTGCTGCGCCATTTCGGTATGGCAATCCATCCGCCGATGCTTTACCTGGGCTTTGTGGGCTTCATTGTGCCGTTCGCGTTTGCTATGTCGGCACTGGCATCCGGTGATCTTTCCAACAACTGGATCAAAGTATCGCGGCGCTGGACCTTAGTGGCCTGGCTGTTCCTGACGCTGGGTCTGGTGCTTGGCGGGCGCTGGGCTTATGACGTGTTAGGGTGGGGCGG
>JAEUQX010000674.1 GCA_016788625.1 Anaerolineae bacterium
GTCGCGCGATTGACACTATAATTGCGCCACCAATAGACCCGCGCGAATGCAGCTTTCTTGAGGAGCAATTTGATTATGTCGGATCAGGAATTCGTCCTCAGTACCCAGGAGTGGTACTACCCCTCGGACGAGATCGTCAACCAGTCCCATGTGTCGGATTACGAAGCCGTCTACACCGAGGCCGCCGCCGACCCGCAAGCCTTTTGGGCCAAGCGCGCCGAGACGCTGGAGTGGTACCAGCGCTGGGAAAAAGTGCTGGACGAGAGCGGTGCACCGTTCTACAAGTGGTTCGTGGGTGGCAAGACCAATATCGCCCTCAATGCGCTTGACCGCCATATCAAGACCTGGCGCAAGAACAAGCTGGCGCTGATCTGGGAAGGCGAGCCGGGCGACAAGCAGACCTATTCGTACTGGCGGCTGTGGCAGGAGGTCAATAAGTTCGGCAACGTGCTGCGCAGCATGGGCGTCAAGAAGGGCGACCGCGTGACCATTTACATGGGGCGCATACCCGAACTGATTATCGCTATGCTCGCTTGTGCCAAGATTGGCGCGGTTCACAGCGTCATCTATGGCGGCTTCTCCGAACACGCGCTGGCTGACCGTATCGAGGACGCGCAGAGCCGGGTGCTGGTGACATGCGATGGCGCCTGGCTGCGCGGCAGCATCGTCGAGCTGAAGAAGATCGCTGATCAGGCTGTGCATCGTTCGCCCATCGTCGAGCATGTCATCGTCGTCAAGCGCACCGGACAGGATGTACCGATGCAGGCCGGGCGCGACTTCTGGTATCACGATCTGATGTCGCTGCCCATCGCCAGCCCGAACTGCGAAACCGAGGTGATGGATGCCGAAGACCCGCTGTTCATCCTCTACACCAGCGGCACAACAGGCAAGCCCAAAGGTATCCTGCACACGCATGGCGGTTATCAGGTTTACACGTCAACCACGCTGCAATACGCCTTCGACATTCGCGATGAAGACCGCTGGTGGTGCGCGGCAGATCCGGGCTGGATTACCGGGCACAGCTATATTGTCTATGCGCCGCTGATCCTGGGCGCAACGAGTTTTGTTTATGAGGGCGCGCCGAACTTCCCCTATCCTAACCGCTGGTGGAAGATGATCGAAAATTACGGCATCAGCATCCTCTATACCGCGCCGACGGCCATTCGTGGTCTGATGCGCTTTGGCGATGCCTGGCCGAAGCGCCACAATCTGAGCAGCCTGCGACTGCTTGGCTCGGTCGGCGAGCCGATTAACCCTGAAGCGTGGCGTTGGTACCACAGCATCATCGGCGGCGGACGCTGCCCGGTGATTGATACCTGGTGGCAGACCGAGACGGGCGGCTTCATGATCACGCCGCTGCCGTCGGTTGGCCTGAAACCTGGCAGCGCGACGCGACCGTTCCCCGGCGTCATAGCCGATGTAGTGGACGACGATGGCAATACGTGTGCGCCCGGCGTCGAGGGCAAGCTGGTCATCAAGAACCCCTGGCCGGGTATGCTGCGGACGATCTACGGCGACCCCGACCGCATGGTGCGCCAATACTTCAGCACCTACGCCCGGCAGGGCTGGTATCTGGCGGGCGACTCGGCTCGCAAGGATGAGGATGGCTACTTCTGGATCATCGGACGCATTGACGACGTGATCAAAGTGAGCGGCTACCGCCTGGGCACGGCGGAAGTCGAGTCCGGACTGGTCAGTCACGCGGCGGTGGCTGAATCGGCTGTGATTGGCGTGCCAGACGAGGTGCGCGGCAACGTCATCTACGCCTACTGCCTGCTGCGCGCGGGCTTCCAGGGCAGCGACGCGCTGGTGGACGAACTGAAGGATCATATCCGCAAGGAAGTTGGCCCCATCGCCGTGCCCACCAAGATCGAGTTCGTCAGTGCGCTGCCCAAGACCCGCAGCGGCAAAATCATGCGCCGTGTGCTCAAGGCGCGCGCGATGGGATTGCCCGAAGGCGATACCAGTACGCTCGAAGAGTAATCGAGCGGTCATGAGTTACGCGTAATACGGAAAAAGCGGCGATAAAAGATAACTCGTGGACACGGCATTGCCGTGTCCGCCTACTGTTCTCATCCGGCTTATGGAATCGTGCGGTAATCTGTGCCAGGGGACGCGACATGTCGCGGCGCTACAATACGCTTGGCACAATTCATATCGTATTCGCCAGCCCTTACTCCCACTTGAAGCGCGTCACCGTCGTGGGGTATTCCTTCCAGGCGAAGGCCACGCGCGGGATGACCACGAAGTTCGCGCCTTCACCCGCGCCGTACTTGATCACGTAATCCCCCTCGATCTGTGCCATGATGGCCGGGTCGAGGTTCTCCACCTTCTGCGCGATACCCTCAACGATCACAACTTCCTTGCCGCTCTCCAGGTGGATGCTGATATGCGGGTTGCCCTCCAGGTTGCGTGAGTGCCGTGTGTTCGGCCCGCCGCCGAAATAGAACCGGCCACCGACCCACGCGCCCCACGATGGCACGGTATGCGGGCGGCCATCGGCGCGCACCGTCGCCAGCCAGTAGTTGTGCGCGTTCCTCAGTTCATCCTCAACCCAACCCCACTCGATCATGCCTGCTTCCGTCTCCGGGATGCCATAGTCCTTCGGGATGTCCGGGCGGCTGCGAGTAGGGATTCGTGTGTCAGTCATCGTCTGCCTCCTGTCTTTCAACCTGTGCAGATCAGCATAACGCGCTATTCTTGACATGTCCTGTCATATTTCGGAGGTGGGTGATGCGTGCCGACAGACTGCTCTCTATTTTGCTGCTGCTGCAAACCAATGGGCGTATGACGGCGGCTGAACTGGCCCGGCGGCTGGAAGTCTCCGAGCGCACGATCCACCGCGACATGGAAGCACTGAGTACGGCGGGCGTCCCGGTGATTGCGGAGCGCGGCGCGGGCGGCGGTTGGGCGCTGCTGGAACCGTACCGTACAGATCTGACTGGGCTGAACGCGACCGAGATGCAGACACTCTACCTGATGCAGTCGGCGCGGCTGTTGGAAGACCTGGGGCTGAAACAAGCCGCTGACTCTGCGCTGCTTAAACTGTTGGCGGCCATGCCTGCTGTCAGCCGCCAGCGCGCTGAGCATCTGCGCCACTCGATCTATGTCGATGCGGCGGGCTGGAAGCGTTGGGACGAAGCCGCGCCATGCCTGCCCACCGTGCAGGATGCGCTCTGGCAGGGGCGCAGGCTGACGATTCAGTATCGGCGCGGCGACGATGGTGAGGTTGTCGAGCGGCTCGTCGATCCATTAGGGTTGGTGGCGAAGGGCAGCATCTGGTATCTCGTCGCGGCGGTGGCGGGTGAACTGCGGACGTACCGCCTCTCGCGTGTGCAGGCGGCGCAGATCAGCGAGCAGCCGCTCGAACGCCCGGAAAACTTCGACCTCGCGGCGTACTGGCAGCAGTCGGTGCGCGAGTTTCAGCAGGCGCTGCCGCGATACCCGGCGCTGCTGCGTTTCGCCCCCGGCATGATCGAGCGCGTCCCGGCGGCCTGGCGTTTTGCCCGCGTCGAGCAGGTCATCGCGACGGGTGCGGATGGCTGGGTGACAGCCTGCGTGGACTTCCAGGCGATGGACTACGCGGGCGATACCATCCTCAGCTTCGGCCCGCGCGTCGAGGTGCTGGAACCCGCCGAACTGCGCGCGCATGTGAGGGAGTTGGCGGCGGCGACGGCGGCG
>JAEUQX010000714.1 GCA_016788625.1 Anaerolineae bacterium
CACGGGGACGATGAACTTGCCCTGCTGCAAGGCACTGGCGATCTCGATGCGCACAAAATCGTTCCACTGGTCGAGCCGCCGTTCGCCGCGTTCGTCGGTCGCGTTCAGCCAGTGCGGGCCGATCATGGCGATGAACACGTCACAGCCTGCGACCGCGTCCTCCAGCACTTTGACGAAATCCGCGCCTGGTGGAATGCTGTCGACATCCATGAAGATGGCCTCGCGCTCGAAGTGTTTGGCGAGGTGATCGTACAGGCGACCAACGTAGCCTTCGGTATCCTGGCGGCGGTAGTTGATGAAGATACGGCGCATCAGCCTTCCTCAAGGGTCATGTAACTTGCTAACCTCATCCCCCAGCCCCCTCCCCTCTTGGAGAGGGGAGCAAGGCGTGCCTCTGGAAATCCCCTCTCAACTCGGAGAGGGGATTTAGGGGCTAGGTTCTGTAGACGCATTCACACACTGATATGCACAAACACGCTTTCAACCCGCATCACCCGCGAATGGTCGGGTCGCTGATCCACACATCCGGCGAGAAGCGCGACGCGCCCTCGATCAGCAGGTTGGCGGTGTAACCATAGGCGAACTCGTAGACGTTCAGGCCATTGAACTGCGAAATCACCGGCTTTTCCGCACCCGTCGCGTTGTCGAAGATCGAGAGCACCGGCTCGCAGTCGGACTGCGTCGTGTCCGAGCAGATTTCCAGCGCGACCTGTGCGGTGCGCGTCGTGGCGTTGTCCAGCAGGTAGGTGACGCGGATATTGTTCCACGAAACCTGGGTCTTGTTCTGCTGCACCTCGCCAATTTCCGGGCCAGCCTGCGGCGTCTCGGCGTTCAACAGCGCCTGGATCGCGCCACCACCCGTCGGGGTTGGGGTCGGGCCGGGGCCGTTGCACCAGGTCGCATCGCAGAAGGTCAGCGGTTTCACACCGTCCAGCGTGGGCAGCCGCACGAAGATGTCCGGGTCGAGCGTCGTCCAGCGGCGGTCGATGAACACGGCAAAATCGTCACCGCTGACGAACATCATCGTGGATTCGCCGAAGTTGCGATACCAGGCCTTGAAGGTTGTGCCAGAGGGCATGATGCCCATATACTGCGTCGCCGCCGAGTCCAGGTAGGTGAAGGCGTACTCCGCCTCGGCCACGAAACGGTCGTCTTCACCAGCCTCGCCGCCGCCCTCGCCCGCTTCTGGCTGGGGCGGATTCTCGACGATGGCATTCGCAACCTGGGCGACCGTCGTGCAGTAGGCCGCATCCGCCGGAATAGCATCAATCGAGAGGCCGTAAGCGACAATCGCCAGCGAGACAAGGTTCTGCACGCCAGGATCGCAGCTTTCCAGCGGGTTGGTGCCCTGCCAGCCGCGCGGGCGCGGGATACGGTCGAGCGCGTTCGCCAGCAGTTCCAGGTTCAAACGCAGATAGCGATAGGCGAAAATCTGCGCGCCAGGCAGCACACCCTGCCAGCCATCGGGACGTATCCCCGCGCCCAGGGCTGTGTCCGCCAGTGTCTCCAGGTCTAGGTAGTTGTCGCTCAGCAGGCGCGGCGAGGTGATGTCCTTGTTGGCTAACCAACCCGGCGGACGGGCATTTAACCCTAACTGCTCGTCGGCCAGCCGTTCCAGATCGCCGCGCAGCGCCAGGATCAGGTCGGGCAGCGCTGCCTCGATCTCCGGGTTGGTGTAAATCTGCGCCAGCGATTGGCTCTGCACCTCGCCGTTGATCGTCTGGCAGTAATTCACAGCCGTATCCGGCGTGGCGAAGTTGATCGTGAAGGCGTTGCGCAGGATTTCAACCTGATTCATCAGCGCGCGATCGCAGCGGAAGAGCGGCGGCCCCCCGCGCCACTCAGACGGGCGGTTGTTCGCGCCAAAGACCTGATCGGCGGTGATCTCCAGGTCGTGGCGGATATTGCGCGCGACGATGAAAGCGTTGCTCGTCACGGGTGCACCAATCCAGAACAGGGGGCGCTCCGTGCCAAAGATGCCGTCAGCCAACTGTTCGTTATCGAACCACAGGTCGGCAACGAAAGTGGCCGACGTAACATTGTTGACGTTGAACGTCCACGTCTGCGGGCGCGCGCCCTCGCCCAGCGCACCGTTGGCGAGCAGTTCGAGATCCGCGCGCGTATCGAAGACCAGATCGTTGAAGTTGCCGAATTGCTGCGCGGACACCGTACCGGTGAGCAGCAGCGCGCAGAGCAGAACAATTATCCGTCGCATGGCTCAAGCCCTTAAAGTGATGCTCGTCATTTAGGGCTTATTATATCGGTGAGCGCCAGAAAGGGGAAACGGCCTGCAAGTCCCACAGCAATCATTCGCAGGTATTTGCCACATACACTGCACATGATCCGGCACCACGGCAGCGTTCCAATGTTCCAGGGCTGTGCTCACACCCTGGAATGACAGGCGAGGCACGTTCGCAGCCTTGACGATTCACCACACACCTACTCGCGGAAAGCGTGAGTTCGGATCGGCTCAACTTTCTAATGCATACGCAATTGTCTGCTGCAGGGAAAAACTGCGCCCCTCGTTCCAGCACGCAT
>JAEUQX010000715.1 GCA_016788625.1 Anaerolineae bacterium
GAGCGAGGCGCAGTTGGTTGAGGCGCGCACCCGTGCCGAAGTCCAGCGCATTGATGCCCAGGCGCGCAATGAGGCACGCCGACTGGAGAGTGAGGCACAGGCAGAAGCGCAGCGCATCGCCGCCGAAGCCGACGCAGAAACGCAGCGCGTTAAGACCGAGGCCGAAATCCGTGATTTGCGCCAGCGCGAACAGGCCGCCGAAGCCTTCACCCGCTATCCGGCGCTGCTGCGGCTGCTTGAACTTGAATCGCTGCGTGATCTGGGACGTTCGGCCAACGCGCGTATTTATGTCTCATTTGATCGTTCCACTACGCCCAGCGATGATAAGGAAGCCTGAACGTTGTGTTGTGGGCAGCCTGCTGCGCGTGCCTGCCTAACCCTCGCCTGCGAAATGCAGCATCCGCCGGGCGATCACGGTTTCATCGCCATAACTACCCGCCGCGAGGTGTGTCAGCAGCGCCTTGAACTGCGCGTCACCGAAGGCCAGCGCCAAAGCCGCGCCCAGCGTGATACGTAGTTCGGCGTTGCTCTTTTCGTTGGCGATCTCCAGGAATTCCGCTGTCGTCTGCCAGCCGCCAATCGCCGCCATATCTGCGTCGAGCGACTGCTCGAAAGTCAGTCCAAAACCCCGCAGTACAGCCAGACTCTCGTTCACCACGCCCGCCAGCGCTGCGAGCAGACTGGATGTTTCTGCCGGGTTGTCGCCTTTCGCGCGTGCCTCGGCAAGATGCAGCGCTTCCGTGTCGCTAATCGTGAAGCCGTGCCCGGCCAGCGGACGACGCATCTGCCGCAGCAGTACGCCCAGAAGATCGTCCAGTGGGGCATTTTCAAAGGTTTGCGCGCGATCCGGTGGCAGCATGTGATCTATACTCAGGTATCATGAATGGATATGGGCGTCATTATGCCCAGCAGCGTTAGGGTTGTGCAATGCCTGGCATGTTACCGATTTGTCACAGCGAAGTCATATGTTGCAGCACCGAATGTATTATGATACGGATCGAGGTTGTAAAAGAGGACAGGCTATGCGTTACATCATAATCATCACGCTGCTGATCATTTTCAGCGTTGGGCTGCCGCTCGACGCACAGGAAGCCGCCGTTCCGCTGCCGCTCAAGGCGCTGCCACCCAGCACGCTGCTCGCGCCGAACACAACCGAATTTGTGTTGTTGATCACATCAGAGGCTCCTGCAAGCTGCCGCTATGCGCTCACGGACGCTGCTTTTGACCAGATGACACCCTTTGACTCCGGTTCAGGTGCGACGCAGCATCAGACACGCGTCTGGGGTCTGGATCCCGACCCCAATACGGTCAACACGGTTTATGTGCGCTGCGATGCATACCCTGATGTTGTCCTGCCGCTGCATTACCGCAGCCTCTCGCAAGTCAACCCAGCATTCCCGCGCACCGGCAATCTGTGGGGATCAGCAAACTTCATTGGGAAGTCGCCAGATGAAATCGCCAAGATCGACCTCTGGTTGGGCGCACACTGGTCTCCGAACGAAATCATCGCCCTGCGGCAGGCAAATCCTGATGTGCGCGTGCTGACTTCCTACAATGCCGTAGAACGTGAAGCCACTGAGGCCGTGCCGGATTCGTACTGGCTCTACGATGTGAACGGCAACCGCGTCGAGGTCTGGCCAGGGGCATACCGCCTCAATATGACCAGGCCGGAGGTGGCTGAATTCCAGGCACAGATGGCTTATCAACTGATTCTTGACAGCGGGCTGATGTTCGACGGTATCTTCATCGACAATGTTTTCACCACCCAATCGTGGCAGGACGAGGACATCTTTGGCAACGATTTCGCGGTAGACGCGAACCAAGATGGTCAACCCGATGACCCGGATGTCTTTGACGCTGCCTGGCGCGCAGGTTTGCTGCATCAACTGCGCCGCGTGCGGGAACTGCTGCCCAACGCCATCCTCAGCGGCCATGCGCAGGAGATCAATGACCCGGAGATGGCAGCGATCTTCAACGCAACCAGCATTGGCTTCGACCTACCATATGTGATTGAAGGCCGCATTCCTTTTGCCGACTTGTGGGAACGTTACGAGGCGTGGCAGACGAACGCACGCCCTCCTGCCGGAACGATGGTTGAGTCGGCTGTTCCGCTGCAAATCGGTTATGGGTATGGTTTTCTGCCCTGGGACACAATGCCAACCCGTACAGTGGATTTCGCCCGCGATTATTATCCCTACATGCGCTTCGGCCTGGCTTTCACCCTGATGCACGACGGCTACTTTGCCCACGAGATCGGCGATACCTGGCATGGAAACGATTGGTGGTACGATGAGCTGGATTATGACCTTGGTTATCCACTTGGCCCGGCGCAGTTCATCAATGTTACGGGGCGTGAGCTGAACAACCGGATCGTCAACGGCAATTTTGAGTCGCCACTCGGTCTCGACTGGGAGTTGTGGGCGGATGCTTCGGAAGGTTATGTGGCGTCACTTACCGGCGATACGCTGGACTTTGCTGAGGGCGTCGTCTCCGCGCGTATTGATGTGACCAGCGCGCCGGGTGTGATGGATCGTGCCGAACTGCGCCAGCAAAGCCGTGAGCTTCAAAGAGCCGTAACCTATGATGTCACATTCTGGGCGAAGAGCAACCCGCCGCGCGAGATGGCAGTCGCTGCTATGCGCGGATCCCCGCCCTGGACGAACTACGGGTTGTACCAGGTCATTTCCATTGATGGCGAGTGGCGTGAATATCGCCTGACATTCACTGCCAATGCCAACACGAATAACTCCCGACTTCAGTTCATGCTTGGCGCACAGCCCGGTACCGTTTGGCTGGATGATGTCCGCTTGACGGAGAGACCGCCCGATGTGCTGCGCCGCGAATTCGACAACGGCATTGTGCTGCTCAACGCTTCCCGCGCACCACAGGCGGTGGTGCTGGGTCCGGGCTACCGCCGTTTGCAGGGCGCACAAGCCGCACTTTACGAGTATATCGTAGATGACCTGCCGCCAGGATTTAGCACGCGTGGCGACTCTGAGATGGTGGAAATCGACAGTGGCGAGTGGCAGGCCGCCGGGCCGTATTATCACGATTGGGGGCCGCACGCGCACCTGCTGCGGAATGGTGAAGCCCGTTGGGATCTACAGATTCCTGCCCCGGACT
>JAEUQX010000013.1 GCA_016788625.1 Anaerolineae bacterium
GAAGGGCGCGCTGGTCGTCATTGATGAGGCCGTAGCATCCACACCCAACCTCGTGGCCGGGGCGAACGAGGCGGGTTATCACCTGCTCAACGTCAATCATGGACGCGATTACAAGGCCGATGTGGTGGCGGACATCGCGGCAGCGCGCGAAGGAGACGCCTGCCCAGAGTGCGGCAGCCCGCTCAAGGCGGTGCGCGGCGTCGAGGTCGGCAACATCTTCAAGCTCGGCACGCGCTACAGCGACGCGCTCGGCTGTACCTTCCAGGATAAGGACGGACAGACTCGCCCGGTGGTGATGGGGTCATATGGCATCGGCGTCGGTCGGCTGCTGGCCTGCGTGGCGGAAGCACACAACGACGACTACGGGCTGCGCTGGCCGATCTCCGTCGCGCCCTATGCCGTGCATCTCGTCGGACTGATGGAAGGCGCGGCGAACGAAGCCGAGCAGCTTTATGCCGACCTGAAACGCGCGAAGATCGAGGTGCTGTTCGATAACCGCGACGAGCGTCCCGGCGTGAAGTTCAACGACGCCGACCTGATCGGCTGCCCACTGCGGCTGACGATCAGCAAGAAGTCGCTGGAGAAGGGCGGCGTGGAACTGAAGCGCCGCACGAGCAAAGACGTGGTGATCGTGCCGCTGGCCGAGGTGCTGGCGCGTGTCCAGTCGGAGATCTCGGCGCTGTGGGCGGAATTGAACAACGCTGTCGCGGATAAGCGCGACTAAAAGGGGATGAATGATGAACATGATTGCAATTGCCCGTATACACCTGCCCGGCGTCGGGACGCGCGTGGGCGCGGTGCTGGACGGTGCGCTTTACGATGTAACGACGCAATTTCCCAGCGTGAGCGCATTTCTGGCGGGCAGTCAGGGGCGCGTTACGGCGGCGATTGACGACCTGCGCGCGGCGGCACAAGGGGCGCAGCGTTATGATCTGGCGCACTTCGACCACGCGCCGAGTCCCGATTACCCGCACTGGCTGCCCCCCTGCGACCAGCAGGAAGTGTGGGCATCCGGCGTCACTTACGAACGCAGCCGCGAAGCCCGCCAGGAAGAAGCCGTTGATGGCGGCGACATCTACGCGCGGGTGTACCGTGCCGAACGACCGGAACTGTTCTTCAAAGCGCTCGGCCCGCGCGTGATCGGGCACCTGGGCGAGGTCGGCATCCGCCAGGACGCCACCTGGAACGTGCCTGAACCCGAATTGACCATCCTGGCGAACCCGGCGATGGAAGCGGTCGGTTTCACGGTCGGCAACGACATGAGCAGCCGCGACATCGAGGGCGAAAACCCGCTCTATCTACCACAGGCGAAGGTGTATAACGCCTCGTGCGCGCTCGGCCCGTGGGCGGTGCTGCTGCCCGCCAGTGAGTGGCCGTCCGCGACGATCAGCGTGGCGATTGTGCGCGGCGGCCAAACCCTGTTCAGCGGCGAGACACACACCGCGCGGCTTAAGCGGCGCATCGGTGAACTGCTCGGCTACTTGGGGCGCAGCAACAGCTTCCCCAACGGCGTGTTCCTGCTCACAGGTACGGGCGTCGTGCCGCCCGGCGAGTTCACGCTCCAGGCAGGCGACCGCGTGACGATCACCATCGAGGGCATCGGCACCCTGTCGAACACCGTGAAGGTAGTGTAGAAGCAGACCGATGATTATGCAGCTCATACCCAGGTCAGCGCCGGGATGACCTGGGCGCGGCAGTCACGTCCGCAAATGGTGGAAATACACGGCATAGAGGACACTGCGCGACTTACGGGCCGCAAGACTGCGTCAATGATTGCAGCCAATCGGTATGTAATGACGCATTCCCTTAATTCATAGTTTGTTGATACGCCTAGCGAAATGATGTAAAATGAAAACGAAATAAATACAGTTATTAACATAGAGGAGGTCATCATGACCACAGGCCATCCTCGTTATCGCTGCACTCTTCTTGTGGCACTCACTATCCTGTTCTCCGTTTCCGTTGTCCCTCTCCATGCACAGTCCTGTTTCGGCGGCGATGGCCCCGTAACACTGTGGCTCCCCTGGCAGCCTTCCGAAGTCGACATTCTCTTGGGGGTTCTAGCACCCGTTGCAGAAGGCTGTGCCGAAGTCGTAACGTTTGATCCAGGCAATTACGGTACCCAGCTTCAAACGGCAGTGGCCGCCGGTACGCCGCCTGACATCGCCCTCTTACAGGATACAACATTGCTCGGGAACCTGGTCTTCTCCGGTGCGTTGATGCCGCTGGGCGAACTGGGGCTTAATCCCGACAATTACTTCTCGAACAACTATTTGGGCGGATGGTCATTCGATCCCGAATCCGATTCTTATGCGCTAGGGGTCGGCATTACGCCCGTCAGTTCGGTGGTCTGGTACAGCCCACAGCAATTTGAAGCGTGGGGTATCCCCGTGCCGACCAGCTACGGGGAGTTCCTCGAATTACTCGATAATCTGCCATCCGAGCGCCGTCCACTCAGCTTCAGTGAAAACGGGTGGTCTGGTTTCAATCTGGTTCAGGATCTGCTCACCGCCAACGCAGGCCTGGGATATGTCTACGACATCCTGGGAAGACCTGAAGAGATCGACTCCAATCCACTCACGGACGCGTTCAATCAGTTCAGCAACCTGTACGCAGAATACAGCTATATTGGGGCAGACTTTTCAGATGCTATCCTCGCCCCATTCGGCAGCGCACCACAAGCCTGGATGACGATCTCCGGCGGATTTGCGGCCGATATTATTCAGGGCAACTACCCGGAATACCGCTATGGCCGTGACTATGCGGCATTTCCGCTCTATGTCCCGCTGCAATCAATGGGACAATTTGTCGTCGCCTTCGACGGCAGGCCCGGCGTCCAGGTGATACTCAACTACCTGTCGAGCGACGAAGGTGGTGCCGCCTGGACAGACAGCGGTCTCGGTCTCAGCGCGGTGATTCCCCAGAGTCCGTGGTCCTACTCCAATTTCTCGCAGGCTGATCTGGGACGCTATCTACAAGACCTGGGTTTAGCCTACTCCTTGCAGGGACTGATCAATCCTGAGATGAGCAGCATGATGCAGCAAATGACAATGAGCGTGGCGTCCGGTGGCGCTACGGGTGAAGAAGCTTCGGGCCAAGTTGTGAGCGGCGTTGCAGTGGGCTCGTGCCCCGGATACTGGGTATGTGTTTCGTACAGCTACTATGGATGCACAAGGTGGGTCTGGAAAACGCGCTGCTAATCAAACGAAAGCAGGTTCATCTTGCGTCTGTTCATCAGTTACGCGCATGACGACATCCGAAAGGTTCGTCAGCTTGTCGCCATTTTTCGTCAAGGAGGGCACGAACCCTGGTTCGATGAAAAACTCCACACGGGAGAAGAATGGCGAGACAAGCTGCGCGAAGAAATAGAAGCTGCGGACGCTTTGGTGTACGTCATCACGCCCGCGTCGATTGAATCAGAATGGTGCCGGTGGGAACTGGCAACAGCAATCCGAGCCGCCAAGCGCATTATCCCCATCCTGCTTCGGAAGGTCGATGCCATTCCTTCGCCGCTCAACAAATACCAGTACATCGATCTGACCAAAGGCATCCGCGCAACCGAGACCGCTCGCCTGCTGGGTGATATCGCGGTTCTGATCCCGCGCGAAGAAGCGCCGTCAGCCCCCGACAAACCTGCTGGGAAGCCTTCGCGAGCAGAAGTATCGGGGCGGTTAGGGGTCATGCTCGCGGTGCTTGGTTTGGTTGCGACCTTCCTGACGGTCGCAGCAACCTATATAGGGCTGCTGCCGCAAGCAACCCGCGATCATTACCTGTACATGCTCGGCATGGCACCCGCTTCGCCCACACCTACACTCACAGCAACACTGACCTACACACCGACGGCTACATTTACACCAACGCCGACGCCAACGCCAACGAGAACACCCTTCCCGACCGCTACGCCAATAGAAGGTCCAATTGCGGACCTGGACGATGTTGCGGTCGTCGTAGCGCGCTTCAACGGCGATGACCAGAACGCCCTTCAGCAGAACATCCGCGAAGAGATCGAGATTGCGGCATCGCGATTACAGAACAACAGCGGCACAGGGAACACGCATAAGGCACATGAGGTCTACGTCATCCCTATCGGCCATGCCCTGAATCCCGATGTGCGAGCCGAGATCGCGCGCGTGAGCGACACCTACCGGGCAACGCTGGTCATTTATGGGCGCAAGGCGGAAGATGTCGTCACCACCCGTTATGCGATTACCCCTCGCGTGGACACCAGCGATATCCCTTCGCTGGCAACCTTATCGATTCTGCGCGTGCCCAAAGGCGAAGTGAACAACTTCGAAACGGTGGTGGTGCGCGGCGCGGGTTCCAGCTATGTCGTATGGTTTACCACTGGCCAGGTGTACTATCTGGCGAAGTCCTTGCAGGATTCGCTGCAGGCGTTCTCAAATGCCCTGAACGACAGCCTGCTCACCAATGGCAGCAGTTCCTGCAAGGTGGGGCAGTCATCCAAGCTCTCTGGCGATCTTCGGGTTGACGCACTCTATGTTTCGCGAGGAAATACCTATTCTGAGCTTCAACGCTACAACGACGCCATCAACGACTATAGCTGCGCCATCCAACTTAACCCGGTCAATGCGCTGGCCTTCTACAACCGCGCCAACGCGTACTATTTCGCTGGAGACCTGGCACATGCGGTTGAAGACTATCATGCTGCCCTGGCGCTGCAGAGCGCGGCGGATGACCCGCTCAGCCGCGTCGAAACGTTGATCAATCTGGCCGGGACGCTGGCAGAGCAAGGACTCTATGCAGATGCGGTAGAGACGTATCAGGAAGCGCAGGACATTCTTGAACAATTCGTGGCTGCCGATGCTGCACAGGAAAAACGTCGTCTCGCAGATTCTTCCCGGCTCAACAACAACATCGGACGGCTCTACTTTGATTGGGGCAGTCTGTGCTTGGCCAATTCACCTGCCGCAGATTCAGCGGTTTGTGAGGCCGTTCAGCCATACGGCGATGCGGAATCGCTCAACAATCAGGTTGAAGCCTACTATCAGGATGCCCTTGCCGACCAGCGCGCCATCAAGCATTGGGTCGGCCAGGCGGTGACGCTGAACAACCTGGCCCAGTTCTATGAATCTGCCGGACAGGATGATCAGGCAGAGGCGTCGTACAAAGAGGCGCTCGCCCTGTTTACGCCAGACAAACTGAGTGACCCGGACAGCGAATCGCGCCTGCTGACCAACCTGGGGCAGTTCTTCTGCACCCTGACCTATTCGGGTCGATCGCCAACCCTGCGCGACTTCGATCAGGCCGTCCAATCCTTCGAGCGCGCCGCAGAGATTCAATCTGATGTTTCGGCTGACGAGGCCAGGGGAATGACGCTCTTTGCGTTGGGCGCGTGCTATAACAAGGCTGGAGATAGTGAGTCAGCCGTAGAATCCCTCACCGAAGCGATAGAGCTGCTAGGTGGCAACAGCGACTTGGTCACGCAAGCCTACGGCGAACGAGCCAACGCCTACATCCTCAGTGGTGATGTGGACTCAGCCATGCCGGACGTCTGGGCATGGGTTCAGGGCGCGAGAACCCCGGCTGCAACTGCTGGAACTTTGCAGATAGGCGAGACAATCACCCTGGAAATGCACACAGACGATGCTTTCTACCTGCCATTCCGGGCTGAAGCCAACCAGGTTGTTGACGTCCTCGTGTGTTCAGAAGCGCCATCCCGCACCGAAACTATTGATCCATTGCTTATCTTGCTGAATCCAGCGCAGCAGCCCCTGCTCTTCAGTGACGATGAAATCGGATTAGATCCCCAGATCAGCGCTGCGCCCCTGGATGCCGCAGGAGAATACACGCTTGTCCTGACACACGGAATCCTGGGGGGCGAAGGAACGGTCGTCATCTCCCTGCGCGTGTCCGGTGACGACGTGGCCGCCTGGGACTGCCCGCTTGACTGACTCTGCGCGACTGAGCCAGCGTTGACCCCTGCTCATGATCAGTTCGTGCGAAGGTTGCTCACCGCACGATGGGCAGGCGAATGCAGGACGCTGCGATGGCACTGCGGAACACTTGCCACGTCGGCGCGCCCTGCGCGGGAATACGCGCGAACGTCTCGCTGTCCGCCCCGGCAATCGCCACCCGAATGGCGTGTCCCCGTCGTATCAGGGCGGAGGTCGGCTGCAACCCGAAAGTCAGCTCGACCCTCTCGCCACGCGGCAGGGGCGCAGCGTCTGCCCGTCTGAACGAGCGATAGGGCATACCAGACCAGTAGGGCGCGGGAGTCGCGGCGAGCTTGCGGTGTATCCCGCGCAGTTGACCTTCCGTGATATAGCGCACCACGCCCTGCTCATCGACATCTTCCAGGTAGACGAAGAACGCGCCGTCCTCCTCGCTGGACGCCACATGCAGCGTGACAACCGGATAACCCGTGATTTCGATGTCGTGTTCCAGCGGCGCGGAGGTGTAGGTCAGCAGGCGGCGATCCTGCGGCGCGCGGTCACGATAGACCAGCGGCCTTGCCATCTGCGTCTGCCAGCGATTGGTCTTGCCTGTGGTTGCGCTGAAATCCACCTGATAGGTGTCCGGCTCCGTGCTGCCTGCTGGGGCTGTTGGCGCTAAGCCGCGCTGTGCCTGGAAATACCAGGTCTGCATGTCGCTATTCGGCAGCGGGAA
>JAEUQX010000038.1 GCA_016788625.1 Anaerolineae bacterium
TTCTTGCCGTGCGCACCCTGCGCCGGGGGTGAGGTTTCTGGATAGATACTTGAATGACATCACGAACGAAATCCATCCCGCCCCATCGCAACGGGGATCTGTATACCACGTCTAGGTTGTGTTGACAATTGAACGCACATCCGATTTCGTCAGGCGGACGGCATGTATGCCGTCCCTACACGGTCGTTTGGTATTCGTAGGGACGCGATACATCGCGTCCGCCGGCCTGTAACTGTATCGGAAATGGACAACATCAACAGAACCTAGCTGCTCCACTGCCGCTGGATACGTGTGGCGAGCCAGCGCAGAAGCTGTGCCTGTGCGGTCATGGCGATGTAGGTGGGCACATCCTGGAATCCCAGACTGCGCTTGAACTGCTCCGCGCCCGTGCCGCCGTAAATCCGCTGCAGCCCATGTTCGATGGCGTAGCGTACCATCTCGTAGAAAATCTGGAAGTAGACGTACTCGTAGTCGTAGTCGCGCCCGATCAGCGTGATGCGCAGCACACCCTGGTCGTGCAGCAGCAGCAGGCAGCCCACCAGCTTCTCTCCGGCCCAGGCCAGCAGCATAGTCTGCTGACCCGCGAAGTCGCGCTCGATGGTGGCGAAAGCGTCACGATGATACGGGGTTGTGCCCACGTTCTTGTGATGATCATCGACGTTATTGATCAGTTCCCACAGTCGCTCGGAATGCTGCGAATAGTGTGTGGCACGCTCGACGCGCAGATTCATCTCCTCGGCGAATTTGTTGTTGTCGCGGAAGTTGCGCCGGGCGGATTTGCTCAGCTTCTCGATGAATTTGTCGAAGGATGGCGCGCTCAGTTCCAGCACCATATTGGAGTCCGGCAGCAGCGTGTAACCCTCAAGCTGCTCGATGAACTGACGCTCATGCGCGCTCAGCCACCCCATAACCAGATAGGAGCTGGGGCGCACCGCCGCGATCTGCCAGAGCGTGTCGTGAATCAGATGCAGCGCAGCGACCTCGTCACCGGGCGGCAGGATCAGGCCGCTCATCTGCGCGATGTTGGCGGGCGGCGCGTGGCAGTAGACCATCGGATACTGGCTGAGCAACCGGGTGACGAAGGCGCGCATCAAAGGCTGCGAGATCGACATACCGGGGTTTTTCTCGAAGGCGACCGAAGCACGCCCAACGGGCTTGCGATCGCGCGTCAGCAGGATGTAACGCGCATCGAAGTCTTCCACGATCTGCTCGGCCAGCCGTGACCAGCGCGCACTGCTGAAGGGCGTGCCCGCGCCAAGCTGATCCCAGACCTCGATGTCCATATCATCAATACGGTTTGCGGTTGTCACCGTGAAGCCCATAATCGTTTTCTCGTCATTTCATCAGGAGCGGCCAGTAATCCAGGCGAACGATGATCAGCGTCATGGGCACACACAGCGCGATGGCAGCCAGCAGCGGCGGCCAGGCGGACACCGTGCCGAGCAGCGCCAGCAGCGCTACGCCCGCCAACGCCAGGCCGATCAGATGACGCAGTTCCGCGCGGCTGAAGCGCCGTTCCCCCAGCCCCGCGCCCTGCGCCAGTCCGATGCCCACACCCAACAGCGCGCCAACGACGATGTCGAGCAGCAGCGGTTCGCTCATGCCGCTCCGCGCCAGATGGTAATATGCGGCGTAGACCAGCCCGCCAACGAAAAATGTCAGGGTGTTGACGGCCAGATCACCTGGAGGTTCTGGTGTTGTCTTTTGCAGCTTGATACGTTCGGTCAGCGCGATCATCAGCGCAGTGCCCGCCGCGCCCAGAGCGAGCACCAGCCCGATCAGCGGCCAGGCGGTCAGGTGCTGCGCCAGCATCAGCCCGATCAGAAAGGGCAGATTCTGGGCGTATTCTGTGCCGATAATCCGCAGTGCAGCATTAGGATTCATGATCAGGTGTTATCGTTTCACAAAATCAATATATCATGTTTCCGCCAACGCGCACGGGAAGCGCAGCGTGAAAGTGCTGCCCTTGCCCAATTCGCTGCTCACCGCAACACTGCCGCCATGAGTTTCGACGATCTTATGGACAATCGCCAGCCCCAGCCCAGTGCCGCCGCGCGCATGATCCTTGGCGTTGCGGGCGCGGAAGAATCGCTCAAAGATGTGCGGCAGTGCCTCTGCCTCGATGCCGATGCCTGTGTCCTGCACCTCCAGTACGATCTGTCCATCGGACAGTCGCGTGCTGACGGTGATGCTGCCGCCACTGGGCGTGTAATTGACGGCGTTTTCGATCAGGTTCAGCAGCAGCCGCAGGATCTGTTCGCGCTCGCCCCGCAGGGCGGGCAGATCGGCCTGATGGTTAATGCGCAGAACCTGCTGCTTAACCTCGATATGCGCGTGCACCAGATCGACAACCTCGTCAATCAGCGCTTTCAGGTCAAGTTCCTGAAGGTTGAGTTTGGGCAGATACTCCAGGCGGGCAATCGTGAGCATGTCCTGAATATAGGTATCCATGAGCCTGACCTGCTCGCTCATGCGCGCGATTCGATCGTTGCGCTGTTCAGCAGTCTCCGCACGGCTTAGGAGATACAAGCTGGTGTTCAGGGTCGTCAGTGGGGTCTTGAGATCGTGCGACACGGTACCGAAGAAATCGGTGAGGAACAAGTTCTTCTCGTGAGATAGCGCCAGTTCTCGTTCGCGCTGTTCCGCCACATATTTCTCGGTCACGTCAGTCGTCAGCACCAACACCTGCGACGTGCTGGCACTTCCGCTGTGGGGCAGTGGCATCATGTTCTGCAGGTGATGAGCTTCGCGTCCGTTGGCGAGTGTCACCTTTTCTTCCACGATACGATTCTTGCCCTGGTCTAGAATCTGGGTAATGCTCTGAATGCTGCGTTCGGCTTCCTCCGGCGCAAGCACGTCGCGCAGGTTGCGACCGTGCAATTGTTCTGGCGTGCTGCCCATCATCTGCGACTGGAGGTTATTGACCAGCACGATCTCGCCATCCTGCCCATACACAGCCGCCATGACCGCGATGTTTTCGAACAGCAAACGGTACCTGGCCTCGCTGATTCTCAGGTTGACCTCGCTGCGCTGACGCTCGGCAATCTCAATCTCCAGTATACGGTTGCGCTCGATGAGCAGCTCTTCGTGTTTACGAACGCGGGCAATGCTGTTGCGGGTCACACGAGCCGACGCCGAGAGCAGAATGCCTGCTGAGATGAATAAGGCGGCCTGTTGAAAAAAACGGTCGGTGCTATACAGGGGTGTCGTTTGCAGCGGCAGTATCTGAAGTTGTTCGCCCAGCACCAGAATGATTATGGAGAACATGCTCATGCCCGTGATCGTGATGACGGCGCGGTCCCTGAACAACACCGCGGCGAAAATGATGACGATGGCATAACTGCTGAGCGAGGCGTTGCGGATGCCATTGATGCTGAAGCTGGCGAAGGTGATGATGATCCAAAGGCTGCTCACAAATAACATGCCTGCGCGGCGCAGTTGTCCCCTATGCAGTAATGCATAGCAGATGCCAAGCATAATCATCAATACTGGGATGAAGAGGAGCTGCGTGGGTGATCGTGCCAGAAAAATGAATACGACAGCGATGATCAAGAGTAGTAACAGCGTGTAATGCAGGATGCGCGCGGCGAAAGCGTCGTATTCATCGTCATGGTGAGGAGGCTTAAACCAGTGTCGCATAACGTTCATAATTTGGCGCCTCTGACGTTCTATAGGGGCGGTTTGTGTGTGGTCAAGCGACTCTTGGCCTTGTATTGTCCGTCTGTGCAGAACGTAAATCTGTTGAATTTACAGTCTAGCATAAAATAAAACCGCAGCATGAGAACTGCGGTTTTGAATCCGGTTAGAAAGGTGTGAATGCTGCTATGACGTACTCTGGGCGGCTGCCAGGCGCGCGGCGTACTGGCGTTTGTAGTACTCCAGGTACTCGCCCGTCTTGATCTTGCGCCACCAGTTGTCATTGCTCAGGTACCACTTGACCGTGCTGGCGACGGCGGCATCGAAGTCGTTGTGTTCGCGCGTCCAGCCCAGCGCCTTCAGCTTGTCGCAGTTCATCGCATAGCGGCGGTCGTGGCCTTCGCGGTCGGGCACGAATTTCATGAGCGACTCCGGCTTTTGCAGGTGCTTGAGCATCAGACGGATCACATCAATATTGTGCTGGAGATTCTCGCCCGCGATGTTATAGGCTTCGCCCGGCTTGCCGTGCAGCAGCGCCGCCTCGACGCCGCCGGCGTGATCATCGACGTGCAGCCAGTCGCGCACCTGCATCCCATCGCCATAGACAGGCAGCGGACGGTCGTCCAGCGCCTCAGTGATGAAGAAGGGCATCAGCTTTTCCGGGTACTGGTACGGGCCATAGGTGTTGCTGCCGCGCGTGACGACCGCGTTCAGTCCGTAGGTGACGAAGTACGAACGTACCATCAGGTCGCCGCCCGCCTTGCTGGCCGAGTACGGGCTGTTGGGCTTGAAGGGATCATCCTCGACCGAGAAGTGATCGCCTTCGATGTCGCCGTATACCTCGTCGGTCGAGACATGCACGAAGCGCTCGACGCCATGTTTGTGCGCCGAATCGAGCAGGACGTAGACGCCGACGGTGTTGGAGAAGATGAACGAATCGGGCGAGAGGATGCTGCGGTCAACGTGCGTCTCTGCCGCGAAGTTGACGACCGTATCGATGCCGTACTGCTCGAACGTACCGCGTACCGCCTCGCGGTCGGCAATGTCGCCCTGCACGAAACGGTAGTTGGGCGCTTGTGCGACGGGCAGCAGATTGTCCAGATTGCCCGCGTAGGTCATCTTATCGAAGACCACCACCGTCCAATCGGGGTGCTTGTTGATCATGCGGCGGACGAAGGCGCTGCCGATGAACCCCGCGCCTCCTGTGACCATGATATTCTTCATGCTGGTTTGTTAACCTCACTCATCTCTTCCGGTTTAGGCGCTTCTGCAACGGCCGCTGGCTTGAGCGCGTCCAACACATAGCGCTCGACCGCCTCGGCTACTCCGTCATCATCATTGCTGGCGACGACCACATCGGCGATTTCTTTGAGATGCGCAGAGGCATTGCCAACGGCCACGCCCAGCCCGGCAAACTGCACCATCTCGACATCGTTCTCGGCGTCGCCAATCGCCATGATCTGGCTGGCCGGGATGCCCATCTCTTTGGCGATGGTTTTCAGCGCGGAACCTTTAGAGACGCCGTTGGGCAGCAGTTCGAGCATGTCGTCCACCCCGGCCTGCATCAGCCGCGCAGCCCCATTGATCTGCATATTGAGCTGCCAGCGCAGCGCTGTCACACGGCGCGCATCGTTGGGATAGACAGCCAGCAGTTTGTTGACGGGCACACTGTCCAGCAGATTTTGCAGCGAACCGACGACTTCGGGGGATGGCTCGTGATAGTGGGTCGTCAGTTCTTCGACGCGGGCATCGAACTGGCGTACCAGGATGCGCGTGCCCGTGTAGATCGCCATGGCATAACCGCGATCTTCTGCGAAGGTCAGCGCCTGACGGACGATGCGCGGTTCAAGCGTGGACTGGCTGCGCAGCGAACCATCGCTGTTATAAACCGTTGTGCCCTGCACGTAAATGCCGGGCGAAGTCAGGCCGAGTTTGCGGGAGATGACCGAGCCAGCCTGGTACGTCTTGCCTGTCGCCAGGACGACGTGTACGCCTGCGGCAGCCGCGGCCTTCAGCGTTTTCTCGGTGCGTTCGCTCATCTGGTGTTGACTATTGAGCAGGGTGTTATCCAGATCAACAGCAATCAATCGAATCGGTTGGGTCGGGTTTGGTTGAGTCATGCTTTCTGATGTAATCCATTAGGCCTTGCGGATAGCTTACGAACATGAGATAGGCGTGGCACAGGGGTATACAGACTGCGGGCACAGAGCGGCGATGCGCTGTGCCCACCCCTGTTTACACGGCTAAACTGGTGAATGAGGAACGCCTAGACCACCCACAGACTGCTGTGGTCGCCGATATTTATTTTGAGCGCCATCGGTTTGCCTTCGCTGCGGTGGACGGTGGCATGACGCCCGATCAGGCTGTCCTGCAACCGCGCACCCAGGTCGCTGAGCGAGCTGTGTTCCAGTACGATGCTGCGCTCGATCTCGCAGTTTTGCACCGTGACGTTGTAGTAGATGCTGGTGAACGGGCCAACGTAGCTGTTTTCGATCACGGTGTTTTCGCCAATGATGGTCGGGCCGCGCACCGTGCTGTTGATGATGCGCGCGCCTGCTTCGACGGTCACGCGGCGGTCAATCTGCGAGTTTTCGATGACGGCGTTCGGCGCGATGCTGGGGGTCAGTTCTTCCAGCACCAGGCTGTTGGCTTCCAGCATATCGGTGGCCTTGCCCGTATCGACCCACCAGCCCTTGTGTACATGCGGGTAGACACGGTGCCCGGCGTTGATGAGCCACTGAATGGCATCGGTGATTTCGTACTCGCCGCGCCAGGATGGGCTGATGCTGTTGACAGCTTCCCAGATATGGTGGTCGAACATGTAAATGCCGACCAGCGCGAGGTTGCTGGGCGGGTTCTTGGGCTTTTCGATGAGCTGTTCGATGCTGCCGTCGGCGCGCAGCTTGGCGACACCATAAGATGAAGGGTTCTCGACCTCCTTGAGGACGATCTGGCTGTTCCAGTCGTTGTGAGCGAAATCGCTGATCAGTTGGCCGATGCCGCCTTCGATCACGTTATCGCCCAGGAACATGACGAAACGTTCGTCGCCCAGGAAATCGCGCGAGATCTTGACCGCGTGTGCCAGCCCGTCGGGACTCTCCTGGGGGATATAGGCGATGCGGACGCCCCACTTGCTGCCGTCGCCGATCACCTCTTTGATCTGCGGCCCGGTCTCGCCAATGACGATGCCGATCTCGTTCACCCCGGCGTCGCGGATGGCCTCGATCACGCGTACCAACACCGGCTTGTTGGCAACAGGTATCAACTGCTTGGCGTTGGTATAGGTGAGCGGGCGCAGGCGCGTGCCTTTCCCGCCGCTCAGAATCAATCCCTTCATAGCGTGACAATACTCCGTTCATGTGCTAGTGGGCTGTGCTGCTGATCATGATGACAGGTCAACCCTGCAAACGCCCAAAAATGGGACATTATTCTATGATCATTCTCAGGGCGAATGCCCCATGAGGCAAGCGCCTGCGTCTTAAGCCTACCCGTATACGCCGCCGCTGTTTTCGCGCGGGGCATTGCTCAGCACCGCACCGACGATGCGGACGTGGACGCGCTCCAGCGTCTGCTGCGCGCGGGCGGTGTGGTCGCGGCGTGTGTGCCCGGCGCGTACCACCAGCAGCAGGCCATCGAGCGTCGAGCCGAGCAGGGCGGCATCGGTGGCGGCCAGCACGGGCGGCGAATCGAACAGCACATAGTTGGCGCGCGCCTTCAACACGCCGATCACGCCGCTCATGCGCTGGCTGCTCAGCACATCGGCAGGATTAGGCGGCAGCGGCCCGGCGGGCAGGATGTGCAGGTTTTCTACGGGAGACTGCGCCAGCGGTGGGTTGGCGAGCGTGGCGTCTTCCAGCATCATCGTCGTCAGCCCGCGCTCATTAGGGATTCCCCAAAGCGTGTGCTGCGTCGGGCGGCGCAGGTCGCAGTCGACGATGATGGTCTTGTGTCCGGCCTGCGCGAAGGTCACGGCCAGGTTCGCCAGCACGATACTCTTGCCATCCGGCTGCGCGGCGGACGAGACCACCAGCGTATGCAGCGGGTTCTCGACGCTGCTGAACATCAGATTGGTTCGCAGGGTGCGAAAGGCTTCGGCGGCTGCCGAACGCGGATCCGTCAGGGTAATCAGGTCGATAGTCGCCATGTCTTATCCTTGCAAATCGTCGGGTATACCCGCCAGCACGGGAATATTCAAAGCACGTTCCAGGTCGTCGCGGCGGCGCACGACGCTGCTTTCCAGGTATTCCAGCACGAAGACGATCACGCCGCCAATCAGCAGCCCCAGCACCGCCCCGGCCAGCGCGTTGATACCGGCGCGCGGGCGCAGCAGGCTGATGGTCGGGTTATCCTGCAACTGCGCCGTAACCTGGTCTTCACGGCGGACTTTCTGATTTTCCTGTTCACGGAAGCGCACCAGCTCATTGCCCCATTCCTGGGCGACGCGTGCGGCCAGCGCTTCGTCTTCCATATCGACATCGATCTGGACGAGCAGGCTGTTACGGTCAGAGTCAATCGTGACCTTGCTCTTCAGGTCGCTCGGCGTCATATCCAGCCGCAGATTCTCGATGATGTCGGCGGCGATGAACGTGCTGTCCAGGTACGCGACGAGGTTGTTCAGCAGGAGGCGGCTCGCTTCGGTCAGACCGAAGTCAGTGCGCGAGGGTTGAATCAAGATTTTTTGGGTGGAGCGGTATACCGGGGTTTGCCCGCGGCTGATCAGGAACGCGCCTGCCGCCGCCAGCGCCGCCAGCAGCAGGATAATCCAGCCGCGCCGCACCAGAATTCGCCCATACTCAATCAAATACATGGATCATGCTCCTTCTTCAGGCGAGGGCATTGTACCACGCTGCGCCGAAACCTGAAGGGCGATTGGCCACCGTTCAACCCTCGAAGCGCAGCGGCACCCGTTCAAATTTCGCATCGCGGAAGCCAGCGGCAATTTGCGCCAGGGTGCGTTTTTCAGTAGGGTGTATGTAGTTTGGAGCAATGGCGGCCAGCGGAATGGCGACATGGGCGAAGCGCAGAATATCGGGATCGGGCACGCGCCACAAGCGTACCCCGTACTCGAACACCGCGTTATCCCACAGCGAAATGTCCAGGTCGATGGTACGCGGGGCGTTCTTGTTGTTCGGGTCGCGCTGGCGTTTCAGTTTATGCTCAACCCAATCCAACACATCATGTTTGAGCGTAATGGGGGATAGATCGGTCTGAATGAGCACCGCCATATTGAGGAAGTCGGCCTGATCCGCGTAACCCTGCGGCGTTGTGCGGAAGACGGGCGATATGGCCGCGACCGTCACTTTGGTGCGCAGCAGCTCGACGGCCTGTAGCAGATTGTTTTGTGGGTCAATGTTTGAGCCGAGCGAAAGATAAACGTTACTGCGTGAAGTCATCTGCCGTTCTCTCGATCACCACGCCTACGCTGTCGGCAAAACGCAGCGCGCCGGGCTTGTGCACGCGCACCTGCACGAACGGCGCGCCGTGATCAACCACGCAAATGCGGGCAATCGCGGCGGCCAGCGCTTCGACCAGGTAATAGGTGGAGCTTTCAACGTGTCCAATGATAGCCTTAGTTACGGTGCGGTAGTTGAAGGTATCGTCGGGGTTATCGCTGACGCCAGCGCGGCGCATGTCTGTATGAATTCGCAGGCTGATGATCACATCCTGCTTGTCCTTGCGCTCGTGCGGGCTGAAGCCGATGATGCAGCGCAGTCGCAGATTGTCGATTTCGATCACATCCATCGTTGCCATTTCTACCCTCGAAGCATACAGCGCAGCCTGAATTGTAACGAATCAGTCGGATGTTGAGACTCCAGGCAAATCGTACCGGCAGCGGCGTTAACGGGCGATAAGCATCTGCGGTGCGTTTGATGAACTATAACGATTGCCTAATGCACTGCCCGTATCCTATGCCATGATTGACCGAGTTGGAAAGGTAAACAAGTCATGTACACCAACGCCAAATACTATCACAATGACCCACAGGTCGATATGGACATGAAGCTGCAATCCGAGGATTTTCTGAAGATCTTCGAACTCGGTTTACCTCCGGTTGACCAGGACAAAATCGAAGCAGCGACGCATGAAATCCTGACGGCCGTGGGTGAAGATCCACAGCGCGAAGGGCTGCTGAACACCCCCAACCGCGTCGCGCGTATGTACACCGAGATGCTCGACGGCTACCGCACCGACCCGGCCAAGCTGATCAACAACGCGATCTTCGATGTCGAATATGACGACATGGTGATCGTGCGTGACATCGAGTTCAGCAGCCTGTGCGAACATCACATGCTGCCGTTCATCGGCCACGCCCATGTCGCCTATATCCCGCGCGGCAAGGTCATCGGTCTCTCGAAGATTCCGCGCATCGTCGACATGTTCGCGCATCGCTTGCAGGTGCAGGAGCGTATGACGCGCCAAATCGCTAATTTCATCAACGAAGTGCTGGATGCGCGCGGCGTGGCCGTCGTGCTGGAAGGCAAGCACATGTGCTCGATGATGCGCGGCGTCGAGAAGCACGACAGCAGCATGACCACCAGCACGATGATGGGTGCGTTCCGCGAAAACGAAACGACGCGCACCGAGTTCCTCTCGCACCTGGGTCGCGCGCGCGCTAACTTCGGCATCTGAATCCAACCCAGGACGCCCGTTCAGATCTGTGGGCATGAATAGGCAGCAGTATTCGCCTCGACTCGGTGGATGAAACCTGCACAGGTTGTTACACTGAAGCGAGGCGAATCACGTTGGGGATAAGAACGAGGTATGGAACGATCCCTGCTGCATATTGGCGAAGTTGCCGTTCTGTTAGGCGTCACCCGCAAAACAGTCCGTCACTATCACAAGCTGGGACTGCTGCCCGAACCTGAACGTTCCGAGGGTGGCTACCGGCTGTATTCTGCTGACGATTTGTTGGCGTTGCAGCGTATTCGTCAATTGCAGTCGATCGGTTTTTCCTTGCAGCGCATCAAGGATCTGTTGACTTCCGAAGACTCTGACACGCTGCTTCGGGATACGCTGCGTGCCGTCCGCCAGGAGATTGATCAACAGATCACTGAATTGCAGGAACGGCGGGTGCGGGTAGATAGCCTGCTGGAATCCGATGTCACTCTCAAGACAGTCAATCGCCCGACATCCAACCCGCCGAGTTATCAGATTTTTGAGGATAACTTGAGCGAGCTGCTCAAGACGCTGCCTACCGAGGACATTGAGCGTGAACGCCGTTTGTGGGCACTGCTCGACGCCTTTCATTGGCCGATCTCCTATCGTGAGAAACTGGCGGAATGGCTGCGCGATATGGCCCAGCATTCCGACCGAATAGACAACCTGGTGACCATCAATCAGCGCTATCGGGCGATTACCGCACTTTCGCCGGATGACCCCGAAGTACGCCGTCTCGCCGAGGATATTGTTCAGCAGCAGCTTTTCCTGAAGCTGGATGAACAGGCACTGCCGATGCCTTCACCGTTCCTAAACATGTTCCAACAGATGGTTCAACAGCTAACCGATGAAGACAACAGCCCGGCACAGCAGCGGCTGATCGACATCATTCGCGAATTGGTGGCAACAACGCGCAAACCCTCTTGACCTTGCCCTTAGGTCAAGCTGTAGCCTCTCTTTACAAGCAAAGTTCAGGTGCTTAAAGAGGAGGTTCAGATGACAAACTCAACATCCGTTCGCGCGATTCCCAACAGTACAGATCGATGGCAGCCGCGCTTCTTCACAATCTGGAGCGGGCAGTCGCTGTCCCTGCTCGGCACATCTGTCGTGCAGTTCGCGCTGATCTGGTGGCTGACCATCACTACCAATTCCGGCAGTATCCTTGCAGTTGCAAGCCTGATGGGACTGCTGCCACAGGTCGTGTTAGGCCCACTTGCCGGAACGCTTGTTGACCGCTTCAACAGGCGGCATGTCATGATTGTGGCGGACGGCCTGGCTGCCGCTGCTTCCCTGGTTTTGGCAGTCCTGTTCCTCAGCGGTCAGGTGCAAATCTGGCACGTCCTGGCGATTTTGTTCATCCGCTCGTTGATGGGC
Organism: Anaerolineae bacterium; assembly: GCA_016788625.1. Lineage (GTDB taxonomy): Bacteria > Chloroflexota > Anaerolineae > Aggregatilineales > Phototrophicaceae > CFX2. Next base: position 11,668 of record JAEUQX010000038.1, read on the forward strand.
GCGTTTCATCAGGCAGCGATGCAGGCCTCAACCTCGTTGATGGTGCCAACGGAACAGCTCACGCGGGTAGCCGGGTTGAACAGCACCCTTCTGGGGGTCATCAATATCATTTCGCCCATCATTGGCGCGCTGCTCATCCCCCGGCTGGCGATAGACACGATTGTGATGCTGGATGTGGTGAGTGCATTGCCTGCCATACTGCCGCTGCTGTTCATCAGCGTCCCGCAGCCTCCGGCACAGGCTGGTGATAAGTCATCACAGCAAAACTCCATTTGGCGCGATTTCACCGAGGGCTTGCGTTATGTGCGCGGTTGGTCGGGTTTGATGCTGATCATCGGCATGGCGCTCGTCATCAATCTGCTGATCGCCCCGGCTATGGCACTGCTGCCCCTGCTGATCAAACAGCAGTTCAGCGGTGGCCCAGATCATCTGGCAGCGGTGCAAACGTTATTCGGGATTGGGCTGATCGGCGGCGGGATTCTCCTCGGTGTATGGGGTGGGTTCAAACGGCGCATTCTGACCGTTCAGTTGGGACTGGGAATGCTCGGCATCGCCTCGCTGCTGATGGGCATGTCGGGTTCAATCGGGCTGGCGATGGCGGGCATGTTCCTGGTTGGCATCGGCGCTACCCTGGTGAATGGCTCGCTTCAGGCGATCATGCAGGCTGTCGTTGAACCGGCGCTGCAAGGGCGGGTGTTCTCGCTCACAGGCAGCGCTGCCGCCGCCATGACGCCCGTGGGGCTGTTGATTGCCGGTCCTGCTGCGGATACCTTCGGCGTGCAGGGCTGGTACTTGATGGGTGGCGTGATCTGCATCGTCTTTAGCGTGGTGGGGTTAATCGTGCCGGCATTAATGAATATTGAGAACAACAGTGCCGTCAACCAAGCATCATCGTAGATTCGCTTTTGGATGAAATACAAAAGGCCTGGAGATGTTCCCCAGGCCTTTTCGTTACATCAGATTAGGTGAAGCTTATGCTTCCGGCGCGTTGGCGCAGCCATCTACGCTGGATTCGGTGACGACATCCTTACGCACGTAGCTGCCATCGGCCAACTGCCACCAGTCGCCCGACTGCGCGACGACCGAGGCGCTGCTGCCCGGCTGGAGCAGTGTCACAACCGTGCCATCCGTGCTGGCGGCATCACGCAGGTTGACGGCCTGATCACCAATCGGGGTGACTTCGCACGAAGCGGCGAACGAGAAGACTGCAACCTGGTCATTGATGATGACCGGGCCGTCTGCGCCTTCGACCGCGCCGAATTCGTACTCGCCAACCGTGCCCGTATCAACGTGGAGCATCGGCCAGATCGTTCCCGTGCGGCCTTCAGCGGCCAGTTCGACGGTCACGCGGCGGTTACGGCCAGCTTCCAGCGGGGCATAGCCCAGAACCGGGCCGAATGAGCCACCCGCATCCGCATGGATGACCAGGAAGCCGGGGGCGTCGGTGACGACGGTCGAAGCCTGCACTGTGCCTTCCGCGCTGATGAGCTGCGGATCCAGCACAACGATCTGCGCGGTGAACAACTGCTGCACAGGTTCGCCCGCGAAGGTGGCAGGAGCATCTGCGCCTGGCACATCACCGAATTCGAACAGTCCGGCTTCACCCGTGTCGTTGTGGACAGAGGCGAACAGCTTGCCCGTCGCCAGACCCAGATCGAGCGGGACGGCAACATTTTCGCTCACGCCAGCCGGAACCGCGACGCTGCCCAGAACCGGGCCGGGCGTGCCGCGACCACCGTCATTGCGGATGACCACGAAGCCGGGGGCTGCGGTGGCAACGCGCGCGACGACGACCGAAGCGCTGCTGGCGAACTGATCGTTAACCGTGATCGAGACTTCCGCGGCAGTGATCGGGAAGGTGGCGACTTCGCCATTCACGACGACCGGGCCATCGGCACCTTCAACCGTGCCGAATTCGTATTCGCCTACGACGCCCGTATCGACATGCAGCATCGGCCACAGAATCGGGGTGCGGCCTTCTTCAGCGATCTCGACCGCAACTCGGCGGTTACGACCCTCTTCCAGCGGCGCGACGCCCAGGACGGGGCCGAATGTGCCGCCTGCATCCGCGTGGATGACCAGGAAGCCGGGGGCATCGGTGACGACAGTCAACGCGGTGACGGTATTCTCTTCTACCACCTGGTCAGCCATCTCGATGATCTGCGCGGTAAACAACTGGTTCACCGGGGCATCATCGACCAGGACCGGGCTGTCGGCACCGGGCACGTCACCAAACTCGAACACGCCAACTTCACCATCATCGGTGTGCAGCGCGGCGAACAGCTTGCCCGTTGCCAGACCAAGGTCCAGTTGAACGGCGACGTTTTCGCTGAGGCCTTCCGGAACGGCGGCGCTGCCCAACACCGGGCCGGGCGAACCGCGTCCGCCATCGTTACGCACGACGACGAAGCCAGGGCCAGCGCTGAACACGCTGTCGATGACCACGGTGCCCGTCGAGATCTGGTCACTGACGGCGATCGACGGCGAATCCGACTGCGCAGCAATCGTTCCCGCCATCAACACGACCAGCAGGACGAGCGTGAGTTTAAGCCAATTCTTGCTCACAATGTCGCTCCTTGTGTCAGAAATTATCGCAATAACTTTGCCCAATTGGACCTTTGGGGTGCGCTGTACGGTCGTCTATCAATACGTGCATTTGTGAGCAGACAGATTGATATACACGCACAGCGTTCCAATATGGTTCGTAATTTGAACATGTTTGCTGAAAAATGGCAACACCCAAGCACACTTGCGGACTCATCTTCAAGCTGTATTAGCTGCTCAGTGGTTTGCGCGCCCAGGCCACCCAGTAACCGCGCTGTCCCCGCCCGCCATCAGGGGCGCGTTCACTGAGATCTGCCCACAGGCGCACGATGTCGAACGAGCCGAGTAAGTCGCGCACCTCGGCTTCGTCCGAAAAGTGATGCGGCAAGAAGGCATCATCCGACGCATCCAGCGTCGGGCTTTCATCGATGAAGGTATCCGGTTCAACCTCTGTTAGCTGCCCGCTGGCCGCCTGGTCGAGTGCGCGTTGATAATTGAGGGTGTCCTTGTGCAGGAAATCGACCAGGAACAGCCCACCGGGTTTGAGGACGCGGCGCACTTCCTGAAGCGTTCTGAGAATGTCTGCACGGCGATTGTGCGGGATCGTTGAGGTGGATAGCGCCGCATCGAAGACGTTATCTCCCCAGGGTAGAAGCGTCATCGGGGACACGCGCGCATCCAGCGCAATCTGCTGTTCCGCGCAGCGTTCCTGCGATGTTTTCACACCGGTTGGCGAAATGTCTGCGCCTGCCATTCTGAAGCCGCGCGCGCCCAGGTACAGCAGATGCCGCCCGACGCCGCAGCCCACATCGAGGATGGAACTGCCCGGGGGCAACGCATCGGCCCACTCGACGACCGACGGATTCGGCGCGGCCTGGCTTTGATAGCGCGGTGGGAAGTTTCCGCTGCGAAAGAGAAGCTCCCAGCCTGCGCGGTCATCCGCTTGACTGATGTCTGACATGCTCGCCCCCCGTTCTCCATTTTCGTGCTGGAGCGCAGAGTATAGCGGATTTTCGCGGCGGGTCACTGGTTGTTGAAACGTCGGGTGACCGCATCCGAGTCCAGCGGCCCTCCGTGCCCAACATACAGGCGGCGCGGCTTGAGGCGCATGAACTCGTGGATACTGCGCTGCATCTGTGCGAAGTCGTCGTAGAAATAGGCGTATTCGGGCTGGTGTGGCAGCAGCGCCCCGCCCAGGTGTCCACCGCGCAGCAGGTCGCCGACCAGCGCGTTCCCGTCTGGCAGCAGCAGTGATACCGAACCAGGGCTGTGTCCCGGCGTTGCGATGATGCGCCCCGTGACGCCATAAGCGCTCAGGTCGAAACCCTCATCCAGCCATATATCCGGCTCGAATGGCGCGATTTGCTGCCGGAACAACGGCGCGAGCAGCCGTCCCTGCAAGCCTGTCGGCTGCATCTCCAGGTTGCGACCCGCGCGCACCATGTCGGCGTCGCCGGGGTGCAGGGCAATCGGCGCGCCTGTGAGCTGCCGCAGTTCCGGCGCGCTGCCGAAGTGATCCATGTGCCCGTGCGTCAGGAAGATCAGCGAGATATCGCGCGGCTGAATGCCGTGCCGCGCCAGCCGGTCGAGGATGCGCTGGCCGTTGCCGGGGTTGCTGCTGTCCACGATGATGGTTTTTTCCGCGCGCACAGCGAAGACATTCGAGACGGCCAGCCGGATGGGAATGATCGTGGCATTCATGAGCGGATTTCTACAATCTCGGCACCATGTCCGGCTTGCAGGCGGCGGCGGGCGCTGGCGCGCTGGTTGACGGCGGGGATATGCGTTGTGGCGGCGGCCAGCCCGAAGACAGGCATGTTGGCGTAAACGCACTCGTAGCTGCCCGGTTCGATGAGATACGTCTCGTGCCAGACGCCCGCCGTGCCATCCGCGGCGATGTTGCGCTGGTAGTCCTGCCACGCTGACAGATGCGGGTCATCCTTGCTGCGGGCGAAGTGCTCCAGGTCATCGAATGAGCGCCAGTACGATATCATGATGATTTCCAGCGGCCAGATGCGCATGAAGGACTCGCTGCCGAGCAGCCCTCTTTCCGGCTGGCTTAGCAGTACTTGCATCATTTTGGGCATGGCGTTGACGACGGGCAGCCACTTTTTGAACTGCCAGAAGCGGTTGATGCGCATACCGATCAGGAAGACGACGAAGGGTTCATCGCGCTGGGCGGTAAAGCGACCTGGGATTACGGTAGGCATCTGGCTTAGTCCTCATCTCATCTGGTTTGTATATGACAAATCCTATATAGGTGAAATAGTATAGGTTTTTCGGGGACATGTCAACAACGAATCGGCGCAGCGTCGTGTACGGCGCGGAAAATCGGTGTACAATCCATTATGTGTCTTTACATAACAATACATTTTTAAATGGAGGTGCGTGTGGCAGGCACAAAAGGCGAAGTCAATTCGGCGGGGTTGCGGCTGCGAGAAGGGCCGGGAACCAGTTTTGCCATCAAAACGACGCTCAAGATGGGTACGAAAGTCGATATTCTCGAAAATCAGGGTGACTGGCTGAAAATTCGCGCCGAGGGTCACGAAGGTTTCGCGGCGGCGCAGTTCATCACCATTCAGGCCATGAACACCGTCTCCGGTTACCTGATCGACCAACCGGAACTGATGGAGGTGCCGCTGATTCCCGACCGTCTGATCCCTACAGAAGGGCTGCAAGGCGCGGAACTGGCGGTGGCGAACACATGGAACAACTTTGGCAACCTGATGAACAAGCTGGCCGACACGCTCAACGTGCCTGTCGGGTCGCTGGTAGCCGTGCTGGTGGCGGAGAGCAGCGGGCGCACGTTCGCCGCTGATGGCCGCATGATCATCCGCTTTGAGAATCACCTGTTCTGGCGCTTCTGGGGCGAGAAGAACGCCGACGTTTACAGGCGCCACTTCAAATTTGATGACAGTTCACCCAAGAACAACTGGAAGAATCACCAGTTCCGCGCCAACCTGGACGCTGCCTGGGAGAACTTTCACGGCAATCAGTCCAAAGAGTGGGAGGTGCTGGCCTTCGCCCGCGCGCTGAACGACACCGCTGCGCTCTCCAGCATCAGCATGGGCGCGCCGCAAGCAATGGGCTTCAACTTCAAGCGGCTGGGTTATGAGAGCGTGCAGCATATGTTCGATGCCTTCGCTCGCAGCTCGCACGCGCAGCTCCTCGGCCTGTTCGATTTCGTGAAGGGGCCTACCGAATCGTCAGAGGCGATCAAGGCATTGCAACGCGGCGACTTCCTGACGTTCGCCAATTTCTATAACGGCCCGGCCAACGCGCCGACCTACGAGAACATCATCCGCGTGCGCGCGGGCATGTTCGATAGACTGTTCCCGACCGCTGTCGTCACGCAGCCGCCGCCCACTGACCAGCGCGGCCCGGTCGAATCGCCGACCCCTGCCGCGCCCGCTCCTGCGATACCCGCTGCACCTGCGCCCGCTGCACCTGCGCCCGCTGCGCCGACGCCCAGCGCACCCGCACCGACCCCCAGTACACCCAGCCCGACGCCGCCCGTCGTCGAAGTTGTGCCACCTTCGGCCAATACTGGCCCGGCGCTGATTTCCACGACCGACGGCCTGAAAGTACGCAGCACGCCGGAACTCGACCGCACCGACAAGAACGTGATCGAGAAACTGCGCATGAACGAACCTGTCACGCTGCTGGAACCGCTGGAAACCTTCATGGAGAAGATGGCGCAGGGCGAGAAAGGCAAGCAGTTCGTGCGCGTCCGCACTGACGAGGGACGCGAGGGTTTCACGGCGGCCTGGCTGCTCGCGCCGGGGCAGGCGCTGGTCAAGCAGACTACTGACCGCTACATCGACGCCATCCCTGACCAGTATCCCGTTCCGGCGGCTTACGACGCGCTCTGGGCGATGCAGGATCACCTCGGCCTGCCCGACCCGTTCACCAGCCTGCCTGTCGAAGTCCGCTCGCAGCATCGTCTGGTCAATATGCAGGTCAACGGCTTCGGCCCGAACACCTTCGCCGCGCGCAACTGGCGCAACTGGTACAGCCGCATCGGCGGGATGCACAACGGGCATGACTTCATCGTGGAGACGGGTACGCCGCTGCTGGCCGTCTCCGACGGGGTAATCATCAAGAAATGGCCGTTCATGGGCAACCCGCGCGAGAAGACCATCGTGGTCTGGCCGTTCCTGCCGGAGCGCTTCAAGGACAGCAAAGGCCGCCGCATGATGAGCAACATCCTGGTGGCTTATGGGCATATGAGCAACAACAGCCTGAAGGATGAGTTCGACGTGGTCAAGGCGGGCGATGTGATTGGCGTCAGCGGCACGCCAGCCGGTTCAACGACCAACGACCACCTGCACCTGGAAGTGCATTGGCTGAGCGGCAATACCAGCCACAAGAACTTCCGCAAGCTGGCCGCGCGCAAGCTGCTCACACCTTTCAACCGCCCGCAGCCGCACAGCAACCAGGTGCCCTGGAACACGCTGCTGTTCTATACGCGCCGCCTGATCAAGTATCAGGTGCATCAGGGCAAGGTGATTGGTTATAACGGGCGTCCCTCGTACCCCAACGCGCAGATGCTCAAGGACTTGGGTGCGTCGCACCTGCCCGCGCTGGACGAATTCAGCGTGGCCTTCTTCGAGTATGGCATCCCCGTCATCTGGGAGAAGCGCAGCACTACCTGGCCGGATGGCGTCATGCCGATGGACGGGTTAGCGGATGCGATCAAGAAGTTTGAGAAGTTCGAGCCTTTCGAGGCGTCGTTCCTGAAGTAGAATGATAGGGGAGGCCAAACGGTCTCCCCTTATTCTTTCTGGCGCACACGACGGAAGCAGCAACATGCACATTCTGGTCACGGGCGGCGCGGGGATGCTGGGCAGCGCCCTGATTCGCGCGCTCAAGCAAGACGGTCATGTCGTCAAGAGTCTCGACCTGGAGCTGTCCCCAGGGCATGAAAGTGACTCGCTCGTCGCGGACATCCGAGATGCCGCCGCCGTGCGGAGTGCCTGCGCCGGGATGGATGCCGTCGTACATACCATCGCGCGTGTCAACCAGTTACCCATCAAAGACCCCCTGATGTACGCCATCAATGTGCAGGGCACGCGCAACGTGATCGAGGCGTGTCAGTCCGTTCGTGTTCCGCGCCTCGTATATGTCAGTTCTGTTGATGTGGTCTTCGATGGCACGCCCATCGTGGATGGTGACGAGACACTGCCGTATCCGAAGCGGCATCTCGATTACTATGGCGAAACCAAGGTGTTGGCAGAACAAGCGGTGATCGCTGCAAACGGGGTGAACGGCGTGGCGACCTGTTCGCTGCGCTCGTCGGGATTGTATGGCCCTGGCGACCGCCACCGTTTTCCGAACGTGATCCCACGCACCATTGAGAGTGGACGTTACACCATCATTGGTGATGGTCAGGGGCGTTTCAATCACCTCTACGTTGATAATATGGCGCACGCCTGCAAACTGGCCGTCGAGCGCCTGAGCCTGGACAGCCCACTCGCTGGGGAGTGTTACTTCATCACCGATCACGAAGCCTCGAATTTCTTCGCCTTCTTCAAGCCTTACCTCGACGCGCTCGGCATTCAGTACCGCGAGTCGCGCCTGCCGGAGGGGCTGGCGATGCTGCTGGCGCGTGCTGCCGAACAGCTCTATCGCTGGCGTGGTGGTAAGCCGCCGCTGCTCTCGCGTTA
>JAEUQX010000057.1 GCA_016788625.1 Anaerolineae bacterium
CGCTCTTGGCCCGATATGCGTGCCAATCGTCGGCGTGACATTCAGAATATAGGATTCGGCGGGAACGATAGATGCTAAACGTTCCTTGATGATGACGGCATCTTCCGGGTTGTTCGCGTGAAGAATCGCCAGGCGTTCGAGTGGTGCTTCGGCTTCTGCCAATTCGATCAGCTTGTCGATTGCCTTCGAAAACGTTCTTACACGGGCGATATTGACGATTGCGCCGTCGCGCGCTTCGACGACTGGTTTGATCTGCAGCAGTGAACCGACGCTGGCGGCGGCCCATCCGACGCGCCCGCTGCGTCTTAGGAATTCCATCGACTCTGGTACGGCGTAGACACGCTCATTGGCGCGCACCTTGCTGATCGTGTTGACGATCTCTTGTATGTCGTCTGTCTCGGTGGCGGTCTGTGCGCCGACCAGGACCTGGAAACCCAATCCCATGCTCAGCGAGCCGCTGTCGATGAGCGTGACTCGGTCCGGCGGCAGGTTGAGCGCTCCCAACCGGAACGCATTGTAGATGCCGCTCAGCGCGGCGGGTGCTGTCAGCATGATCAGGTGGTCTGCCTGTTCGGCCGCCTGCATGATGATCTTCTCAGCGAGTCCGGGTGCGGGCGCGGCAGTCGTGGGGTGCGATGCCATCGTCGCAATCTGGTTGTAATAAACCTCGCGATTCAGTTCGATACCATCATCGGCGTAGCTCTTGCCGCCGTAATTGACGAATGCCGGAATCACGCTGATCTGCCAGCGTTTGATGAACTCAGGCGGAATATCGCAAGTGCTGTCGGTAACAAAGCGGATACGTTTAGAACTCATCGTCGAAATCTTCCGTTTCTTTTTCCAATACAACAACGCCAGTGGCATCTGCGCCGATCATGGCAGCCATCGTTGGGCCGTAAAGGGCGTAGGGGAAATACTGTGTTGGGAACTCGACCGACAACCGATCCTGAACCATGCGTGTCTGTTCGCTCATGTAGGACTTGTGCTGCAGGATTACGGCATCTTCGATGTCGGTGAACTCCAGCACGAATTCAACCAGACGGTCTACGGCCTGCGCGCGCGTCCGCACCTTTTCCGTCACGATCAGCCGTCCGTGTTCGATGCCCAGGAAAGGCTTCACGCCCAACATCGCCCCCAAGATTGTGTGAGAGGCCGACATGATCTTATTCTGCAGTAGATAGGTCACACCTTCGACGTAGTAGGCCGAATAGATGCGCTCAATCGCCCCGCGAATGCGCGTCACCATGTCGTCCAACGAGGCTTCCTGCTCCACGGCCTTCACAGCCACTTTCACCAACATTCCTTGTCCGGCGCACATCGACTGCGAATCGATCACCATCACCGGGCAGTGACCGCTGAACTGTCGCGACGCGGCCAACGCCTGATCGTAACTGGAGAACATTTCGCGCGAGCCGTGTATCGAGATGATCGCGTCACAGCTTCGTGAGAGGCGTTGATAGACCTCGGTGTACTCGGCTTCGGTCGGGGTAGTTACTAATGGTGCGTATGGCTGGTAGGCGATCAGGCGCATAGCCTCGTCGGGAGTCAGATCTACCCCTTCGCGGTAGGTCTTTCCGGCGATGCTGATCTTATTGGGCACGACGGTGATCGGCTGTTGGTGCAAGAAATGCGGCGTCGTGAAGTGCGCGCAGCTATCCGTGACAATCTGTACGTTTGGCATTTATTCCACGCTGATGATAACCGGATACAGGGGTTGACCGCCGTTCACAACCTGGAATTCCTGTTCCCCAAAATCGCCGGAGAGTGCCTCGACCCACGCCTCGACATCTTCCTGATTCAAACCACTTCCATAGTATACCGTAATCAGTTCGCGTTTGTCCGCCCCGGCTTTGTGGAGCAGCGCGCGCATGACATCCTGTACGCTCTCGCCAGCAACCACCAGCCGATCATCGAGCAGGCCGATGTACTGGCCTTCGCGCACCGCCACCCCATCCATAGAGACACTACGGGTCGCTGTCGTCACTTCCAGCGTCGCGACATTCGCGAGAACGTTTTTCATCTGCTGCGCCAGATCGGGCAGGGCAGTGCTGTCGCGCAGGTTGCCATACTCGAACATTGCCGCGACACCCTGCGGCACGGAATGGCTGGGCACGACCTGCACCTGCTTGCTTTCGCATAATGTCGCAGCTTGCTGTGCAGCCATGACGACATTGGGGTTGTTGGGCAGCAGTATAATCTCGCTATTGGGCAGCGATTGTATTGCCCCCAGGAAATCTTCCGTGCTGGGGTTCATCGTTTGCCCGCCCTGAATGACATAGGCCGCGCCCAACTCGTGCGTGAATAAATGCCGCATCCCATCCCCGGCGGCGACGGTGATCACGGCGATGCCTTCGACGGACATGGGGGCGACGGCGGTCTCGCGAGCTGCGCGCTGATTGACATACTCCTGATATTGAAGCTGCATATTCTCCACGACAATATCATCCAGCACCGCGCCCTGCGTGATGGCGTAGGTGATGGGCACGCCGGGATCATGCACATGCACATGCACCTTGATCAAGCGTTCGTCACCCACGACCAGCGTTGACCAGCCAATCTCAGAGATAGCTTTGCGCACCGCAGCCACATTCATATTGCTGCCGCGCATGAGGAACTGCACGTCGTAGCCGTAGCCCTCACTGTCTTCCGGCACGAGTGCTTCCTGCCAACCGGGTTGCTGCACTGTGACAGCCTGCACCGAGCGGATGTGGATGTCTTCGCCACGCAGCAGGCGCAGCATCCCTTCGATGATGAACGTCCAACCCTGACCGCCTGAATCGACCACACCCGCATCCTTCAGCACGGGCAATAAATCCGGTGTATGTCGCAGCGAGTCATAGGCAGCCTGCACCTTTGCCTCGAAAAGAAGATGCAAATCCGGTTCTGTACGTGCGCGCTCGGTGACGGCTTCCATCGCCTGGCGAGTCACGGTCAGGATCGTGCCTTCGACGGGCTGCACTACGCCTTTGTAAGCACGTTCGACCGCGGTTTTGCAGGCCTGCGCGAACAATGCTGCGTCGAACACGGGTTTGTTGTCCAGTGCTTCGGCAAAGCCGCGCAGCCACTGTGAGAGGATCACGCCGGAATTGCCGCGCGCGCCGATCAGCGCCCCATCGGCGATGGCTCGGCTCATTCTGCCGACGTGCGCTTCTTCCAGATGCGCGACTTCCTCATAAGCTTTTCGCATCGTCAGGAACATATTTGTGCCAGTATCGCCATCTGGCACGGGGAATACATTCAGTTGATTCACTTTTTCCTGATTGTTATCCAGCCATGCCAGCCCGGCTTCGGTCAGCCTTTTCAATAAGTGTCCATCACAAACCGTAACACTTGTCGATGTCATGAACTAATCTCCTCGTCAGTGCGTGATTGCAATACTCCGACTACCCTTGTTCTGCGTAGGACGTTGTGGTAGCATGACAATATTCTTTCGGAGAATTATAGCAGTAGTCGAGGCAAGTCATGGCTAAATGCGAAAATTGCGGCAAAGGTCCGATGTTCGGCAACCGCCGCAGCCATTCGATGCGCGCCACGCGCCACAAATTCAAACCCAACCTCCAGACTGTCCGCGTTCAGGACGGCGAGGCCTATGTTCGCAAGACTCTTTGCACCAAGTGCATTAAGACTCTGGCGAAGGCCTGATCAACGCAGCGTGACGAACAACAACAAGTAACCCCTGGTCAGATAAACCAGGGGTTTTTGTTTGTTGCTTCGGAACTTCGGACGGGATAGCGCGTTCAGCGTCCGCGCAGCACCACATCCTCTTCCAGCGCTTGCAGCGCTTCGAGCGTCGCATCGAAGATGATGCGGGCGTTAATGGCACCGTCGCGCGCTTCGATGACATTGTCCGGCGAGACGACGCCGCATTGCGCCAGCAGTCCCTGCGAGGTTTGCACATAATCCATCGCCGTGACCAGGCGCGGCGCATAACGTTGTAGCTCTGGCAGTTCGCGCACATCGCTCTCGGTATAGGGATAATCGAGCAATTCAGGCGGCGTATTACAGGGCATAATCTCGCCCCGGAAAACGCGCCACCAGAAATCCTCCAGCCCGGCGGTGTACTCGCGTCGCTCGTTGATGAATATGCGGAGACGGTCGATCTGCGCCTGCTGGATTTCGACCGGGATGATCACAGAGGGTACATTTTCGAGCGGCGGCAGGTTAATGGCCTGCGGTATATCCAGCACATTGGTCAGCGGACGACCGGCGAATGCCACGACCCAGCCCTGATGCCCGAGGTAGTTGACGAACAGCCACGAGCCATCCTGGTTGCGCGCCAGCACGGGCACGGTGACGCTGAAGGGAATGCTGACGCCGGGCACGCGCGCGCTGTTGCGCAATGGCTGCGTGCGCAGGACAGGAGACTCGACCAAGAAGACAGCGAAATCTGGCGCGGACGTGAGTGGTGTTGGCCCAATCACACCGGTTGTCAGGTCGCCGAGCGGCAGCAGTTCCGGCTGGAAATCCCATTCGAGCGTTTCGCCAAACATCCAGCCTAAGTTGTTGAATCGTCCCGGGCGGCGCACCTCGAACCAGGTGCCGTCCAGGTTGCGGCTGACCACTTCCAAGCGTTCATCCTCGAAGACCGAGGCAATCGCTTCGGCGTCGAGAGCGGGCAGCGCGCGGGCAAAGGCGCTGGTCACGTCAACACGCGCGGTGAAGCCGTCATCCTGCGCGGCCGCGGGGATGGTGACGAGGGCGAGGAGGATGAGTAGGCCGATGAGCCATTTCACGATGTGACCCTCCAGTTCATCAAATTCCAGAAGGGGTTGCCGGGCTGTGGCGCGAAACCATCAATTCCCCGCGCCAGATACATGTCGTGGCGTGAGTAGAGCGCCCACATCGGTAAATCTTCGGCGAGCAGTTCCTGTGCCTGCTGATACAGCGCCGCCCGTTCGGTCACATCACAGCCGGGGACGGTGCGCGCCTGGGTGAGCAGGTCTTCCAGCGCCGGGTTGTGATACGAACCAATGTTGCCCGCTTCGCCGAGGACATCGCCCGCGCGGGTGAAGAGCGCCGACTGATCGGGATCAAGGGCATAATCAGACCGGCTGTTGAAGCTGCCGAGGTACAGGTCGAAGCGCTGGCTGGTGGGTTCGCTGCCAACCGGACTTGCGCCGATACCTACACGCCGCAGCTGTGTGCTGATCATGTCGGCTGCGCGGCTGCGCTCATTGTCAGGGTCAACGACGAAATCCAGAAATAACGTTGTGCCAACGGTCGCCGAAGTGCAGCGGTAGCAGTTGCGGATGCCGTCACCATCGGTATCGACCCAACCCGCTTCATCAAGAACGCGTTCTGCCGCGCCGGGGTCGTAAGCGGGCGGCTGCACGGCGGGATTGTAGCCCCACGAGACCAGCGGCAGCGTGCCCGCCAGCGGCGTGGCTTGTCCCGCGAAGACCACTTCGATGATCGACTCCACGTCAATTGCCAACTGCACAGCCTGCCGCAGTCGTTTGTCGCTGAAGAAGGGGTTCTGCCCCTGGTCGAGCAGTTCGCCCTTGGCGGTGAAGGCGCTGCGCGGAGTGGTGCTGCTTGCGACGTTGAAGACCAGATAATCTGTAGTCCACCCCGGCGCGTTGTAGATCTGTGCATCATCGCGCGTCAACAGGTCAGCCCGGCGGTCAAAGGGCGGGGCAATCAGCAGGTTGGTGTCACCATTCAGGAAGCGCTGTGTGCTGCTGATTCCTGAGCGATTTGCGAGCATCAGCACGGCAAAGTCATCATTGAGCAGACGCGCATTTTCGCCAGAGCGTTCCGGCATCAGAATTTGCAGACCGCCGTTCAGGTAGTAGGCTTCTTGTGGGCCTTCGAAGGGCAGACGGGCCGCGGTCAGCGCTTCTTTCCAGCTTGTGATGGGTGTCAGTTCGGGATTCTGAGCGCTGAATTCCCGCGCAAAGGCTTCGAATCGGGGAAATGTTGATCGATAGGTTCTGACGTAGATGTTTGATCGCGCGGCATTTGAACAATCAGGCGCGGCATAACCCAGCATCAGCGTGTGTTCGTCCACGATCGCGAGCGCCGTAATGCGGCTGCTTGGCTGCGAGTCCGTGATCAGGCTGTAGGCGACATCGTAGGCATTGACGGCGAGACCATCGCTCCACAGCAGATCTTCGCGCAGCACAAGCGTTTGTTCCCGTTCTGCCGTTGACGCCGCATCGACCACCAGCGCGAAGTTATCTGGCGCTGCCCCTTCAAGTACGCCTGTCACGGGGTCAAGGCGATACAGGCGCGGCACGACATGATCTTGCAGGGTTAGCGGGATGCCGTCAGCGATAAACTGCACCAATCCGCGACCCTCCTGCGAGGCGGCAGGCGCTGCACCAAGGGCGATGAGGATGACCACGAGTAGCGCCAGGATGAATACGCGCATCAAGGTTTGCTCCTGCTACTATTGTCCCGCCCGCTGCAATGCGAGCCAGACGGTCACGCTGCCGCTGCGGATGCTTTCATCGACCAGGAACAGCACCTCACTGGGCGTGCCTGCGGGCAGGCGGGCGCGCTGGCTGCCGCTGGCATCGAGGAAGCGCTGGTAATCCTGGAGCGCGAAGGCCGAATAGATGGCGGCACGGGCGGCATAAGGTGCGGGGTCGTCTGGCGCGAGCGTGATGGCCTGTTCCAGATCGGCCAGCGCCAGGTCGAAGTTCTCCTCGATGGCGTGAACCATCGCCCGGTTTTGCAGTGCGCGGGTATTGCCCGGATTCAGCGTAGCAGCCAGTGTGAAGTCGCCGATTGCCAGGGCATAGTTGCCTGCGCGGGTGTAGAAGATGCCGCGATTAATGTAGGCTTCCAGCAGTGTCTCATCCAGCTCGATTGCCCGATTAAAATCCGCCACTGCGGCATTGTCGTTACCCAGCGCCGTGTGCGCCAGGCCGCGCCGCGCGTAGGCTGGGGCGTAGTCCGGCGCAGTGTCAACCGCGCAGGTATACACGACGATGGCGGCGCTGGACTGCTGGCGCGAGGCATAAGCATCCGCTACGCCGACATAGTAGGTGAAGGGGTCGCCCGTCAGGCCAATCGGCAGCGGCGGGCATTCTTCCGTTCCAGTCTGGGCGGAGAGTCTGCCCACGCCCAGGAGCAGCAGGCAGACGATTAACCACGAGTATTGCTTACGCACGGCAGTCCCCCTTATTCCGTCAGCGCTTCGTCGAGCAGCATCCAGCTTCCGTCATCCAGCCGCAGTTCAAAGGTAAAACGCGACTCCAATGCGCCTGCTGCCGCTGTGATACGTTCGTCCGGGAACTGGCCGGCGAAGCCCGTCAGATCAATGTAATCGCGGTAATCATCGAGCGCACGCGCGGAATAGACCGTGCCGAGCAGGGCATACAGCCGTCCGGCCAGCGGGTCGAAGAGGATCGGGCCAGCGTCGGCGGGGCGATCCGGGTCACGGTACTGTTCCAGGACGCCGCTGATGCCTGTGTTCTGAATCTGGCCTTCCAACAGGGTGATGGCTGCGTCGTATTCGCCGAGCAGCGTGTGGATGATGGCGCGATTGTTGACGGCGCGCAGGTAGCCGCTGTCCAGGTCGAGGACGCGCTCGAAGTCGGCGGCGGCGCGTTCGTAATCGAACTGAAGCGCGAAGACGACGCCGCGATTATTCAGCGCCGCGAGTGAATCCGGTTGGCGTCCCAGCGCCGAGTTGAAGTCCTGCTGTGCGCGTGGGAAATCGCGCAGGCGCACATAAGTAAGGCCGCGCGCCATATATGCGGGATAGTAGGCCGGGTCAATCACGCGGATGATGCAGGTGAAACTCAGTTCGGCGCTGCTGAGCTGGTTGGTATCGAGATAGGCGATACCTTCACCCATGTAGTAACCTGCGCGAATGTCGGCAGGTTGATCTTCAAAGGCCGGGCAGTTCGGCGGGGGCAGTGGTTCGGGCGTGGCTTCCTGGGCGGCAGTGATTCCTACGCTGATGACCAGGAGGCAGATCAGGACGATGAGCGATTTCTTCAACACGGTACAATCTCCTTTGAGATAAGCGCGAAAGAATTCGGACCAGCACGTTACGGTGTCAACTGACCGGGTTACGGTCGCGCAGCGGTTCGAGCAGCGAGCCGACAAAGATCAGGCTGCGCTGCGCCTCGGCCAGCGTCGCAAGCTGTCCTTGCACGTAGTCCAGTGTCAGGACGAAGCCCGGCGCACAGGCATCTTCGAAGGCACTGATGGTTTCGTTGATGTCGTCAATGGCGTCGTTCAAGGCCAGTACTGCCCCTTCAAAAACTGGCTCTTTGTTGACATCGGTCGCTACCAGCTCGCGTTCGACCAGCAGCGGCGCGGGCGAACAGGCGACCTGGTTGCCTTGTTCAATACGCTGCCAGACATCAACGATCTGGTCATAGCTGGTCAGCGCCAGGGCGTAGTTATCCTGCAAATCCAGGAACAGGCGGCCATAGCTGAACAGGTACGAGAGGTCCAGGAGGCGGAACAGGTTACCCTCAAAGACGTTCAGGTTTTGTGTGCCAATCCAGACCAATTGGCCGTTATAACGGGCTTGCACGCGGATATAGCCGCGCTCACCCACGCGCCCGGTCAGCTCCACGACGGTCTCTGCCGGTATGCTGCCCAGTTCCGAACCGGGCACCATTGAGGTGAAGCTGGCGTAGTACGGCGTATCGCGGATGGTCTCCGCCAGGGCGGCGGCACGCCGGATGAAGGGCTGCGGATTGATGCCATCCACAGGCAGTTCGACGACGTTGCCCGACCAGACCAATAGTATTGACGCGATCCAGCCGAGCGTGCCCTCGTATTCGACCTGTATCCACTGCGTATCCGAGGTGCGGCCATAGGCGGGCAGCGTGGTAACGGGTGGCACAACTTTGAGGCGGTCGAAGGCGCGGCCAGGGCCGGCGCGCAGCGAGCTAAAATCCTGCGTGGTGACGTAGACGGGCGTTGGCCCAAAGATCGGCGCATCAGGCGTCGCTTCTGGGGCTGCATCCTGGGCAGCAGCGGGCGTGAGCAGCAGCAGGAACAGGCAGAAGATGAACATGTTTTTCATCGCGCACCTCCATCATCCGTCCACAGCAGCAGGGTTTGTACTTCGGTGCTGACGATGGTGATCGCGCCCGTCTGGGTGTCGAGGATCAGCGTGCGCGGGTTGCGATACTGATATTGCGCTTCGAGCGGGATCGGCGTACCCGTCGGGAAGGTGAACGCTGCATCCTGCGCCGCTGGCTGAGCGAAGGGGTCTGGCGTGCTTTCCGCCCCATCTGGCGCGAGTGTTGCGACTTCAGCGCCCGGTGCCGTCGGCGTGGGAGTGCCCATTGGCACTTGCGGCGCAAGCGTGGCACCTACCGTCGCTGAGGGCGTGATAATGCCGACTTCCGGTGTAGGGATAGGGAAGACATCTCCCTCTGGCGGCAGCGTCAGGGTGAAAGCGATGTAACGACCATCCGGCGACCAGTAGAAATCCGAGCCAGTATTTTCGTTCACGCCGCTTTGTGGAATGCAGTAGCGCCGGAAAGTGCCCGTCTCACTGTCCCAGATTTGCAGCTTGAACGGCAGTTCGCGGGCAGCGATGCGCGCCTGGAATTCGTCGCGAGGTGCGCTGTACCAGCTGGCACTATAGCGGCCATCGCGTGACCAGGTGCCAGCGGGCAGGCTGCCGAGAACATGGTGTTCGCCGGTCTGTGCGTCATAGACAAAATAGCTGAACGGGGTGGGAACGCGGTAGTACAGGTAACGCCCCGCTGGGTGCCAGATCGCCTCCATGCCGCCGTTGTCCACGCGGGCGAAGTAGTCGTACTCGTTCGTCCGCAGATCGTAGATGTAATACTTCTGGCCAAAGGGCGGGTAGGGCGTTGTCACCAGCAGCAGCGGCCCATTGCCAGGCTGGCGGCTGACGACGCTAGTGGGTAGCCCTTCGATGGAGATATTCAGGTCAAAGCGGATGAACGGTTCGCTGCGCTGCCCGCTGCTTACATCGAACGTGCGCGTCAGGACATATTGCCCAGCATCATATTGCCGCAGCGCATCTTCGCCCTGCGCGGCGACGATCTGTGCAACCAGCGCGTCGTTCAGGTAGCCCAGGTAGTCGTATTCCAGCAGGGTATTTGTCACCCATTGCAGGCTGATTGGGAAGTACGGCTGTTCTTCTGGGCGGAAGAGCGTGGTGGCCTGTGAGCCATCTGGCCGCGAGACGACGACCGACTCCCCTTGAATGACAACCCAGGTCTGATCGGGATTGAAGATGCAGTTGGCGTCGATCTGGCAGCGTGGCAGGCTGTCATTTGCCACGAAGCTGCCCGTTTCTGGTTCGAGTACCCAGGTGCTGTAGAACCCGGCAGGTGGCGGCGCAGCCAATAGGCGGCCTGTCACAGCGAAGTCCGGCGGCGGCGCATCCAGCGTGTAGAGTGTGCGCGCGGGGCAAACATCGGTCGTCTGGCCGAATGTGGCGGCGGACGGTGTGGCCTGGGCGAGCGGCGGCGCGGTTGGCGTGGTCGTGGGTGTCAGGGTGGGGCGCACCTCGCCGATATAGCTAAAGGGCTGCGTGGCGGTGGCCGCCAGACCGATGCTGCGCGGTGCTTCTGCCTGCCGGGTCGCTTCGGCGTTCGCAACATCCTGAAGCAGATCAGCGTAACTGCGCGTCATACGGTAAATTGTGACGAACCCGTTGCGGTCGGTGACAGCGAGGCGTGTTCCGTCTGGGCTGATCACCGGGTTAGTGGGTGGTTCGTTGAACTGGTCGACATAATAGTTGTAGAGCAGGTTAACATCTGGCAGTATCGTGCGCACCTGTTCGGGAGAATACGTTCCGGCGAAGCGGTTTCCCGTCAGCACGTCAATCGTGTAGTACAGCGTGTCATCCGTCAGCGTGACGTCGGTGGTCTGCGGGACGTTATCGGCGGGCGTCGGCGTTGCGGCCACGTTCAGGTTGGGGTCAATAGTTGGTGTGGCGGCTACTGCAAATGGCGATGAGATCAGCCCTTCGCAGATCATCTCCTCTAGCTGGGCAATTTGTGCCGCATCCAGGTCTGCGGTGATACTGCGCCACAGCGCCGCGTAATCGACCGCCTGACGAGCGAAGTTCTGCGTAAGGCAGAGCGGCACGCCGGGAATGACGAAGGGGATCGGTGTCGGGTCGCTGCGATAGCCGAAGCGTGGCGTTGGCGTCAATGCCGGGATGAAGTCCGCTGCGGCGGCGGGCAGCGTATCACAGACGCGCTCGGTCAGCGCATTCAGCGAGGCACTGCCCAGGCGCAGTGTCAGCCCTTCCCAGACAGGCAGCCACGCGCTGTAGTCGTCCGGGAAAGCGTTGACGAGGCAGGCGGGCAGCCCGGAAGGGTGGTAGTCCAGACCATACGGGCGGTCGAAAAAGTCATAATTGATGCCTGCAACAAAGATGCGCTCATTGTCCACCCAATCAAAGCCGAACGCATAGGGTGGCATGTCAGCCCCGGCGACATAGAGGATCTGACCCAGGTCAAAATCATAGACAGCGATCTCGTAAAGGCTTTCCGCATCTGACGGTATGAGTGGTTCGTAAACAAACAGGATGCGCTGCCAGTTCGGGCTGGGGTAAATCTGTCTCGGAATGCCAAGCGCGCCGACCGGGACTTCCATGCGCCGCCGCACGCCGCCCAGCAGATCAATCTGCTCGAAGACCATCGAGTTATCCTGGTTTTGGATGAGGAAGCGCGTGCCATCCGGCGAGCGCCTAAGGACATCGCCGTTGAGTTCAAATGTGCTGCGCCCCAGGAGCTGCCCGGTTGCTACATCCCATATCCGCAGTTCTGAACCGCGAAACGTGTAAAGCTGTTGGCCGTCGTCGCTAAATCGATAATCCTCGAATGGCTCAGTATATTGATCTTCCAAAGCGATCTGTTGGCCTGTGCGTGCATCAAAGCGCTGAAAATCGACCAGGATGACGCGACCATCCGCGCCATAATTGAACAGACGCGTTCCTGTGTCGTCCAGTTCAGCAGGGTAGAGGGTTTGCTCCAGGCCGCAGGTATTCGGGTCATAGATCTCCACAGGCTGTAACCCGGATGCGCGCCGCACCATCAGGCGCGAACCATCCGGGCTGAGGCGCATCTGCTGCACATCCTGTGGGTAGATCAGTTCGAGCGAACCGCGCCCGAACGCTTCGACGAAGTTGTAGAGCAGCAGGCCAGGCTGATCGACGCCTGTCGAAAGCGGCGTCAGGATGTCGATGAGCATGAACGTGCTGGGCTGGTATGAACGATAACTCATGTAGTCATCGCCATACAGCAGGCTGAGCAGCGGCGTTTCGCGCAGGCTGTTCGGTTCGCACAGGACGCGGGCGCTTTCGCCCAGGCGCAGGTTCTGCATCGTTTCCAGGTTGCGGAAGTTCAGGTCGCGCCCCAATGGGACTTCAAATAATGCCCCGGTTTGCGCGTCCACCTGCACAATGCCGCTGGTGCGTGGGTCGACATACAGCAGATCGCTGTTGATGCTGCGCCATGCGTACAGCGGGTCTTGCTCGGCGCGGTTGGCGGGGATGTCGGCGATTACGGTGAAGTCGTTGGTTCGGGCGTCGATCACTTGCAGGCGGTTGGGCTGCCCGGCGATCAGGAACAGATTGCCCCACATGACCAGGCCATTGCGATAATTGAAGAACGGGAAGGCTTCTGCACCTCCGCGCAGCCGTTCCGGTGCTTCGTTGCGCGCGGCGGTCAAGTCCCACAGCCAGGGGATGATTTCGGTGTCATTTTCGCTGCGGCGCGTTTCCTGCGGCGCGGGCACGACCGTATCCAGCAGCAGCCACGTGTCATCTGGCGAGAACAGCAGTGGCCCCTGCACGAGGGTCGCGCCATCCGGCTCAAACATGGCGCTCAGTTGCCCGGTCTGGGTATCCCAGATTTCGACGCGGCGGTCAAGCGCCAGCGCCAGGTAGCGCCCGTCATGGCTGAACGTGTAGGCGTTATAGGCGCCACGGTCATAGAGGATGTGCTGCGTTTGGAAGCTGGCGGCATCCACCAGCACTAGACGCCCCTGCAAATCCACCAGCGCGAGGCGGTCGAAAACGGGGTCATAACGGATACCCTGCGGTCGGCGTTCACCGATTTGCTGAAGCGGCACGAAAAGGGATTGCTCAGATCCCTGTGCCCACACGACACTTACCACCGACACCACCATCAATACGAGGAGGAGCAGCCACTTGCGGGTCATGCATTTTATCTCCAGCACTTACGGGTACTGTTCTGATTATCAGTCTAGCGCAAATTTGCAAACTTGCTCATCCCCCCACGTCAAACCGACGCTCAACCTACGGCGGGAAACATGGATTTATACTGTTTTTAAAGACAATGTCGATCATCTTGGGGGATGGCAGTGATTATGAAGATACTGGCACTTGTGTTGATTGTACTACTGATAGGTATAACCGCGCCTCTTGCAGCACAAAGCGTCTGCCCCGCGCCGATCCTGCTGGACTTCGCCCGTGCCGCTTCGACCTGCTACGGCCTGGAACGTGAGCAGGCCTGTGTCGGCAGCGCATTCGTGAGCGGGACGGGATTTGGCGGGCAGGCATTGGAGAGCTTCAGCCAGATAGGACAGCGCGCCAGCATCAATACGCTGCAACATGTCGATCTGCAAGGTACAGCGTTTATCATTCCGCTTGCTGTGCTGAATCTTCAGGCCAACCTGACGAGCGCCGAAGCCCGGCAGGTGACGCTGCTGCTGATCGGCACGGCGACGCTGGAGAATGGTGTGCAGCCCTTGGTGGAACGAGTAGCCTTTGCGCTTGGCACGGCCAATCTGCGGGCGCAGCCGCGCGAGGACGGCGAGATCCTGGCGCGTGTCGGCGTCAACGAGAGCATCGTGGTCAACGGCCGCTCCGACAATGGGGGCTGGCTGCGGGCGCAGCTGCGCGACAGCAACACGGTCGCCTGGGTAGCTGCTGATGTGGTGGCGGGCGACGGGCTGGATGCGCTGCCCATCGTCGCGGCAGATGCACCCGTGTATCGCCCGTTCGAGATCATGACGCTGACGACCGGGGGCGGGGCGCTGTGCGACGGCGCGCTGACCGACGGACTGCTGCTGCAAACGCCGAGCGTGGATACCTCTGTGAAGGTGACACTGAACGGCAGCAGCCTGGAACTGGCCGGGACATTCTTTATCACCGCAGAGTCTGGACAATTGACGATCTACGCGCTGGACGGCGGCGCACTGCTGGACGGGGTCTATATCCCGGCGGGGAGTGTGGCAGTAAATGGCGTGGTAACCGGTTATCCGGCCAACCTGCTGCCGGGGCTGCCGCTGGCGAACCTGCCCACATTCATCCGCGTGGCCGCGCCGCTGACGGACGCGCAGATTGCCGAAGCGCAAGCGGCTTATGCTGCCGCGCTGGCTGCTCAGGTCGCGCCTGTCGCGGAGGTTACGCCGGTTGTGGATACGACCTGCCGCCGCTTCGTGCGCCGCGATGTGTCGCTGTATGCCGGGCCGGGCAGTTTCTACGAGGCGATCAACGAGCTGCAGTCTGGTACTACCGTTGACCCGATCTTCCAGACCACCGACCCTCAGGGCGCGACCTGGTATCAACTGCGGGGAAGCAACTGGATACCCGCTGCACAGGTGGTCGAGGAAGGCGAGTGCGTCGCAGTTCCTGTGACGGCCAATATCGAAGTACCGCGCACAAACCGAATTTCGCTCGAAACGTGCCAGACGACCAATGGGCCGCTGCGCGCCGGGCAGAGTGTCACCATTCAGTTCACGCCGCCGCCCTGGGACAATTACCCCGACGCGCGAGACGCCGCCATCATCGATCCTGGTCACATCACGATTGGCACGGAACGCTACCGCGCCAGGGCGACGCAGCCGCTGTTGATTGCCGGGACAATTGGGCAGGAGGATGAACGCTGGCAGCGGCAGTTCTATGTGTTGTGGGAGGCCGTGCCGGGTACGTTCCGCATGGAGGGCGACCGGGTGAGCTACAACCCGATTTGCACGATTACCGTGCCCGCGACCTGAGGCAAGCGGAAAGGTTACATTTCCTAAACACACAATTCGCAGAAAATCGATGTGTTCGCGTGTACAATACGCTGTATTGTTATGCTGGTTGTATTTCGCTATCTCCTGGAGGCGTACGCGAACATGAAGGCTGTAATACTCGCTGCGGGCAAAGCGACCCGCTTACGTCCTGTCACGCTGACCATGCCCAAAGCGCTGGTACCGGTTGCTAACAAAACACTGATCGGTTATGCCTTCGATGTGCTGACGCGCGCCGGGCTGAACGAAATCGGTATCGTCGTGAACGATCTGGACTCGCCTATCCCGCAGACGCTTGGTGATGGTTCTGGCCTGGGCATCAAGCTGGAGTACATTCTTCAGGAAGAACAGCTCGGCCTGGCGCACGCGGTCAGCCTGTGCCGCCCATTCGTCGGCAATGACCCCTTTTGCGTCTTCCTGGGGGACAACATCTTCCAGGACAAGATGGAACCACTGTTTCGCGATTTTCTCTCGTCAGGCGCGGAGTCGGCCATCGCGCTGGGCGAGGTGACTGACCCGACGCGCTTCGGCATCGCAGAACTCCGCGCCGATGGCAGCATCGAGCGCGTGGTCGAGAAGCCGAAGGAGCCGAAGTCGAACCTGGCGATCGCGGGCGTCTACCTGTTCAAGCCGTCCATCTTCGACGCCATCTCGCGCATCAAGCCGTCGTGGCGCAATGAGCTGGAAATCACTGATGCGATTCAGACGCTGGTCAATGACGGCGGGCGCGTGAATTCGTATACACTCAAGGGCTGGTGGATTGACGCGGGCAAGCCGGACGCGATCATCCTGGCGAATCAGTTGGTGCTGGAAGAACTGCCCTATACACCTGCTCTGGATGACACCAGCCGCGTCATCGGCAAATCTGAAGTTTCGCACCGTGTCATTCTTGGACAGAACAGCCAGATTATCGACAGCGTGGTGCGCGGCCCGGTGATCATTGGCGACAATACGGTTGTGCAGAACAGCTACATTGGCCCGTACACCTCGTTGGGGGATAACGTGCGCGTCGAAGGCAGCGAGATCGAGGCCAGTATCGTTATGAAGAACTGCGTTATCCGCAACATTCCAGGGCGTATCGACTCCAGTCTGTTGGCCGATGGCGCGCAGGTCACTGTGGCACAGCGGATGCCCACGACCCATCGTTTTATCCTGGCGGAGAACAGCTACGTCCAGTTGTAAGCTGGCCTGCCAGTATCGGGTAAAGGAAACCTTCATATGAAAAGTGTGCTGATTGCTTATGCCACGAAGCATGGTTCCACTGCCGAGGTGGCGCAGTTCATGGGCGAGGTCCTGCGCGAACGTGACTTCGCCGTCACCATTGCGGCGGCGGAAACTGTCGAGAGTGTCGCGGCCTACGATGCGGTGCTCGTCGGGTCGCCGATTTATGGCGGGATGTGGCTGACGGAAACGTCGCAGTTTCTCGAACGCTTTGCCGATGCCTTGTCTCAGCGGCCTACCTATTTCTGGATGACCTGCATTCGTGTGCTGGAGCCGGGCGGCTTCGAACACGCGCAGCACGAGTATGTCTACCAACCGTTGATGAAGCGTATTGGTGTGCGCGATGTTGGCGTGTTCGCGGGGAAACTGAAACAGGAAGAGATCAACTGGGATGATCGTTGGACGCTGGCGGCGCGCTACGATGGCAAAGATCTGCCTGGCACGCGCGACGACGATTTCCGCGATTGGAATGCCATTCGTTCCTGGACGGTGACGGTTCGGGAGGCGCTTGCGGGGGGGTGAGTTTGCAGGTCACCCCCATCTTGGTATGACCTCTTGTGTACTACTGTGCTGGTGTAGGTGGCGGCGTGGGCGTGTATGGCCCGGTATAGGCTTTCTCGAACGTGCCGCCTGTCTGCAACAGGCACACCTGCTGCCAGTCGAAGCGCCGCTCGCTGTCCGTCCAATAGGGGGCAACGCGCCAGGTATATGTGCCGCCCTCCCAGGGCAGGTCTTCCAGCAGTATGACACCCTCAGTTGTAGTGCTGTCGAATGGAGTGCGGTCACCTGTTGGTGAAATGGCGATCACGCTGTAGACGTTCGCACCCTGCAAACCGGGGTAGGTGACGGTGATGCGGTCGCTGCTGTTGAAGTCGCCCGCGCTTTGCGTGAAGCTGCCGACCCACTGTGTGCAAATCTCACTGGATAGGTCGAATTCCTCTGGCACGCGGCCATTGCGGTCGCGAGGCAGCAGGCGTGAGCCAGCCAGCGGGATCGAGTTGAAGGCGACGCTGGTGCGGACGAGCCGCGCATAAATCCAGGCAGGTTGGTCGCCAAATTCGATCTTGAGCCACTGCCGACCGTCCCAGCGGTTGAAGAAATCGCCAGAACGTCCCAGGATGACCACCGACGTATCGCGCACCATGCGACCAATCGCATTGTAAGCGAAGTCTGGCCCGACGCGTACCTCAGCCTCATCCACCGTCACCAGCCCATAAATGGTGTCAATGGCTGCCGGGTCCTGTGCCCAGGTATTCGCACCGACCATGATGACAGCGGCCAGTATCCCTACGAGCAGCACCCATCGATTCTTCGCCATGCTTCCTCCCTGATCATCTGTACCCATTCAGTCGGGATGTGGTGCTTCCAAATCCCTGTATGATATTCAACGTGTTGATGCCTGCTATCGATTATATGCCGAGAAACAGCCGTGATTGGGTGACGTTTGGGCTACGCTCGATCAGCGGTGGGCGCGTGGCGGCGCTGGCGGTCTCGTAAGCCAACCACACTTCATCATTATGCGGCCATCAGACAGCCGCTAACCGGGCGCGAATCGTGGTATTCTTTCAGTCAGGTCGTAAATACATGTGAAAGATGGGTCTATGCTGCGTGTGCTGCGAGGATTGGGGATGCTGGTGATCGGGCTGCTGCTGGCTGGGGGTACAGCGGCGCAGACGGGTGCAAATCTGGTCGAAGTTTGTCCTGGCACGCCGATTCAACCGCGTTCGGCCACGTTCACGCCGGGCGGCATTATCCTCACCGCGTTCGACCGCAGCAGTATGTGGGTCTATAACATCGACAGCAACCGCCGTTACCCGCTGCCCGAAACGCAGCCTTGCGGTTCGAACTGCCGCCTCTCGCCGGATGCGCGCTGGATTACCTACGTAGACATTCTGACGAACAGCTACGGCAAGATGCGGCTGGACGGCACACAGCGCACCCCACTGGTCGATTACGCGGCGGATGTGGAGTGGTGGTCACTGGACACCCTCTTGGTCTGGACGCCGGGAAAAGCGGCCTACCTGCGCGCGGAGGCAGGTACTGACCGCCAGTACCTCAATGTGCAGGGGGTGGTATCGGTGCAGCCGGGCGGGCAGTGGGCGCTGCTTGTCGAGCAGGATGGCGACGACTTCCGCCGCGCGCTGGTCAACCTGGAAACGCGCGATCTGCAAGGGGTCACAGGTGGCTATATTGACCTTGGCCTCGATAAAGCGTACTTCGATGCCTCGTCATGGTCGCCGGATGGTCGCTGGTTGGCTTATGTGGCAGAGGCGGCCTACGACGCCAGCGTCAGCACGGCTGGAGGCGAAATATGGGGTGTGGAGGCGCGCGGCGATGCCACGCCGGTACAGTGGACGAACCTCAGCAGCGTTTACGGCGCGGTTCGCATCAATGGGCGCGCCACCGGTGAATTGAGCTGGTCGCCAGACAACCGGCAGATCGCATTCTGGGTCATGGAAATGCTGGGGCCGAATCTGGAAGCCAACACGGGCAGTGCTCGTATACATATCCTCAACATCGAGACAGGTGTCGTGCGGGCTTACTGCGGCTTCACGACGACCGAGCACACGCCCAACCCACCGCGACTGAAATGGTCGCCGGATGCGACACACCTGGCGCTGGGCGGCAATGTGCCCGGTGATGAGCGCGGCTACCTGCTGATGGCACTGAACCTGGAGACGGGAGTGTTCACAGAGTTGAGCGAGGGTATTTATCCCACA
>JAEUQX010000061.1 GCA_016788625.1 Anaerolineae bacterium
GTTACACCATGCTGGCGGGCGCGCCCTACGACGACCCGAACGGCGCGCAGGATGCGGGCACGGCCTCGCTGCTGATCGTGCCAGGAACGGATGGCACGCTGGCATTCGCGCCGACGCCCGCTGTGATTGGCGACCCGCTGACGGTGACGGTCAATGACGCTGATCTGAACACGGACGCCTCCGTCGCTGAAAGCATCACGCTCAGCATCGTGAGCAGCGACGGCGAAAGCGAAACTTTCACGCTCGAGGAAACGGGCGTCGATACGGGCAGCTTCAGCGCGGCAGTGACGACCGAACTGGGTAGCAGCGCGGGCGCAAATGGCGATGGGGCATTCGTGCTGGGCGCGGGTGACAGCCTGACAGCGACATACGTCGATGACCACCGCGCGAACGGCGGCGCTGCGACCGTTACGGTGACGGTGCAGGTGCTCGCCCCGACGCCGACACCGACGCCAACCAACACAGCGACCAATACACCAACCAATACGCCAACGGATACGCCGACCAACACACCGACCGATACCCCAACGAATACGCCAACCGATACACCGACGCATACACCAACGCCGACGAACACGCCGACCGATACGCCGACTTTCACGCACACCCCGACTGATACCCCGACGGCGACCAATACGCCCACCGCGACCAATACGCCGACGGAGACACCGACTTTCACGCATACGCCGACGAACACGGCTACAGCAACGGATACGCCGACGCATACACCAACGCCGACCGATACACCGACGGGTACTGTTCCACCGACCGACACACCGACCCATACGCCGACGGGTACTGTACCGCCAACCGACACAGCTACGCATACGCCAACCGCGACGCATACGCTGACCAACACGCCAACGAACACGGCGACCTTCACACATACGCCGACGCATACACCGACGGCGACCAACACGCCCACCGCGACACATACTCCGACGCCGACCGCGACCTATACGCCAACCCACACGCCAACGGCGACCGCGACGGACACGCCAACCAACACGCCGACTCATACGCCAACGCCGACGGATACACCGACCAACACGCCAACCCATACGCCGACTCATACGCCAACCAGCACACCGACGGACACGCCGACCAGCACACCAACCGCGACAGCGACCCTGACGCCGACGCCAACACCGCTGCCAGCCAGCGATGGCTCGCTGAGCATGACGCCGCAAGAGGTGATGGCGGGCGAGTCGCTGGTGATCATCGTGCAGGATGCTGATCAGAATAAGGACGCCGGGAGCGTCGAGACGATCAGCGTCAGCATCAGCAAGACGGGCGGCGAGCAGGAAATGCTCACGTTGACCGAGAACAGCGCGAACACCGGGCTGTTCCAGGGGACGTTGGCGACCCGCGCGGACACGGGCAGCCCCGCCGATAACGACGGCGTGCTGGATGTGCGCCCGCGCCAGACGGTGATCGCCCGCTACCTGGACGAGCGCCGCGCAGATGGCAGCAGCGCCATCCTGGAGACGCGCAGCCAGGTCGTCGCTGCCATCTATATCGAGCGGCTGATGGTCGTTGATCTGAACGGCAATGACCTGTTCGAGCTGACCAACGGGATGTTCATTGACCTATCGCAGTATCCCTGCGGACTGAGTGGGCGCGCCGATACCGTGCCGAACCGCGTGGGCAGCGTGCGCTTCAACCTGGACAACAACACGTTCAAGATCGAGAACGATCTACCCTACGCGCTGAATGGCAACGAGGTTGATGGCCGCTACCGTCCGATCAACCTGACGGATCGCGCCGATCATTTCGTCGAGATCACGCCGTACACACAGCGCGCGGCGGCGGGCGACCCCGGTCGCACCACGATCATCCGCTTCACCGTGACAGGCAACTGCCAAGGCTGATTTACGCGCGGCTGTCCGCACACGCGGTAAACGTTGTGTGGACAGCCCGCCATCAGGAAAGGGATAGTCTATGTTCGGTTCAACCATACTCGAAGTCGCAATCGGCCTGGCGTTCCTCTACATGATCCTGAGCCTGATCGTGACCTCGCTCACCGAGTTGATCTCGCAGATATTCGCCCTGCGCTCCAGCAATTTGCGGCGCGGCATTCAGACGATCCTGGCCGATGTAAACGACACGGGGCTAACCAAGCAGTTCTACGAGCACCCGCTGATCAAGAGCCTGGCCTGGCAGGGCTTCTCGCTCAACCGCCGGATGCCCTCGTATATTCCATCGCACTCGTTCGTGATGGTGTTATTTGACCTGATTCGCAACGGCCCGAACAGCCCGCAGTTCAAGACGCTGACCGACATGGAAGCGCTGGTGCGCGATCTGAAAGATAACCCGCTGCTCAGTGATGATGTCCGCAAGCAGTTGAACGTACTGTTCGACACGGCGACAGACATCTATGAAGCCCGGCTGTTGGTGGAGAACTGGTTCAACGACACCATGAGCCGTATCAGTGGGTGGTACAAGCGGCGCATCCAGATCGTTACGCTGCTGATCTCGCTGGTCGTGGCACTCGTCGCCAACGCTGACAGCATCTTCCTGTTCAACCGCCTGAACGCCGATGCGAACACACGTCAGGTGCTCGTCGCCAGCGCCGAACGCGCGCTCCAGGACGGGCTGCCGCAAGTGCCGACGGGCGACCCGGAACGCACGCCGGATGTCGAGGGCACCGTGAATTTCATCGCCGGGCTGCAATCGGAGTTCAGCGATCTGTTCCAGGTGATCGGCTGGGCATCTCCCGCCTTCCCGGACTGCACGAAAGTCGAACTCGTGCAGAACAGCAGCGCCGAACAGTTGGTAGAGGGTGAACAAACTCAACTGCTCGACCCGCGCGCATTCCCCTGCAACCCAACGCTGCAAATCACGCGCATCATCGGCTGGCTGCTGACAGCCATCGCCATCTCGCTGGGCGCGCCGTTCTGGTTCGACATGCTCAACAAGCTGGTCAACCTGCGGACTTCCACCCAGCCTAAAGCGCCCTCTGGGACGGCTGAAAAGAAGGACAGCGATGGTGGCGGCGGAAATGTGACCCTGAGCGTACAGGCCGTGCCTGCGCCGACGCCAACACCTCCTACTGGCACGCCGCCGACACAGCCGCCGGGAACGGTGGGGTAACACAGCATGGCGACCTACCGGGCGATTGCCGCTACCTGTGAGGCGATTGTGAGCGTCCTGCGCCAGTCATGGCGACCGGAGTTGTTCAACGACGCGCCGCTGACCTTCCAGGTCTACCGCACGGACAACTTCACCAACCCGATGACGACGGGCGTTTCACTGTTCCTCTACGACGTGACCATCAACGCGGTGCAGCGCACGCCCCCCGGCAAGCTGCGCCCGGATGGACGGCGCAGACGCCCGGAACTGCCGCTCGATCTGCACTTCATCCTGACGCCCTGGGCACGCGAGGCCTCGCTGGAACAGGAAATCCTGGGCTGGATGATGCGGACCCTGGAAGACTTCCCGCTGCTCGGCTCCGGGCTGTTGAACACCTTCGGCAGCGGCATCTTCACCGAAGAGGAGTCGGTCGAGGTGCTGAATGGGCAGCTTTCGCGCGAGGAGATGTTCCGCATCTGGGACGTGCTGCCCGGCGACTACCGTATTTCGATGCCCTACCTGGCGCGCGTCGTGCGCATCGAGTCCGAGCTGGACACGCGCAGCGACGGTGTGGTGCTGATACGCGACCTGGGCTTTGGCGTGGTGAAGGATTGACTATGCGCGAACCCGAACCACAGTTCTTCTTGCTCGAACGCATCGTCCGGCGTGCTCCGCTCGGTCTGCGCTTCCGTGATCTGGCGCGCGAGGCCAATATCAACAGTGGCCTGACCGTGCTGGCCTGGCCCGTGGGCAGCAGAGCGCCCGCGATCATGGCGGCGCGTTCGCCCGTCAGCGGCATTTACGGTTACCGCACGCTGCCGGGGCTGGAGCAGTACGAGCGTGACGAACGACCAGCCTCGGACTGGTGTCTGCCGGGGCAGAACGGCGACGGCCAGCCGAACTTCGTGGTTTACATCACCGACGATGAGCAGCGCTACCTGCCGCAAGTGCTGCTGATGTGCCTGCCAAAAGAGAAGGTGATCGAAGTACCGCTGCACCCGACACCTTCAATGCTGCCACCGCCTGCCGCTGCCATCATCCGCGCGGAATTGTGGGACGTGGCCGCGCAGACACCCGCCGCCTGGGCACTGGTGACGGCCAGCGCGCCGGGAAGCGATCAACCCTTCGTCACCGTCGCGGACGGGCGCGGGCAGTTCGTGCTGTTTATGCCCTATCCGCCGCCCGCCGCCTCGCCGCTGAATGGCCAGGTGCCGCTGCGCGAGTTGGAATGGCCGCTGACGATTCGCATCTTTTACCAGCCCGCCGCGCAGCAGTGGCTCGACCCGGCGCAGGTGCCGGAAGGGCTGCGCGCCGCGCCGTTCCCGCCGGAGAGCGCTTCAATCATCCGGCAGCAGCCTGCGCGGATTTTCCCAACGCCGCTGGCGGGCGAAGTGACCTTGATTCGACCGCTGCGCAATCGTACTGAACTCATCCTGAAGACCAGCGGCCAGTCCCGTCTGTGGATCCGGCCTGTTTGAGCAACCTCACCCCTGACCCCTCTCCCCGTGGCGAGGGGCAAGCGGACAGGAAGCGCGATGTTCTTGTACTGACGCTCAGACCGACAGAGCGGCTATTTTCGGAGGAGACCTTTTATGCCTGAATACTTAGCACCAGGGGTATATGTCGAGGAGACGAGTTTTCGCTCTAAGTCTATCGAGGGCGTTGGTACGAGTACGGCGGGCTTCGCCGGGACTACGCGCTTCGGCCCGATCAGCGGGCATCCCGAACTGATCACCAGCTTCGGCGACTTCCAGCGAATCTACGGCGGGCTGGAAGAACTGGACTTCGGCGCGGGGCCAGTGCCAAATTATCTGGCGCATGGCGTGCGCGCCTTCTTCGAAGAAGGCGGCAAGCGCTGCTACGTGGTGCGCATCTTCAACTATGGCGACGATCTGGTGACAGATGATGCCGGCATACCCACGCAGTATTACGCGCAGTGGCCGCCGCGTGAAGGCGAGGGTGCCCCAGCAAATCCACCCGTCCGCCTGGTGGCACGTTTCCCTGGCCGTGCCGGGAACATCCGCATCATCTTCACACTGAAGGTAGGGCAAAAGAGCGCGCTGAGCTTCGTGAAAGCAGGCGACGCTGTTGTGCCGCGTCTGGCGCGTGTCCTCGAAGGCGATGTTGTCCATCTGAGCGGCAGCGATCTCGCCAACGAGAACGGTCTGTATATCGTGCGCGGCGACGGCGAGTCAACGCCTTTCTCGCTCTATGCCTCTGACGAGGACATTATTGAAGTCTCCGAACTGGCCGCGCCTGCTGATATTCGCCCGATCAGCCTGATTGTTGACATCGAACGTCCGCGCGGCTTGGAAGGCTTCTACCCACCGGAGGGGCTGGGCGAGTTCTCGTTAAACAATTCGCGCGCTGGGAGCTTGCTGCAAGTGTTCACGCGCAAACCGCCGATCCGCCGCGACGCGCTGACCAGCCCGTTCGCCATCGAGACGCAAGGCACGATCCTCGATCTGGTACAGGCGCTCACTGGATTCGCGTTCACGAACGCCGCACCGCCAGAACCGGTAGCGCCCGCTACGGCCATCCGCGAACGCTTCGAACTATCAGCGGGCACCGATGCCAGGCTGCCGGAATCCGACGACTACGAAGGCAAAGCGGACGGTTTCGAAGACTACGTGGGCGATCCCGTCGATGTGCTCAAGAACGGCCTGCTGACGTTTGAGGCGCTGCCGGACATCTCGATTGTCGCCGCGCCGGGCTACAGCGCGCACACCGACCTCGACCAACGCATCGCCATCCAGAACGCGGTGATCAACCACTGCGAACGGATGCGCTATCGTATCGCCGTGCTGGACACCCCGCCGGATTTCCTGCCGACCGAGGCGCTCGGTTTCCGCAACCGCCGTTCATCCAAGTACGCGGCGATCTACTACCCCTGGATCGTGATCGCCGACCCGAACAATGGTGGTCGCCGCCTCAAACTGCCACCGAGCGGGTTCGTCGCGGGCATCTACGCGCGCAACGACAACGAACACGCCGTCTTCAAAGCCCCGGCCAACGAGGTCGTGCGGCTGGCGATTGACTTCGAGCTGATCCTGAGCAAGGGGCAGCAGGAGCTGCTCAACCCGGAGGGCGTGAACTGCTTCCGCTTCTTCGAGCGGCGCGGCTTCCTGCTGTGGGGTGCGCGCACGATCAGCGACGACCCGGAATGGAAGTACGTCAACCTGCGGCGCTACTTCGCCTACCTGGAATACTCGATTGAGCGCGGCACGCAGTGGGCGGTGTTCGAGAACAACAACGAGCCACTGTGGGCCAACGTGCGCCGCACCATCGAGGACTTCCTGTACAACGAGTGGCGTTCCGGCGGGCTGATGGGCGACAAGCCGGAGAAGGCATTCTTCGTGCGCTGCGACCGTTCGACGATGACGCAGAACGACCTGGACAACGGGCGGCTGATCTGCCTGATCGGCGTCGCCCCGGTGCGCCCGGCGGAATTCGTGATCTTCCGCATCGGCCAGTGGACGGCGGATACCCCAGCGTGAGTAAGCTCACCAGTCATGAGAGAAGAGAAGTATTCACCGCAGAGATGCAGAGGAACACAGAGAAGATCTGGCTTTGTAGGGGAGGATTAACGCACAGCGCGTATATCCTCCCGTATGGGAATGCCAGCAGGCACAGAGGATACAGAGCAGGAGTAAACACACATGGCGATTGAACGCGATAACCCGTATGCGGCCTTCAACTTCCTGGTCGATCTCGGCACGGGAGACACCGAGAGCATCAAGGCTGGTTTCCAGGAAGTGACCGGGCTGAACAACGAGATCACGCTGGTGGACTACCGCAACGGTAACGAGCGAGCCAACCACGTCCGCAAGGTCAGCACGCTCTACAAGGTGGGCGACATTACGCTCAAGCGCGGCATGATGGGCGCAACCGACCTGTGGGAGTGGGTGACGACCGCGCGCAACGGCAGCCAGCAGGGACGCAACATCACCATTCAACTGCGCGACGAAACGCGCGAGAACACGGTGATGACCTGGAAACTGACCAACGCGCGCCCGATGCGCTACACCGCACCCGCCTTTAATGCCAAGTCGGCCAGCGATGTGGCGATTGAGGAGCTGGTGCTGTCATGCGAGGACCTGAACATCGAATAACACGCCTTCCGTAGGGATATTCAGATGTTGGGGATGCTGTGCATCGGGAGGATATACGCGCTGGTGCGCTAATCCTCCCCTACGACACGCATCCTTGTAGGGGCGGATTAGGCTGCCTCTGCTGGACGGCACCAGGCGTCGAGGTGTCAGCCGTATATCCGCCCGGAGCAAAGGGATAATCCTACCGAAGGCATCCGTTGAAGTGAAGGATAGGGACAGAACAAGGTGAAGCTGTAATGGCCGTATCGCTGCGTTACAAAGATCGCGTGCCGGGCGTCGTGGTCGAACCACGTCGTTCCGCGCCCGCGGAGAATCCCTACCGCCTGGACATCGTGGGCTTTGTGGGATTTGCCGAGCGCGGGCCGCTGGATACGCCCGTCCTGCTGGAAGACTACAGCCAGTTCACGACGATCTTCGGCGGCGATATCTTCCTGGCGCGCCACAAGGGGCAGCCCGTCTATGCTCACCTGCCCAGCGCCGTGCGGGCGTTCTTCGACAACGGCGGGCGGCGCTGCTACGTGGTGCGCGTGGCGGACAACAAGAAGGCGACGGCCAACCATTTCAAGCTGCCCGGTCTGCTCGGCTGGACGCCCGAAAGCGGCTTCGAACCCGCGATCTGTCCGGCGGCCTGGGTCGGGCGCTGGTCGAACAGCATCACGGTAGGCACGCGGGTTCACGCTCGCCCGCTGCAAATTGATCCCAAGGGACGCCAGAACGGCTATAACTTCTGCACGAATGAGGTCGTCAAGGATGGTGTCACGGTAGAGCCAGAGACCAATCGTTACGTCGAACTCGATCTGCGCGTGCCCAGCGCCACCACCGTCAAGGCGGGTGATGTGCTGCGTGTACTGCTGGAAGACAAGACCGAGGTCTACCTGCGCGCCAAAGAGGTCAGGCAGTTCGGCTACATCTCAGCAGAGGAGCGGCGCAAGGGCATCCCGATCACCGTGCGCTCGGAAGACAAACATCCGCTGGCCTTCGCGCCGGGCATCCAACTGCCGGATGCCGACAACCTGACACTGGTGGACTACCGCCACAAGGGCGTTTGGTACGGGCTGCCAGTTCCCTATCGCCTCGATCTCAGCGTGCAGCAGAACGAGCCTCGCGGCGTATTCGCCTTCGATTTCCTGCTCGTCAATAAACCTGCCGTTAACCACGAAGGCAACCCGTGCTGCTGTGTCTGCCACGACGACACGCCCGACGAGGATTTTGTATTCCCGCTGAGTGTAGGCGAGCAGCCGGACAGCGCGGACATGCTCAGCCTGACCTACACGTTCCCACGCGACGACCAGCCATCAGAGACCCTTGAACTGCACTTCCCAATCGATCTGAACGACGTGAACGTGCTGGAACGCGCCAACCGCACCTTCATCCGCATCACCAGTTCGTTGATGCGCCTGCCGCGAATCACCTTGAAGAAGATCGAGAAGCTCGGTGGCCCGGCCACAACGGAGTGGGTGACGCTGCCTCTGCCGCTCGATGGACTGAACTTCAACCCCACGCTGCGACCCGAACGACGCTATGAACTCAACTTCGAGAGCAGCGAGGAACTACTGGTCGTCAACGATGTCCTGCGGCTGACCGTTGCGGACGAAAAGGGCGACCGGAGCTATCTGTTCTCGGTCGATAACCTGGACGTCGTATTCTCGACGGGCAACCGTCAGCGCGTGACGGCCTTTGCGCGCCTGCTGGTTTCGCCAGTGGATGCACGCGTTACGGCGGGCAGGATACCGGAGCAGGTTGATCTGCTGCGCTTCGATCTGTTCATCCGCGAAGGCAAAGACGCGCTGGAAGCCCACACGCAGTTGAACTTCGGCAACCGCGCCGATTCCTGGATGCGCGCGCTGGCACATCCCACGCTGGAAGACAAGATCACCAGTGAAGACCTGCGGCGGCGTTCGCTGCGTCTGGCCGTGCCTGAGAACTATGAATCCCTCTTCCAACGAAGCCGCACACAGCTTGAACTGCCGGATTCCCAACCGCTGCCGCTCTACCTGCCATTCGACATGAGCGAGCAGACACCGCCGCCGAGCGACTTCAACGGCGCACTGTGGAGCGGCGGCAAAACGCGCGGCGCACACGACGGCCTGGACACCTTCCGCCCGATTAACCTGTTTCTCGATCCCGAATTCGTCAAATCCACCGCTGCGGGTCAGATCGGGTTGACACCGCGCGAGATCAACGATATCGCTAACCGACTGCTGTACTTCAACGAACCTCGCAAGCGCCCAACCGAAAAGGCAGGTGAGAAACCTACCCGACTGATGAAGCTGCACAGCCTGTACGCTGTTGACGATGTCGCGCTGATCAGCATCCCCGACCTGGGACACCGCCGCTGGCGACGCAGCCGCGTGGTGCGCTGGTGGGGCAGCGCGCCCCCTCAAACCGAAAAGCCTGTCTTACTGCCGCCAGGGACATTCCAGCCCGTCGCCCCGCTGCGCTGGCAGTCGGTGCTGCCGGCTCCGTCTGGCAAACGCACACCGCTGCGCCTGCCCCGCGCGCGCGTCGCGATTGAGCCGCTAAACATCTACCAGGAACTGGCGGCGCTGCCCGCTACGCTGGACGAAGACGATGAGTGCTGGGGCTGCGAAACGTTGGAAGACATCCTGCTCGTTCACTGCGCGATGGTCAACCTATGCACGGCGCGAACCGATATGCTGGCGCTGCTCAGCCTGCCGATTTTCTACGGGCTGCCCGACGTACTGGACTGGTATCAGCAGATTGTCTGCCCACGCGCCAACGACGACGTGCTGCCCGAACGCCCGGCTTCACCTTGCAGCAGCGGGGTCGGTGACAAACTGGAGATTGACTGCCCGGATGACGCGCTGGATGAACGCGCGCTAAGCCACGCGATCGCCTACCACGGTTGGTTGGACATCCGCGAGGAGCGCACACCACAGTTGAGCGCCCTGCGCACGATCCCGCCCGACGGTCCCGTCAGCGGCATGATTGCCGCCCGCGAGATCGCGCGTGGCCCCGGCATCGCCCCAGCGAATGAACCTCTGCTTGGCGTAGTCGGCCTCAACCCGGCACTGACCGACGCAGAATGGGCGCTGCTCTATGACCGCCAGATCAACGTGCTGCGCCAGCGTCCGGGGCGCTTCGTAGCCCTGAGCGCGCACACGATGACGGCAGACGCGCAACTGCGGATGCTCTCCATCCGCCGCCTGATGATCTACCTGCGCAAGCTGGTGCTGGGCGAAGGCGAACGCTACGTCTTCGAGAACAATACCGAACGCTTCCGCAACGCAGTACAGCGGCGCTTCGAGCAGATCTTCGATACGCTGCTGCGCCAGGGTGCGCTTGTCGGTTATCAGGTGGATACCGGCCCGCGGGTCAACACGCCCAACGACATCGATAATGGTCGCCTGTTCATCGAGATACGCATCGCGCCGACCTACCCGGTCGAGTACATCACGATTGTCCTGCTGCGTTCAGGTGAAAACACATTGGAACTGGTGGAGCGCTAAATCATGACAGAAGGCAGCAAAGATAACCTGATCCAGCCGTTCACAACCTTCAACTTCGAGGTCGTGCTGACGCCAACTGATACGGGCAGCGGATTGAATGCCCCGATCTGCGAAGCCGCGTTCCAGGAATGTACGGGGCTGGACATCACGATGGAGCCGAAAACCTTCCCGCAGGGCGGCATGAATGACCGCCAGACCCACCGCATCGGCCAAGTGACCTATGGCCGCCTGACGCTCAAACGCGGTATGACAGGCAACCTGCAACTGTGGGACTGGCTGACCAAAGCGATTGTGCCGGGCAATAACCTTTCCGCGCTTGCAGAAATTCGCATGTGGAGTTCAGCCAACGTACCCACCCTGACCTTCTTTCTGGAAGGTTGCCTGCCTGTCAAGTTCACTGCGCCGGCGCTGAACGCCCAGACCGGCGGTGTTGCAATTGAGGAGCTGCAACTGGTCTACGAATATCTTTCACTCAAGCCTGCAGAAGGCAGCACATCATCAGCGCCGACCACCACACCTCCGCCGAACAACAAGGTCAGCGGCGGGCCTGGGCTGGAAAATCGCAGCGGAGGCCAGCGATGACGAATGTTGAGATGGCAAGACTGACGGTTGTGGATGCCAAGGGCAAACCCAAAGGCAAACCCATAATCGCACACTTCAACCCGCAGAGTTTGCAGATCACCTACGAGGTGGAGGGTGCGTCTGGCAACGCATCTACAGCGCGCGGCGCCGCACGTGGGGCGCGTGCCGGGGCGACCAGCCAGAGCACCGGGTATAAGGCCAAGCTCTCATCGCTTTCATTGCAGTTCGATACGACGCAGCAGGGCGAGGACGTTCGCAAGATCACGCTGGAGATCGCCAAGACAATGCTGCCGACTGGCGGCGCGACTGCACCAACGGTTGAATTCCAGTGGGGGACATTCCTGTTCAGCGGCAAGATCAGCGGGATGCAGGAGACGCTGGAATATTTCAGCGCGCGGGGCGTACCACTGCGTGCGACCGTGCAGCTTACGATGGAGATGGTCGAAACGGTCAAGAAAGCCAACGATGAGACCGGCAACCAGAAGGACAACGGAGGCGGCGAAACCGCCAAGCAGGTTGCCAGCCGGGGTGGCTCAGCGGGCAATCAGGCTGGCGTGGCCGCGCAGGGCAGCAACTCGAAAGCGGCTGGCACGACCGCCTTTACGGGGCCTCAGGCGGGGGAACCTCTGCAGCAGTTTGCAGCACGCAGCGGACAGGACTGGAAGAAAATCGCCGCCGCCAACGGCATCGACAACCCGCGCCAGATGCAGCCCGGCAAACTGCTTAACCCAAACATCAAGACTTCTGGCCCCAGCGGGACATAAGGAGCAATAGCAATGACACCCGTAATCATCAACGATTTTGAAGTGGTGGTCGAACCGCCGCCGCCAGCGCCGCCGACCAGCAGCGAACCGCCATCAGAACCGCCCGCGCTGCGCCCGGAGGACATCGAACAGATTATGCAGTTCTTTTACGAACGGCGCGCTCGACTGCACGCGGACTGACACACCGAGTAATCAAGGTGACTAGAGAACAACGATGACTGACCAGACGACTGCCTATATCTCGCGACCGGACCTCTCGATTGATGGTCAGCGCGACGATGACCTGAGCGCCAACGTGCTGGCCGCGCTTGTCGAGGAGACTATAGACGGCCTGTTCCGCTGCGAACTCATCCTGAATAACTTCGGGGCAGGAACGTCTGGCAAAGTCGATTACCTGTATCTTGACCGCCGCACGCTGGATTTCGGCAAGCGTATCGCGCTGGGGCTGGGGCCGGGCACGCCGCCCAAGTCAGTGTTTGAAGGCCGCATCACCGCGCTGGAGGGCGAATATCCCTACGGTGGTGGCGCAAGGCTGATCGTGCTGGCGGAAGACCAGTTGCAGGACTTGCGCATGACGCGGCGCACGCGCAGCTTTGAGAAGCAAAGCGATGCCGACATCATCCGCAAGATCGCCAGCGAGCACAAGCTCACGCCGAAGATTGATCTGCCAGGCGACCCACATGAATCGGTGGCGCAGGTCAACCTCAGCGATCTGGCGTTCATCCGCGAACGGGCACGGCTGGCAGGTGGGGAGGTGTGGGTGCGTGGCAAAGAATTGCACGTCGCGCCGCGTACCGCCGGCAAGCCCATCGATCTGGCCTATGGCGTAAGCCTGCTGGCTTTCAGC
>JAEUQX010000077.1 GCA_016788625.1 Anaerolineae bacterium
TGAACGCTGGGGTAAGCCGCCAGGAAACGCGCGAAATACGGTTTGACCGTTTCGACCTGGGTTTGTTGCAGCATGATTTCGGAGAGCCAGACGCGGTAGGCATCCTGGTCAGCGCGCCAGGGCAAATCGGCGGCGTGCTGATCGTACCAGGCGAGCAAGTCGGCTTGAAAGGGCATGGGCGGCCTTGTGATGGTGAGCGCGTGAGGAAAGATCAGGTGCGGAACTAACCCGGCGTGCCGAGTCGTTCCAGATATTCTTCAAAGCTGATCAGATCATACACCGCATACTCGGTCATCTCCCACAGGTCACCCGTCGGCACGCGGGTCGTGCGCGGGTCGGGGCGCGAGCGTTCGAAGATCAGGCGGTGCAGGTCATTGAGCTGTGTCTCGTGGCGCGAGCGCATCCGGCTGAAGCGTGCCAGCGCCTGCTGAATAGCGCGTTCTTCCTGAACCATGCGCTTGCTGTCGGCATCCTCGTAGTAGTAGCGGTAACGCCAGTCGCGGTGTTCGGCTGCCAGCGTGTTCATCTGCTCGTGGGCACTGCCGAGCGCATCGAGCAGCAGCGGGTCGCTGTCCTGGGCGTGCAGCATCTGTTCCAGCAGTGCCAGGAAGGTCTGCCCCTGCGTCAGGCGTTTGCGGTATTCGTTATTGACGCGCCACAACAGGTCTGCCAGAGCGGTCATGCCGTCCCTATCCATATAACCACTGACTTACATTTGCATTGTAACACATTTTACGCGATTACCACCGCATGTATACAGAACATACGTGCTATTCCGGGTGCAATGTGATAAACTTGTGATATGATCTGAATACGCGGTTAGGTGACAGGGGATAGTGATGCGTTACAACCCCAACGACTACGATTACTTCGACGATGACGACGAAGAAGAGATCATCGACGACGATGATGAAGGCGGTGACGACGACGAAGAGACGGGTACGTCCCGCTCGCGCGCGAACCCATTCACGGGAGGTTACGGCGCGTCCAGTCGCCCACCAGCCGCCGGTTCTGGCAGCCAATCATTAGGGCCGAACCGCGTCACGGGCGCGGGGACAGGCAGCAGCAGCGGCGGCAGTGGCTTGGCGTCGCGCCTGCCCGGCAGCGTCGGCTCAAGCCGTCCAGCGACCCCCTCGCAGGGTGGGGCGTCTTCCGGTGGCTCCGGTTCCAGCCCGTCGGGCGCATCGCGTTATGGCGGCAGCAGCTCCCCAAGCAGCCCATCTGGCGCATCCAGCACTCCGCGTTACGGTGGTTCGAGCGCGCCATCGTCGGGTAGTTCCGGTGGCAGCGGGGCATCATCGCCGAGCAGTGGTTCTCGTTTTGGCGGCTCTGGTTCTGGATCGTCATTTGGCGGTTCCGGCAGCAGCGGGGCGTCATCAGCATCCAGCTCCGGTGGCGGTTCGCGCTTTGGCAGCCCGTCGTCGGGCAGTTCCGGCGGCAGCGGGGCGTCATCAGCATCCAGCTCCGGTGGCGGTTCGCGTTTTGGCGGCCCATCGTCGGGCAGCAGTTCGAGCAGCCCTTCCGCATCGGCCAGCAGCGCAGCGCGACCGAGTACACCCGCGAGCGGCGGCAGCAAACCTGACGATAAGAAACCTGCTGACTCTGGGGGTGGCCTCACATCACGCTTGGGCGGCCTGACCTCGCGTTTTGGTGGCGGTGGCAAGACCGACGAGAAGAAGCCTGCCAGTGGCTCCGCCTCTAAGCCCGCCGACAGCAAATCCTCAGGCGGCGCGCTGAGTAGTTTGACTTCGCGCTTTGGCGGCGGCGGTAAGACCGGCGAGAAGAAACCCGCCGACAAAAAACCTGCTGACTCGGGCGGCGGTGGCCTCACGTCACGCTTGGGCGGCCTGACCTCGCGCTTTGGTGGCGGTGGCAAGACCGAGGAGAAGAAGCCAGCGAGCGGCCCTTCTGCTTCAGCATCCAGCGCCGCGTCTCGACCCGCCACAACCACAACATCATCGCCCTTTGGTGCCAGTAAGCCTCCCGCCAGCACTTCACCGGGGGCGGCCAGCGGGTCGCGCTTTGGCAGCATAGGCGGTGGCACGGCGGCCAGCGCGCAGTCCACGACAGCCAAGCCCGCTGCCAAACCTGCCGACAAGAAGGCCGAGAGCAGAGGCTTGGGGCGCTTCCTGCCTTTCCTGGGTGGACAGGCGGACGCTAAACCTGCTGCCGCTGCAAAGTCACGACCCAGCAAAGCGCCAAAGGTCGAGAGCGACGATTGGCTGACGCTCGACCGCAAGCTGGATATTCTGGGCGTGGCGTTGGTGCTCAGCGCTCTGATGCTGTTTTTCAGCGCCCTGTCCTCGACCAAAGGTCAGCTCACTGAGGCGATCAATAACGGTCTGTCGCAGGCGTTTGGCTGGGGTGCGTTGGCGATCCCCGGCGCGATGCTGGTGGTGGGCGTCTGGCTGATTGCGCGGCACTTCGGCGAGCAAGCGCCCGTCGTCCCGACCACGCGCGTGATCGGCGTGGTGATGTCGTTCATCGGGCTGCTGCTCTTGCTGCAGATCATCGAGAGCTTCAACTACACTGGCGACCGCCGCGTCACCAATCTGACTGATCTGCGCTTTCAGATGCGCATGTCCTGGGAAGTCTTTGGCGCGGGCGGCGGATATGTCGGCGCGCAGATCTACGATTTTCTGGTGACCAACATTGGCGAATTGGGCGCGTTCTTTGGCGTCATCGGCTGGCTGATCGTCGGGCTGATGTTCACGTTCAGCCTGAGTGTTGCCGAAATCGCCGTGATCTTCATGAGCATCGGGCGCAGTTTTGGCACTGCCGTGCAGCGTCGCCAACAGCGCCGTGCAGCCGCCGCCGCTGCGAAGCTTTCGCCTGATCAGTTGATCGGCGCGGCCACGGCCACGGCCACCGCGGTCACGGTCAGCAAACCGGAACCGGAAGCGCTGCCCGCCGCGCCCGCTGCTCCGGCTTTGCCCCCGCTGACGCCTGCCACCGCAGAAGCGGGTATCCCGATTGGTGGCGCGGAACGGAACATTGTCTTCGGCGGTCGCGGTCGCGGTGAGACCGTACCTGTCGAGACCATGCCTCCCGCGCCCATGCCCGGCACGACGCCTGCCGCCACGCCCGCGCCTTCCACAGCGCCAGCACGTCCCCCGCAGCCTGCGCCCGCAGCAGCAGGCGGCTCGCTGACCTCACGTCTGCGCGGTTCGCTGCCCCTGCCGGGCGGTAAACCTGCTGCATCGGAGACGCCTGCGGCCAGCGCACCGTCACAGCCCGCTGCGGCGAGCGCTGCTCCGGCGACCCCAGCCAAGCCAGAAGAGAAGGCCGCGAGCGCTGGCAGCCGCCTGATGGGCATGTTTGGCCGCAAACCGGAAGATAAGCCTGTCGCGCCCGTAGAGGGCAAACCCGCTGCCGCGTCTGCGCCCGCTGCGACTATCGCGGCCAGCGCCGCGCCAGCGCCGAGTGCTTCCGTCAGCGCGCCCGCCACGCCGCCGCCTGGCGCTGCATCCCCGGTCAGCCGGTCGTCCGTGCTGCCAACCAGCAGTACGCCGCCCGCTGCTCCGGTCAAAGCAGATGAGAAGCCAGCAAGTGAGACACCTGCGCGCCTGGGCGATCTGCTCAAGCCGACGGCCAATGCCGCCTCCAGGCTGGAGGAAAAACCCGCGGCGTCGCGCGCCCCGGGCGAGTCGCCGTTTAGACCGCCCACATCCGCCGCCAGCACCAGTCCGTCCCGGCCAGCCTTTGATATTGATGATGAGGATGAACTCGACCTGGACGACGATGAGGACGAAGAGGCCACGCGCCTCGCCAGCCTGCCGCCCGCGCAGCCCAAGGGCACTGGCCCGCTGCCGCGCCCGGACGAGAATCGTTCACGTTTCGCGCCGACGACCTTCGGAGCGCCGCGCAAGCCGGAAGATCAGCCCGCCGCCGACGCCGCGGCACCCAGCCCGGCTGACCGCCAGGATCGCCTGAATGCGCTGCG
>JAEUQX010000109.1 GCA_016788625.1 Anaerolineae bacterium
GTGGCGGGCAGTTGGCGCTTTATCATCTCATTCTGTCTGCTGATGGCCGTCTGGATCGGCATCAACGCTTATCTGGGCACCCGCGCCTTCGACCCGTTCCCATTCATTCTGCTCAACCTCACGCTCAGCACGCTGGCCGCGCTGCAAGCACCCGTCATCCTCATGTCGCAGAATCGCCAGGCCGCCAAAGATCGAGCGGTCGCGCAGAATGATTATCAGGTTAATCTGAAGAACGAAGTCGAAATCGCTGACCTGCACCGCAAGATGGATGGTCTGAGCGAGGCGCTCACCATGCAGACGCGGCTGGTCAACGCACTGGTCGAGGCGCGCCGCAAAGAACTGAGCGCCACCATCCGCGCGATGGAAGTCACGCGCCACCTGCACGAACAGAACGCGGTGCAGCAGGAACGGCTCGACGCAGCGTCGTAGGGAGATATGGCATTTCCCTATGTGTACCCGGAAAGTCGAGTGATTTGATGGGACAACCCTAAGCGGATGTTTGGTTTGCATGAGGAAAGGTGGCTGCTTTGAGTCACCTTTCCTGCTGAATCATGAGGGTAGACAAATCGGGTTCATCAATTCGTGAACTGAACCACTGCGCCCAATCGGGCAATACAGACAATCACTTGATCAGCAGAGCTTCGGGCCTACGAATAAGATGATCTTGACGGGTGACTCGAAGTAGGACGGATTCTCGATGTGAATACCCGCCTTCAC
Organism: Anaerolineae bacterium; assembly: GCA_016788625.1. GTDB lineage: Bacteria > Chloroflexota > Anaerolineae > Aggregatilineales > Phototrophicaceae > CFX2. The sequence goes on from JAEUQX010000109.1 coordinate 718, forward strand.
GTCATCCCATGCCATTCGCAGCGCAAAGTCATTTGGCGTTGGTGAGACATGAACCGTATACCAGGCACCATTGGACACGTTTTGTACGGCAGCAGTCATACCATAGATATCGGTTTCGGTTTCGCAGCCGATATTCAAGCCGTGTTCAATCTCCGCGCGACCATTTTCGTTAGTCCTCGCTTCAAAGACATAGCTCTGTAGTGCAATAGGATATGGGGATTGCAGAGCAGCAGATGGCTGTGTATCCACCAAATTCAAAGCGAGTAGGACAATTACGACCACAAAACCACTAATCTGAAGGATCGTTCTTCGGGACATTTCTGCCTCCTTCGATAGACCCCGGTTGTGTACCCCCGTGTATCGTGTGGTACTGCCAATTCTCCCACTCTCAAAGTAGATAACATTCACCTGAAACACAAGTAACATTTATCACGAATACAGCATGATCTGAATGAAATTATGCTACAAATGCAATAAGCCTACCCTGTCTGCGTCTCTAAATCCGCCAGCATCGACTCAATCATCTCGACTGCCTCGCTGAACGCTGTGACATCGAATGCCAGCCGCCCCCCTGCCGCTGCGAACAGATCGGGCAGCGAGCGCGTACCGCCTAATGCCAGCGCTGCGCGGTACTGCTGGATTGCGCCAGGCAGGTCATACTGCGCGCGTTTCCAGATCTGCACAGCGCCCAACTGCGCCAATCCGTAATCAATGTAGTAAAACGGCGAGCGGAAGATGTGCAGCTTGCGATGCCAGCCCGTCATCATCGCATCATCCAGGCCACTCCAGTCTTCACCCTGCATGAAGCGCCCCCACAGCGTCGCCCAGCGCTGGTCGCACTGCGCCGGGTCGCGAGCGTCCTGGGGATGGGTATGCGCCCAATGCTGGAAGGCATCCACAACAGCAACATATGGCCAGAAACGCAGCATGATATCCAGATGTTCGACCTGTGCCCGCACCAACTCCGCCGGGTCATAGAAACCACCGCAGTCTGCGCCCAGATACGGCGCGGCCAGCAGTTCCATCGCCGTCGCCGCCACCTCGTGGAACTCCGTGCCAATGCGGAGCTGCTCGTGATGCGGCAGATGCGTCGCCTCGAAACTGTGAAAAGCATGACCGCACTCGTGCAGCAGCGTCATCACATCCTCGTGCGTGCCAACTACGTTCATGAAGACGAATGGTCGCCGCGCGTTCGGGTAGGTCGCGCAGTACGAACTAGGCATTTTGCCCTTGCGGTTTTCCAGATCAAGCAGGTTCTCGCGCTGCATGGTCTGGAAGTACGCGCCCAACTGAGGGTCAAGCTGCGAAAAGATCGCTCCGATACGCTGCTCCAACACCGCCACCGAGTCGAAAGGGCGCAGCGCCGTGCGTACCTGTGGCTCGATCTCGACATCCCAGGGGCGCACACTGTCAATGCCCAGGCGCTGCCGCCGCCGTTCCAGCGCGCGACGCGCCGCCGGGACAACAACCTGTTCCACCGCATCGTGGAAACGCTCGCAGTCATCCGGCGTGTAATCCAACCGCAGCATCTGCTGCCAGCGGAACGCGCGGTAATTCGGCAGATCGGCCTGCGCCGCGATGCGCGCCCGCAAATCGACCAACTGCGTCCACAAGTCATTCAACGCCGCACGGTCTTCCAGGAAGCGCGCCATGCTCAGCCGCCACGCCTGTTCGCGCCGCTCGCGCTGCGGGTCGAAGTTAACCTGTGCCATCTGAATCAGCGTGGTTTCCTGCCCTTCCCATTCGACCGTCTGCACGCTGCGAACACGGTCATAAACGTTGCCCAATTGAATCTCGTCAATCAGCAGCGGCAGATTGGCCTCGCGGAAGATGGTTTCTTCGGCCTGCATGTTGCGCAGCGGCGCTTCAAAATTCGCAGGCTGCAACCCGCTGGCCAGCAGCTTACGCTTCAGCCGCGTCTCCGCGATCTGTGCCGGGCCATGCACATCGCGGAGAAAGGTTTCGAAGTGTGCCTGAACCGCATCATCCAACGTGTGCAACGTCGTATCGGCCCACAAGCGCCAGTAAGCCTCATCAATATGCTTGCCGACGCGCCCCCACTGCGCGATCCACTCATCGAGCGTGGCGGCAGTGAGCGGCGCAGTTTCCAGTGCGGCGTAGAACGGCTCAATCTGTTCCCATGTCCAGGAGAGGAATTCGGGCGTCGTCTGCGGCAACGTGTCGAACAGCCCCTGCATAACTAAAATCCACTCGTCGGATCGATGCTCACCTCGCGTTTGGCTTTCTCTGGTTCCATGCTGGATGTATCGAGCACCACGCGCAGGCCGCCCACCCAGTTCGCGACCAAGTTATAGAAGAACGCCGTCACCGCGCCGGTGATCGCGCCGCCGATGGCCGCAGCAATGACGCCGCCGACGTAAAACCCCATACAGCAGGCGAAGTTGGCGAACATCAGCCCGCTGGTGTTGAAAGAACTGGAACTCCCGCTAAAGCTGCTTGTGCTGATGCTCGCCAGGCTGCTGAAGAGCAGGTTCTGAAATAACAGCCAGAGCAGGCCAAAGACGGTGAAATTCAGCGCGTAGAGCAGCGCGCCAACTTTCATAGCGGATACGGCGTCAATCTTGCGGATAGTGACCATTACTCATTCCTTACGTATTGGTGTTCCCCTGATTGTGACTATAGCCGAAAGAGGCGCGAACAGGCAAGCCGTGAAGCATTCACTCCAGCCGCCGGATGGTCGCCTCCAACAGGGCGGCAACGTGCGGGTGCGCAGCGGGACTGAGGTGGTGGCCGTCTGGCAGTGTCGGCGTGATGCCCTGCGCTTTGAAGTAGCCGTTCAGGTCGATGTAATGCACACAGGGGTATTGAATCGTCATGCGCCGCAGCACCGCGTCGTAGGCACGGATGCTCTCAACGGCCTGATAGGTACGACTGGCTTTTTCAGCGGATGTATCCAGGATGCCCAGCAGGATGATGTGCTGCGCAGCATTACAGCCCTGTACCGCGCCCATGATGGTATGCAGGTTATGGGTGAAGTCTGGCAGCGAGACGTAGTGTTTTTGGAACCGGCGGGTGAGTCCCAGACGGTGACGAGCCGCCAACCGCGTCACCGTGCGCGTGATCGTGCCCAGATGCAGCCGTGTCAGCACGTGCAGCAGGTCATGCTCGCGTTTGCTGAACAGGCGCGGAAAGCAGTCCACGATGCCCAGATGCAGCACCAACGCGAACATTGGGAATGCCAGGATGTCCTCGTGCATCGTCCGCACGACCTGCGCGGTGTCGTTGCTGCGCCGCGAATGCGCTACGACGTAGTATGGTGGGCCAAGGCGCTCCTGGAGCAGCATCCAGTACAGATCATCGCCCCGGATGCCCTCCGCTGGACGAACGAGGCTAAGCGAGTCTCCGACCACATTGATGATCTTCATCCCACACGCTCACGCCTCTACCCACGCTGCAACTCTTAACTTTGTTCCTGCGACTGAGCCAACCGATCGCGCATGACCAGCTCAGCCATGTAGAAGTCCCAGGGAGTGATGACCTCGATAGCGCGTTCCGGTGGCATGGTGTAAATCTGCGAACTGTGGGTTATCAGCGCTTTCGTCTCGCGGAAAGTGCTGGGCGACGCCAGATAGATCGCCCCATTCAACGCCATAAACGAGGGCAGTGATTGATGCCGTTGGTCTTTGCGGTTCATCAAGGGCACGCCGAAGACCGTGCCGCCCCTTGTAACAAAGCCACAGGCATATGGGTTGGTGGATGGCTGAAACATGCTGGCGACAGAGACCGCATTATTCTCACGCACCATCCGTACAGCAGCCTGAATGTCTTCAGGAGCGCGCAGCGGGTTGGTGGGCGAAAGCATCATGATGCCGTCGGGCATCTGATCCTGTGATTCCAGCCAATCGATGGCATGGAGGATGACTTTGATGAGTGGTGTTGAATTGTGCGCCAGTCCGTCTGGGCGCAGGAAAGGCACCTCCGCGCCGTACTCCTGCGCAATTCCGGCGATCTCTTCGTCCTCGGTGGAGACGATCACGCGGTCGAGTACCTGACTATTCAAGGCACTTTCAATCGTCCAGGCGATCAGCGGTTTACCCAGAAAGGGCTGGACATTCTTGCGCGGAATAGTCTTGGAGCCGCCTCTGGCGGGAATAATGCCAACAATTGTCTTCATGAAGCTACCTCAGAATCGGTTGTCCAGCGCCCATATGTTAATCCATCACCTGCCTTTAATCAATTCACGCCTGTAATCCGCTACAAGCGCCCTTGCGGCAGCCGTCCCACCTTGAACGCCGCCACCTGCTCCGCGCTGAAGGGTGGATCGAACAACGCCGCGCGCTCGTGATAGCAGCGAAACAGATCGGCGATGTAGTGCAGGCGGTCGGGCAACCGCGCCCAATCGCGCGCGCCGCTCTCGTGCGGGCTGTCAGGCGTGGGGTCATAACGCGCCAGCAGCGCCAGCAAATCCGGCAACGTAATCTGCTGAAGCGCTGGCGGGAATGTACCCGGCACATCCGCGCCCAGCCGCAGCCGCGCGCCACCGGGCATCTCCAACGTCATCATGTACTCGGTGATCACCCCATGTGCCAGCCGCTTTGCTTCCGCCAGCAGCGCATCCAGCGCCCGGTCAAGCAGGCTGCGCCGCCCACTTAGCCGCGCCAGGAACAGCCGCGCCCGCGTCAGCCAGCCCCGGCGTGGGAACAGCACGTTTATTAACTGCCCTCGAAATGACCGGGGGTCAACGATGGCGGCATCCATCGCGGCGGCGATTTCCGGCTGCAAGCGCGTCTGCTCGTGCAGACCGATTTCCAGGTTCGCCAGCAGCAGCAGTTCGGCGCGCGTTTTGGCGTCTGGCTCGAACAGCGCACGGTAGCAGCGCGTGAAGGCCTGGCGCAGAAGTTGCTGACCGTGCGGCGGCTCGCCCGGTCGCAGTCCGTCGCAGAAACGCGCGATCTTCGCCTCGTCGTAGATCGTGTCGTTCAGGCACTCGGCGGCGAAACGCGCGAATTCGCGACCTATCTCCTCAAAGACCTTCCGGTTGCCGCGCCCGACCGCGAGGCTGGCACGTTCAACCGCCGCCAGGGGGTTGAGCATCTCATTCACTGCACCCTGTATCTGCGCATCGCTCTGCGGTGAGCCGAGCGCCTGCGCCGAGGCGACGACATCCGGCACAGCCTGCATCGCAACTGGAGCAGGTTTGACGATGTTCTCCAGTACCCGCGCGAAGTCCTCTTTGCGGATGGTCTGCCCAGCCTGCTTGGACGCCCAGGTCGCGAAGGCGCACCAATTCGCGCCGCCGCCCGTGCGCTGCGCCACTGCCAGCGCCAATTCGTGATAGCACTGCGTGATCTGCAGATTGCGGATAGCCGGGTCATCCAGCGCGGCGATGCGCTCGACCTCCGCTACCGTCGGGACGTGCGCGTTCATCCCCGCAGCCCGCGCAGCAGCGTCATGCACGCCGGTATTTCCGCCGCGTACTGCGCCGCGAACTCGGCATTCTGACCCGGAGTGCCACATTCCAGCGCCAGCCAGCCATCATAGCCCGCTTCTTTCAGCGCTGCGCCGACCGCCGTGAAATCGGTCATGCCCTGGCCGGGCAGACGGCGATTGCTATCCGCCAGATGCACATAACCCAGGTCTTTGCCATATTCGCGCAGTGCCCCGGCGATGCTGGTTTCTTCCATCGCCATGTGGAACAGATCCGCCGCCAGCTTGATATGCGGGTGATCCTTGATGCGGCGGCGAACCTTCGCGGCCTCGGCCAGCGTGTTGATGAAATGCGTCTCATAGCGGTTGACCGGCTCGATATACAGGTCGATGCCAATCGCGTACACGTAGTCAGAGAGCGTCCGCAGGTGGTTGTGCAGCATCTCATATTCCAACTGCACCACCGATTTGTAAGGCGTCAGGTCGGGCAGCGTCGGCTCGGCGAAGTGTGGCACGAGGATCACGCCGCTCGCGCCCAAGTCAACACCGTCCACCACCGACTGCCGGAACTCCGCCAGCGCCACTTCGCGTTGGTCGATGTCCGGATCGAGCAGGCGTCCCTGCCGCCCATGATTGACCGCCGAGATAACCACGCCCGTCTGCGCTGCCGCTTCGGCCAGGGCGGGCACACGCTCGGTCAGCCCGCGCCCCCAGACCTCGACGCCATCGAAGCCCAGCGCCTTCGCCCGCTCAAAGCGTTCCAGCGGCGTCTTGCCGGGCAGCATATCCTCTTGTATCGCCAGTCGCATCATGATCCCTCGTTAATCGCTATCCATGAATGCGCCAATAGTAAACACGTGCCGCCCGCGCTGCCAGTCCGGTGTGTTAGAATAGCCATATTCACCCGAGTTTTATCGTGGAGACTCCATGCGCCGCTGGCTACAGCTTATCATCATCGTCGCACTCGTGCTGTTGGCTGACCAACTCACCAAGCGCTATATCGTCGATCACATCCAGGTGGGCGAAACGCGCCGCGTCATCCCCGCCCTCAGCCCGCTCTTCCAGATCACCCACAGTCAGAACGTCGGCGCGGCGTTCGGTTTCCTGCCGCAGGCGGGCGACATCTTCCTGATCATCGCGCTGGTGATCGTCGTCGCCATGTTCATCTTCTATCCGCGCATCCCGGCGGACGCGCCCATCACGCGCATCGGCATGGCGCTGGTCTGCGGCGGCGCGCTGGGCAACGCGCTCGACCGCCTGGAATACGGCCACGTCATCGACTTCATCCACTACCAGATTCCCGGCGTGATCTCCAACGTCTCGAACCTGGCTGACCACGCCATCGTCTTCGGCGTGCTGCTGGTACTGGTCGAAAGCTGGCGACTCGACCGCCGCAAACCGCCCACGCCGGAAGTGCAGCAGCCGGAAGCATAACCAGCCTACGAAACGCACCTCATCGGAGGCGATTCGAGGCTGGAATACGCAAATGCTCATTCGTCGCCCGGCAGTCCGCTCCCCGATAGGCCGCCCGAATCATGCTCAACATACGGCACATCCAGCCCAAAAGCCGCAAATTCCGGGTCGGGCAGCGGCTGCCCCACCAACCGGCTCGCCAGGATTTCCCCGGCAGCAGGCGCGGACATGATGCCGTGACCGACATGCGCCACCGTCAGGAACAGGCCGTCAATGCCCGGCCAGGCATCGATAATCGCACGCTGGCTGGCATACCCCTGCCGCCTGCCCTTCGGCGTGGTGATGTAAGCGTTGTCGCGGTAGACGTAGTATCCCGCGCGGTGAAAGATGCCGCGCAGGTAACGCGGGTCGCCGAAACCTTCGCCGGGCTTGTGCCCGAACTGCCGCGCCAGCAGACTAAGCGTTAGCGATGGAAAACGCGGATCGCGCAGTGTATCCACAGGCCATACCGGGTTGATCAGCGCGTCGTCGTGCCCATCGGCGTTTTCCGGGTCAATCTTGGCGCTGTTGATGCGGTACTCCCAGCCGAAGATCGCCCCACTGCGCGCTTCCGGGCGGACGTGTGGGTGCGGCGCGCCGCTGATGATGCAGGGCATCTCTTCGGCGAAGTCATCGTGCCGCCAGCCAGTCGTGAAGCTCTGGCGCGGACGAACGACAATCGGGATTTCAATGCCCGCCGTACGCCCCACTGCGCGCGCATTCGCTCCGGCAGCGATTACCACCTGCGGCGCATCAATCGCCCCCAATGATGTGGTTACGCCCTGTACACGCCCACCTTCAACACGGATGCGCGTCTCTTTCACGTCCAGTAAAAATGTCGTGCTGCTCGTCGCCCGCGCGAAGGCATAAACCAGCGCGTTTGAGTCCAGCCATCCCGCGTGCGCATCGAACTTGGCGGCGGCGACGCGGCCTTTCAGCCAGGGGTAGCGTTGGCCCACCTCGTCAGCGTTCAGATACTGCATGTGAGACAGCCCACAGCGCTGTAGATGCTCCACATCGCTCTTCAGCACAGCAGCCTGATCGTCGTTGAAGGCGATGAACAGGTAGCCCTGCTCTTTGATGCCCAGGTTGCTGCCTTCGCCAAAGTATTCGTCCGCGCGGAAGAACACGTCACGACTGCGGATCATCATGCGGTGCAGGCAGGGCGCGGCCCAACAGGTGCGAAAGTTCTCCAGCGAGGCTAGGGATGCACCAGCCGCTAACTGCGCACTTTGTTCCAACAGTACGATGCGCGTGCCAGGGGCAGCGCGTTCGATGGCCCAGGCTGCGGCAGCACCTGTTGGACCGCCACCAATGATGACGACATCGGCGCGGGTGGGCATCTCATTCGGGGCCGGATTGGTCAAAAACTTTTGCTGCATTCTGTTACCTATCAAGAAATGTTGTGTATTCGCATCAGGCGAAACATATGGACACGGCAGACCTTGTCCCGAACAGAACCCATCACATCCGCTCTACCAAATCACCTGTCATAGGTCGGTAGGGACGGGATATATCCTGTCCCTACTTGGGATTCAGGAAAATGTCCAAGATACGTCATGCCTTAAGAAATCAAGTCTATTCTACCATTCCTGCCCCGCTGCCCGTGCAGATTTGAGCAAACCATCCAATGCCCGCAGCGTACCAAGCGCATCAGCAGCCGGGTAGCGCGGCGGACGCCCGCTCAGCAGCGCTTCTGCGAAGTCCTCGGCCATCAGCGTGAAGTGATTCACGGCGGGCGTGCGGATTTCCTCGTATTGATCGCCGCGCCACAGGCGGATGATATGCTGCTCGTTGGCTTCCATCGTGAAGCCTTTATCAACGGCAATGCGCCCGTCTGTGCCGCGCAGCTCATAGAAATTGGCACGATACGCACGCATCCCAACATCGAAGTGCCCCAGCACCCCGCCCGGAAAACGCAGCGTCCCTGCCATCGCGTCATCCACCCCGCCCGCCGCGAAGTTCGCCAGAGTCTGCCCAACCTGCGGTTCCGCGCCCGTCAGCAGGCGCATCAGGCTGACGCAGTAGCAGCCCACATCCAACAGCGCCCCGCCGCCCAACGCCGCATCAACGCGAATGTTGGCCTCGCTGCGCAGGACGTAAGTGAAACCCGCGCTGATCGCCGCCAGCTTGCCAATCGCGCCTTCAGCCAGAAGCTGCTGAACACGCTCGGTCTGTGGATGAAAGCGATACATCAGGCCTTCGACCAGCAGCACCCCGCGCGCCGCGAAGGCAGCGACCATCTGCTGCGCCTCGTCCGCCGTGCGTGCCAGCGGTTTCTCGCACAGCACGGCCTTGCCCGCTTCCGCGCAGCGCAGCGCCCAGGATGCGTGTTCGCTGTTGGGCAGCGGGATGTAGATGGCGTCGATGTTCGGGTCGGCCAGCAGTGCCTCGTAGCTGCCATAAGCCTGCGGGATATTGCGCTCTGCCGCGAAGCTCTGCGCTTTTTCCAGGCTGCGGCTGGCGACCGCCTGCACCGTGCCGTTGCGCGCGGCCTGCAAGGCGGGCACGACGCGGCGGTAGGCGATGTTGGCGGTGCTGAGGATACCCCAGCGAATCGGTGTGTTCATGTGCTGCCCTTCTTGATGCCCCCAAAGTACATCGGGTAGAGTTGCCCTTTATCCCGTCACCTGTATCTGGCCGAGGAACAGGCGGGTGCCGCGCTGCTGCTCGCCGTCCATCACGCCCATGCGCGTCCCACTGCTGTTCAGGTAGGCTCCTACCGAGACGCTGTACGTTTCCGCCGGGAGTGAAGACGGCAGCGGCACGAAGACGATCTGTACGAATACGTCGCGGTCTTCGAGCTGTGTTACATCCACGCTGATCGTATCGTTCTGCGCCGCGCAGCACACCGACGGGTCGGCCAGCACATGCGTGAAGAAACGCAGGTCGGGCGGAATCAGCCCATCCACGCGCCAATAGGTGACCGTCGTGATGATACTGCTGGGCGCATAGGGCGCGGCGCTCAGCGGCTCGTGCCCCAAAAAGGTGATGTTACCGCCAAACCGCAGCGGCGGAATCGCCAACCCGCTGCCCGCTTCCGGCGCGAACCCGGCGGGCGACATCGTGGTGAACAAACCCACACGATCAGCCAACGCCTGCGCCACCTCCACCTGTACTACGCTGCCAGATGGCAAGCCCTGCCCCTCCACCAGCGTGCCCAGTGAAAGCCATTCGCGCAGCTCCGGGCGCATCATCAGCAGCGTATCGGCGTCTGGCATCACCACCTGCTGCAGTACACCACCGTTGACGAAAATCATCCCCGTACCGCAGTCCGCATAGCGCAGATGCACGTCCTTGCGGTTCATCATCAGCAGCACCAGATCAGTATTGGAAAGCTGCTCGCGTGTGCGCTGTGCCAGACTGGAGTCGCAAATGACCGTCGGCACACTGGCGGCGGTGCGGTCGATATGTGCGGCAATGCGCGCCGCCCGACTGCTGTAGGCCGTCTGCACAGACTCTAGCTGCGGCCACACCTGGAACAGATCACGCGATGTCCAGGTGAGATTGAACCCCAGCAGCGCGACGAAGCCCAGCACGACCATCGGACGCGTGCTCGTCGTGAAACTCTGGTACAGTGTGACGATGCCCAGGCCGAAGAAAAGCGCCACCAGCGGCAGCAGCGGCGCAAAGTTCAGGAAGTTCGCCCCGTCCACCGTCAGAAAGCTGATTGGTATCAGAATAATCGTGGCGATCAAAGGCAGGGCATAGCGGGCATAGCGCCAGCCGCGCGCCGCCGTCAGCACGCCCACAGCCACGATCAACCCGCTCACCAGATCAACCAACGGACGACCGGGGAGGTTATGCGCCGGGTCGGCATCGCCAATGAACACCAGCCCGCCGATACCATCCACCAGCGCCTCGAACGGAGATTTCTGCGCGATGGTGTAATCGCCGAACAACCGCGCCGCGCCCGCCAGGTTCGGCAACCGTATGCTGGAGATCAGGTAGGGCATCGCCACGATCATCATGATCAGCACGCTGAACAGCAGGTAGCCGATGGTCTGGCGCGGGGGACGGTTGCGCGATACCAGCTTCAGCGCGATGAAAACCATGCTGAACAGCACGATCATGAAGTGCGCCGGATGAATGTAGAAACCCAGGCCGAGCAACACGCCGAGCATCGCAAATGCCGTGTTCACAGGCAGGCGCGGGTGGACATCGCGGTAGACGGCCATCGTGCGCGCCAGCGCCAGCAGCACGCCGACGACCAGCAGCGGCAGCAGTGTTTCGCGCTCGACTTGCCGCCCCAGCAGGATATGCCACATGTTCAGGGCGAGGATCGCCAGTGCCATCACGCCGGCCAGCGTCCCATACAGACGCGAGGCCAGCGCATAAACCAGCGCCAGCGTCACCAGCCCAACCCACGTCCCCAACAGGTGATAGCCCAACAGCCCGTTACCAAAGACGCTGGTCACCGCGGCCTGCATGATATGGAACAGGCTCTCGCGGCCTTCGCTGCCCAGGTCATAAAACACTTCGATGTTGCCCTGACGCACGCTCTCGGTGATGCGAATCTCGGTGATCTCACCCGCGTGCAGACCAGCAGGCAGCGAGCCAATCTGCCAAAGACGCAGCCCGCCGCCCAGCAGCAGCAGCAGCACCGCGATCAAATATCCAACACGACTGGACAATTCAAACACCTTAATAAATGGTAGGGAGACGGTTCACGCGGCTGCTTCTTGGATAACTCAGCAGGATTAAGAATAGCCAGTGAGCCGCAATTGTACAACACGTTTTCAGAGTCAGAAAAATGTGGAGGAGTCGACCGCGACCCAATGCAAATCGAACGTGCTTCGGCTGGCTGGTCGTGAATCCAATGACGACCAACCAGCGAAGCGCAAGGTCACTATCATCAATTGTGGGGTTAAAGGGGTGCTGGTCTTAGCTGCGCGCGACGGCGGCCTCGACACATTTCGCGCCGCTCGCGCCAACGATGGTACCATGTCGCACGCCAGCGGGTACATCCAGGCGGTCACCGGGGCGCAGGGTCATGCGCTGGTTGCTGTCGGGAAGCGTAATTTCAATTGCGCCTTCGACAACGTAAAGCACCTTGTCATAACCATGACTGCGCACACCGTAACGCTGGTTGGGCATGTTCTCCCACATATAGGGACGCATACCCTCTTTCTTCATCTGGCGGGTGATAGCGGAAAACGTGGGATGCTCAGCACCGTGCCAGCGCGTTACGCGAACAGCAGATTGTTTGGTCGGCATATGTGTTGGTAAACCTCTTGTGTCGGACTAGCAGACAACTCAAAGAAGCGTTTTCAGCACAATATTTCTATTCGTTACGATCCCCGGAACATTCTACCGTAGATTCAATTCTTTCTGCAAGAGCCAGCAGGGTTCCTGCACATGTCGCGTCTTGCCCTCATGGTCGAGGAAGCTCCATTGACCGGGGTCATCGCCGAACACGCGATACCCCAACCGTTCGTACAGCCGCCGCGCGCCATGATTGGACTTGGCAGCGGCGATGGTTGTGAACTCGTAACCGCGCGCCGCACTGATTTTCTCAGCCTCGCCAATCAGGTGCGTGCCGATGCCGTGCCCCTGGAACATCTCCATCACGCGCAGCGAGTAGAGATAAGCGCGCCCGCCCAGCTCCTGCGCTTCAGGGCGAATGAACTGCACGAAAATGTGCCCGATGGGGAAATCGTTGCTATCCGCCACCAGTATCAAACGCCTGCCCGACTGCTGCTCGCGGTAGGCGCGCTGGAAAATATGGCGATAATGCGCGTACTGCCCGTACCACTCCAGCTTAGGCAGGTCAGAGCGCGTGGCCGTCCGCAGCGTGATCAGCATGGTCAGCGCCAGACTTGAGGGTTCAAGTGCGGTCATCGCAGATGCCTTCCGCGATCATGGACTCCAGCAGCCCCGCCTCGTCCACGTCACTGGTCACATCGCCGTCCAGCCGTGCCTGCCGCAGCCGCGCCAGGATGAGCGCGTAGCACGGTCCCGGCGTCAGCCCGCGCGCCCGCAGGGTGTGCCCGTTCGTCACCGGATGAATGTGCCGCCACTCCAGCCAGTAACGGCGGATGCGCGTCTTCACCGCGTCATCGTCGCTCAGCAGCCAGGATGCCAGCAGCGCAGCCTCGCCGCAGCCCGCCAGCGTATCCACGACCGCGCTGGGGCGCATTTCCGGGGCGCTCAGGTCATGGCGTTTTGCCAGATTCGCGAACGAAAGCGTCAGCGACTTGCTGAACAGCAGCCGTTCGCACCAGTCGGCGAGCTGCGCGGGGGCGATCTGCCCGGCAATCAGGTGCCAGTACAGGTCTTCGCGCGTGATATGCTCCGGAGTCCAGGGCAGTTCCGCCCGTGCAGCCCGGAACAGCGTGACAATCTGTCTGTCCAGCTCGAAAGCCGCGTGAATCGCGCGCAGCACCCCACGCCGCTCCAGGTTCATCAGCCCGTATTCTGGCTCCTCTTCGTTCAGCAGCAGGCCGAACTCGTTACGCAGGCGCTCACCTGTGATGCGCCCCAGCATCGGCTCGGCGGTGTTGATCAGTTCGGCTGTGCGCGCCTCGATCTGGAAACCCAACCGCTGCTCGAAGCGCACCGCCCGCAGGATGCGCGTCGGGTCATCAACGAAGCTCAGGCTGTGCAGCGCCCGAATCAGCTTGCTGTCCAGGTCATGCAGCCCGCCGTAGTAATCAAGAATACGTCCATAAGCCGCCGCCGGGCTGAGCTGCACCGCCAGCGTGTTAATCGTGAAATCGCGCCGCCCCAGGTCGAGCTTGATCGAACTGTTGTAAACGGTCGGCAGCGCGGTGGGATGCTCATAGAACTCGTTGCGCGCGCTGGCGAAGTCGATGTGGTCAGGCAGCAGTGCGGCTCCCACGCCCAGCGCGGAAGCAGAGGCACCGTCCGGCTTCCACTTGGCCGTACCGAAGGGCACGAAAGCGCTCGTGCTGCCGCCGTAACGCGCTTCCAGATACTCGGCCAGCGTGATCGCGCTGCCCTCCACCACGAAGTCGATGTCGTAGTTCGGGCGCTTGAGCAGCAGGTCGCGCACCACGCCGCCGACCAGATACAGCTTGAGGTTGTGCTGCTGCGCCTCTTCCACGATAGCGCGTATCAACCGCGTCACCGCGCCGCCCAGCACAGTCTCGATCTGCTCGGCGTTCAGGCGGGGTTCGGCTGCCACACCGACCGGGTGAATGCGCGCCCAATGTTTGATCAGGTCGGTACGCGTGACGATGCCGATCAACTGCTCGCTTTCATCCAGAACGGGCACTTGCCCCCACCCGCTTTCGACGATGCGCTGTTCCAGGGTAAAGACCGAGTCGCTCGGATGCACCGCCGTCACGCTCGCCAGCATCACCTCGCGCACGGGCAGATGACCCAGGCCGTGTTCCAGCGCACGGTCAACATCGCGGCGCGTCAGCAGCCCGACCAACGCGCCGCCCTGCACGACCGGGTAGCCCTCGTGTCCGATGCGCCGCAGTCGCTGCACCACGCGCGCAAGCGGTTGTTCCGCGCTCACCGTTTGCACGCCGTAAGACATCAGGTCGGCCACACGCGTCACGGGACGGATGATCTCATACAGCCCTTCCCAGATCAGCGCGACGCTGGCCTCCAGGGTCTGATTGTGAATGGTGGCGGCGGCGGCGCGGGTATGCCCTCCGCCTCCAAAACGCCGGGCAATCGCGCCCGCGTCCACCGCGTCGTCAGTCGAGCGCGCGACCAACTGCGTGCTGCTGGGCATCTCCACGACGATGAACAACCCCACCGCGTCCATCAGATCGCGCAGGCGGTGCGCCACTGTGCTGATCTCCGCCACATAATGATCAACACGCGCGGCGCTGACGATGATGCTGTGTCCTTCGATAGTGCGCTGCTCGGCCTGAATCATCAGGCGCTCGTAAAGCTGCTGCTGCTCCTCGTTCATCGGCGGCGAGAGGAAACGCCGCACCGTGTCCAGCGCAGCCTTCTGTTCCAACAGCCATGCGGCGGCCAGCAGGTCGCGCGTAGTCGTGCTGCCGTGCGAGAGGCTGCCCGTATCTTCGTAGATGCCCAGCGCCAGCAGCGTGGCTTCCAGCGGCGTGAGGGCGAGGTGCTGCTCGCGAATCTGCTCGACCAGCAGCGTCGTCATCGCGCCCGTCGTTTCGCCGCTGAACTGCTGGTGCGCCTGTAGTTCACGAGTCAGGGGGTGATGGTCGATGATCAGCGTGGGTAGTTTGGCGCGCAGCCCTTTGATCTGCGGCACGCGCTGCGTATCGACGACGATCATGCGGGTGACATCGCCGGGTTTGACATCGCGCCAGCTCTGGAACGGCAGCCCGTTCTGGTACAGCGCGACAAAACGCTGCACATTCTGGGTGCTGCGTTCCGGCAGCAGCGGAACAGCGCCGGGATGCAAACGTGCAGCGGCCAGCAGCGCTGCTGCTGCGTCGAAGTCGGCGTTCTCGTGTGTGACGAT
>JAEUQX010000120.1 GCA_016788625.1 Anaerolineae bacterium
TGGGCGCATGAACTGATCGCCGAGAACTGGGGCGGCATGATGATGGTCTCACGCGGCCATCTCTACGACATGCGCGACTTCCCCGGCTTGGTGGCGCTGCTCGACGGCGAGCGTGTTGGCCTGCTGACCTATCGCATCGAGGGCGAACAGTGCGAGGTGATGTCGCTCAACAGCTTGCGCGAAGGGGTTGGCGTGGGCGGGGCGCTGCTCAAGGCCGTGCGAGATATCGCCAGCGGTGCGGGCTGCCGCCGCTTGTGGCTGATCACGACCAACGATAATTTGCACGCGCTGCGCTTCTACCAGCGCAAGGGCTTCACGCTGGCCGCGCTGTACCCCAATGCGCTGTCCGCCTCGCGCGCGCTCAAGCCTTCTATTCCACTGATCGGCATGGATGACATTCCTCTGCGCGACGAGATCGAGTTGGAGATGGTGCTGTGAGGGTATAATAGCCTGAAAGAAATGAGGAACCTAAAGATGGTACTCAAGCGCATTGATTTGGACACCACACCCCTCACGCTGGATGAATTGCTGGCGCAGCTCGATGTCGACACTGAACTGCTCCTGACTCGAGGAACAATACCCGTAGCAAAGATCACGCCTCAGCAAGACCCCGACAAGCCCAGACAGCGTTACACGAAGGCGGCGGCTGGATCAGTGAAGACTTCACGGATGAACTTCCAGAGTCGTTCTGGACGGGGGAAGGGGAATGAGGTTTCTGCTGGATACCCATGTCTTCATCTGGCTCGATATCGCTCAAAATCGGCTCTCCCCGACCATTAGTCGAGTCATTCAAGATGAAAGTAATGAACTCTACCTCAGTCTCGTTAGCATTTGGGAAATGCAGGTAAAGTTGCAAATTGGCAAGTTGCAGCTAAATGCATCTTTGATCGATACGTTGAGAATCCAGCAAGATGTAAATCGAATTCAACAACTGCCTATATCAGTTGAGCATATCTTGGCGCTGGGTAATCTTCCCCAGCGTCATCGAGACCCTTTTGATCGCCTGTTGATCGCCCAAGCGTAGCACGAATCAATCGTATTCATCACCAATGATGCCAAAGTCCAACGTTATGGCGTCGAAACACTGTGGTGATCGAATCCGCCAAAAATTACCACGTCACTTGATTCGCCGGGGCGACCGCTGCGGCCACCCCAGCGAGTCAATCTTTACAGACTACGCACCCGGCGGCAGCAGCACGCTGTCGATCAGATAGATCACGCCGTTACTGACGCGGTGCTGTAACCCGGTTACGATGCCGTTGACGCTCAGCGGCGTGGCAGCCGGGTCAAAAGCGATCGCCAGTTCGCCACCCTGCACGCTGGTCAGCGCCTGTTCGCCGAATAACTCATAGGGTGTCAGGCGTCCTGGCACGAGGTGATAGCTCAGGATGTTGAGCAGCGCGGCGGGGTCGGCCTTGAGCGCGTCCAGGGTGCCTGCTGGCAGCGCGGCGAAGGCGTCGTTGGTCGGCGCGAACAGCGTGAAGGGCGTTTCCCCCTGGAGCAGTTCCATCGCCCCGGCAGCGTTAATCAGTTCCACCAGCGTGGTCAGCTTGCTATCGGCCAGCGCGGTATGTGCAGCCAGGTAGTCGGCCATGTTGTCGTCGGTAGTCGTATAAAAGGTGCGGTTGATCTGGTCGGGGAACGTGCCGGAGAGATAGGCCAGCGAGAGCGTGCCCGGTACGGCGAAGTACTCACTCTCGAAGACGACCGCGTCCTTGTTGCCCGCCATCACCGCCTGCGCGGAAAAGTGCCCAAGCGGCGCGCTGGCTGTGCCATAGCCGCCGAACAACAGGTTCTCAATCTTCAACTCGTCCACGAACCAGACATCGACCGGAATCGCGGCCGGCACGTTCTGAATGATGATCGCGTTGTTACCGCGCGGGTCATTCTCGGCGAAGGCGGTCGTCTCATCAATGATTGTCAGGTCGGGCATTCCGCTCTCGAACGCGCCCATCGTCACAATGGTGTAGCGGTGGTCGGCCTCGACCGTCAGCTCAGTGGGAACGCTGCTCTCAATGCCTGCATCCTTGGGGGCGATGGCGATGCGGTGCGTCCCGGCGGGCAGGCTCAGGTAGTCCGTGCCTACGGTGAACGGCAGGGCAGGATAGGTGAGCGCGTCGTCCACGTAGACATCCGCTGATGTGTAGAAGATCTGCACGATGCGGACTTGTCCTTCTTCCTGCGCGGCGGCAGGCAGCGCCAGCAACAGCAGCGCACAGACCAGCAGTGAAAAGACTACTCTCTTGACCATAGGTGACCAATCCTTTTGTGATCTATTGAGGCCGCTGCACGACAAACAGACGACCTTTTCCTGCGATCCACTATATGAAATTCATGACATTTGCGGAAG
>JAEUQX010000224.1 GCA_016788625.1 Anaerolineae bacterium
CCATACTCTGTTTCGAGATGGTCTGCGAGCGCTGCTTGCTTCCATCCCGGATATTGAGGTGGTGGGCGAGGCTTCCAGCGGCACGGAAGCGCTGAGGCTGGCTGTCGAACATCAGCCCGATGTGATTCTGATGGATATTCAGATGCCCGATCTCAATGGTATCGAATCGACCCGCCAGATTCTCCGAACCAGTCCTCATATTGGCATCATCGTATTAACCATGTTTCAGGATGATGATACGGTTTTTGCAGCGATGCGCGTCGGGGCACGAGGCTATGTTTTGAAAGGTGCTGATCAGGGAGTGCTGTTGCGGGCAGTGCGGGCGGTAGCGAATGGCGAATCGTTATTCAGCCCAGAAATTGCAGCACGGTTGATGCAGTTCTTTGCCGGTTTAGAGCCAGTTTCCCGATCAGAGCTATTCCCGGAACTAACAGAGCGGGAGCGGGAAATTCTGTCATACATTGCCGATGGACATACGAACGGTGAAATCGCCGAAAAGCTGGTCATCAGCATGAAAACGGTACGCAATCATGTGTCTAATATCTTCAGCAAGTTGCAGGTTGCTGATCGTGCACAGGCGGCCATTCGAGCGCGCGAGGCCGGTTTGGGTAGTTCTACAACTACGGCTGCCAACAGCAGCTTCAAAGGAGAATAAGTCAGGGTAGTATCGCCCTTTGAGGTGACTGTCTCAACCCCATTCGCAGCGAATAAATTACAAGCCTGGCGCTTCCAGATCGCTGAACAATTTGCGGCGCATTGCCGAAGCACGCGGGGAGATGGTTCATGCAGTGGATTACTTTCAGCAATCACTTGAAATCATTCAGATGATCAGTGACAAATGGTGAGAGAGCATTTCGTGGAACAATATAACGGTCATGCTGCTGCATCTTGGAAAAGCCGTCGAAGCGCGCGACCGGCTTGACGAGTCGCCGTGGTTGAGTCAAAGATTACTTCGTCCGTTGCCTTGTCATTTATCATAAACTTGAAGATCACATCAGCATTGTCCTGACTCTCGATCTGATGGCAGAGGTGCAGCTTACTCAACGGGCTGACTCTGCGCTCGCCTCTTTACAGGATGTCCTCAACGCCAGCCTGGCCCTTACTTTGGTTCCCCGCATTCTCGCAAGCCTTCTGCTCTGGGCACGCTGGCTAATGTTTCAAGTTAAGCCTGTACAGGTGGCTGAACTTGCAGAGGTGGTCAATGCTCATCCGGCGACTGAAGCCGAAATCCGAGAGCGGGCTTGGTCAAACTGAAGGTTGAACTCGCGGCGGCGCTGCCTGCTGTCGTCTTTGAGGCGGCACTAGAGCGCGGCGCATCGCACGATCTCGACACGGTGGCGCGCACTCTTACAATAGAATTGGAAGACTTCAGTCTGCTCGCAAACGATCCGAATCTCCGAAACGAGTTCCTCCCAGTCATGCGATTCCCATATATGTGCGTTCTTGTATCCGCGCGAAAAATGTGTGAGACTACTGTCCTGGGAGAAAATTGTTTATCGGACGCATCCCCAACAGAGGACGCATGACAAAAATATATGGAATGCTGACGTTTGAGGCCTTATCTGAACTTGTGGCTCAGCGCGAAATTGAAACGATTGCTTTGGGCTTTACCGATCATTACGGTCGCTTGATGGGCAAACGTGTTGATGCCGAGTATTTCGTACAGGAAGTCGCCAACAGTGGGACCCACGCCTGCGATTATCTCCTTACCACCGATATACCGATGGAGCCTGTGCGCGGCTATCAATTCGCCAATTGGGAACATGGATACGGCGATTTCCACCTGGTGCCCGACTTAAACACCCTGCGTGTCGCCACCTGGTTAGACAAAACGGCGATGGTGCTGTGTGATGTCAAAGACGAAAACACACACGCCCATATCAATGTCGCGCCGCGTTCGATCCTGCGCGCACAGCTTGACCAGGCGGCACAGCATGGCTATCAGGTGATGGCGGCTTCCGAGCTTGAATACTATGTCTATGAGGATTCGTATCGGCAGGCTGCGGAAAAAGAATACAATCACCTCACACCGCTGGGGTGGTACATTGAAGATTATCATATGCTGCAAGGCACGCGGCAGGAAAAATTCACTGCGCAGGCGCGCCAGCATCTCAAGTATTCGGGCGTCCCGGTCGAGAACTCGAAAGGGGAGTGGGGGCACGGGCAGCACGAACTCAATGTGCGCTACGCCGATGCGCTGACGATGGCTGACCGACATGTGGTCTTTAAGCAGTGCCTCAAAGAAGTTGCCGAACAACTTGGACTGAGCGTCAGTTTCATGGCGAAGCCAACACCCGACGCCACGGCCGGGTCAAGTTCGCATATTCACCTCAGCCTGTGGGCCAACGACACAAGTGCTTTCGTCGGTGACAAGAAACTGGGTCCTGTAGAAGGCTCTGATGTGTTTCGTTGGTTCCTCGGCGGGTGGATGGCGCATGTATCCGAGGTGATGGTGTTCTACGCCCCGACGGTGAATTCCTACAAGCGCTATGTTGATTTCTCATGGGCCCCGACGCGCATCGCGTGGAGCTACGATAACCGTACGGCGGGCTTTCGCGTCGTAGGCAAAGGTAACAGCCTGCGCATTGAATGCCGTATCCCTGGCGCGGACTGCAACCCATACCTTGCCTATGCTGCGGCGCTCGCCTCCGGGTTGGATGGCATCGCGAACCAGATCGAACCGCCGCCAATCTTCGATGGCAACATCTACGCGGCACAGAACCTGCCGCGTGTGCCTTATACGCTGGAGCACGCCGTTGACAACTTTGCCAGCAGCGAGTTTGCTAAGCGGGTCTTTGGGGCAGAGGTTGTCAATCACTATGCTCATTTTTATCGCCACGAAGTCGAAACATTCCACCGTTGGGTTACGGACTGGGAACGTAAGCGTTACTTCGAGCAAATCTAATCCATATCCTTGGGAGGATAATCAACATGCGTCTGCAAAATAAAGTCGCCCTGATCACCGGAGCAGGCAGCGGGATTGGCTACCATACGGCGTTGCTGTTCGCCAAAGAAGGTGCCGCCGTTGCTGCTGTTGACGTTAATGAGGCAGCCGGGCAGAAAACGGTACAGGAGATTGAGGCGGCGGGAGGAAAGGCTATCTTCATCCGCGCTGACGTGTCGAAGGCCGCCGACTGTGAGCGGATGATACAGACCACCGAATCGACATTTGGCTTACTGAATGTCCTGTTTAACAATGCGGGCATCAGTCACGCGGATGACGATGATGCCATCAACACCAGCGAAGATGTATGGGACTTGACCATGCAGATCAACGTCAAGGGCGTCTTCCTGGGCTGCAAGTACGGCATTCCCGCGCTGCGTCGCGCAGGGGGCGGCAGCATCATCAATACTGCGTCGTTCGTCGCCACGTTGGGCGCGGCAACACCGCAGCTCGCCTATACTGCCAGCAAGGGCGCAGTGCTGTCGATGACGCGCGAACTGTCGGCGATTCACGCGCGCGAGAATATCCGCGTGAATGCGCTTTGCCCTGGCCCGCTGCGTACAGAACTGCTCATGAAGTATCTGAACACGGATGCCAAGAAACAGCGCCGTCTCGTCCATATCCCGATGGGGCGTTTTGGCGAGGCGCAGGAGATCGCCAATGCTGTCCTGTTCCTGGCCTCTGACGAGTCGTCATTCGTCACAGGGGCTAACTTCCTGGTCGATGGCGGTATCACCTCCGCTTACACAACCCCAGAGTAAATTATGCCGAACCTGCAAACGACAATTTCGCCAGTCGACGGGTCTGTTTATGTCCAGCGCGAACTGGCAGATGCGCAACAGATTGAATCGGCACTACAGAAAGCCGTCGAAGGCCAGCGCGCCTGGCGGCAAACAAGCCTGGTCGAGCGGGCAGCTATCGCTGAGCGTATGGTTCAGTTCATGCTCGATCACGCGGACGCTGCTGGTCATGAGCTGACGATGCAGATGGGACGCCCCATCCGCTATACCCCGTTTGAAATCAAACGCGGTTTCCAGGAGCGCGCCCGACACATGATCGCGGTTGCGCCGGATGCGCTGCGCGACATTCCCGCTCAACCGCGTGATGGCTTTCAGCGCTTCATCCGGCGTGAGGCCTTGGGTGTTGTCCTGGTGTTAGCGCCCTGGAATTATCCGTTTCTGACCTCGGTCAACGCGGTGGTTCCGGCCATCATGGCGGGTAACAGCGTCATCCTTAAGCATTCTGATCAAACGCCGCTGGTTGCTGAGCGCTACTCCGAAGCATTCCGCGCTGCCGGGCTGCCCGATGGCGTATTCCAACATCTGCATATCACCCATGACGATGTGCGCCGCGTGATCGGTGACAGCCGCATTGACTACATCGCTTTTACCGGGTCGGTCGCGGGTGGACATGCTGTGCAGGCCGCAGCGAGTGAGCGCTTCATCGCTGCTGGAATGGAATTGGGCGGTTGTGACCCGGCATATGTTCGCGCAGATGTCGATCTGGCGCACGCTATTGAGAATGTCGTCGATGGCGCGATGTTTAACAGCGGTCAATCGTGCTGCGGGATACAGCGCGTCTACGTTCATCAGGTGGTCTACGATGAATTTGTCGCGGGTGCGGTTGAACTGACCAAGACCTACATCCTGGGTGATCCGCGCAACCCGGAGACCACGTTAGGGCCGCTTGTCCGCACCAGCGCAGCCGAAACTGTGCGTGGGCAGATCCGCGCTGCGGTCGCACAGGGCGCAAAGCCGCTGATCGATTCGGCCTTGTTTCCAGCCGATAAGGCAGGCACGCCCTATGTTGCGCCGCAAATCCTCGTCAATGTCGATCATAGTATGCAGATCATGCTCGAGGAGTGTTTTGGCCCGGTCATGAGTATCATGAAGGTGCGTGACGATGCCGAGGCCGTCGCGCTCATGAACGACAGCCACTACGGGCTGACGGCTTCAATCTGGACGCAGGATGTGGACGCTGCATTAGCCATCGGAGATCAGGTCAATACGGGTACCTGGTTCATGAATCGCTGTGATTATCTCGACCCTGAACTGGCGTGGACGGGGATCAAAGACAGCGGTCGCGGTTGTACGCTGTCCGTTTTGGGGTACGAAGGCCTGACGCGCCCCAAATCATTCCACCTGCGAACAGCGACACGCTGATGATTGCGGAAAGGGCTGCCGGGCATTCCGGCGGCTTTTTCCGGTAGTATGATCCTGCGTAGGGAAGGGGGCGCATAGCTCCAGCCCTGGCGCGTATGAGAGGGACTCCGGTGTTTGTACACACCCAAATGTCGCCGGAGTCTTCGTCTGTTATGCGCCTGTGGTGTTAGCTGCTCGCGCGGCGGTATTCCAGCGTCCAGGTCACTGCCCAGGTTTCGCCGCTGTCGCTTGTTTGCTCATAGCGCCAGTCGAATCCGTCCTCGGTGATGTTGTCGAAGACCTCGCGCGCACCCGTTTCGCCCGTCAGGTTGAAGTCATTGTCGATGAAGCGCATGGCGTAGCCCATGAAGGTGTTCGTCTCCGCGTCCCAGCGCCCCAGCCAGTTAGCGAATCCCCCCGGCGAGACATCAACCCAGCGCTGTTCCCAGTTACCCGTATTGACGTTGTATTTGCGCAGACTCCATGCCTCGAACGGGGTGCCGCCCAATGGCCCACCGAAGTGCTCGAAGATGATGTTGCCACCGAGTTCGTAGGTGTGCACGGTGCGCAGGTCTTCTTCAACCCACTCGTCGGTGTCGGCGTTCACCTGCATCCGCGAGTGGACTTCCCATTCACCTATGAACCACGACAAATCCTGCATGTGTGCATCTGGTTCCGGAAGCGCGCCGCCGGAAAAGCTGCTGTCGTCCTGTGCCAGCGTCGCCGCAGCCGAAAGTGTGAGCGCGACCATGATGATCCCTCCCAGGCGAAACAATCTGTTCATGAACTATTCTCCTAAAACAACAAGGGTACGAGTGAACCGTCCCTACG
>JAEUQX010000244.1 GCA_016788625.1 Anaerolineae bacterium
CATGGGACCGGGTGACAGGGAGACATACATCACCTCCGGGCGCGCGGGGTCGGCTGCGGCTGCCCAACCATAATGCCGATCAAGTCCCTGTCTGGACTGGGTCCAGGTGTTTCCCGCATCGCGGCTGAAGGCAGCACCTGCGCCCGTTCCACCGCCCTCATAGACCCAATCGCCGTTGGTCGCATGAAACTTGAGGGAGTGGCAGTCGCGTAACGCGCCCTTGCGATGATCCTGCCAGGTTTTACCACCATCCGTGCTGCGAACCACCGAGCCTAACTCGACTCCGACCACCATCACATTGGGATTGGTGGGCGAGAGCGCAATCCCCTGCACATAGGCGGTAAACGGCTTTTCCGCAGGAGAGAACCAGAAGAAGCGCTTCGTTTTCCTAAAGGACACGGATTCCATCCAACTTTGTCCACCATCATGCGAAATGAATACCCTCGCCGGTCTGGTGCCAACGACCATCAGACCAGGTTCAGCAGGACTTATCGCAATCGCTTTGACAACGTGACCCTCCATCCCAAGAGGTTGCCACGTTTTGCCCTTATCATCGGATCGGAGTAGTCCCCTATCCTGTGTTCCGGCATACACGACATTCTGGTTATGGGGGTCAACAGCCAGGCAGCGTGCATTTATGCCTTCGAGCAGTGACTCAACCGACCAACATCCATCTGCGACGCATTCTGCCCGTGTTAGACTGCTGCCACTGGTTGAGATAAAAGTTCGGTTCATTTCTATGCTCTGGAAAATTCTGCTTTACATACAATGTGAATAGAAGGCAAGGTCTGGTCATAAATAACCTGGTGACAGATCGCCCATGCTGCGTACACCGGATATAGTGACCTGTAGTTAGCTCCAAACTTCCGCGATTTTGCCATTCTCAAGGCGATACATCGTGAGGCTATGTTCTACAAACGGCTGTCCGGGGGGCTGCCCCATCAGTTCTTTGGTCTGTGTACCGGTGACGGTGAAACGCACGACCACTTTGTCCCTCTCAGCAATCATATCGTGCAGCGTAACCTGGAAATCGGGAACCGCATCATGAAAGTCTGTGAAAAAGGCTTTGATGTCATCGATCCCGACTGCTGAATCACTTCCCGGTACGCTGTGGGATAGGATATTGGGGCTGAAAAAAGCAAACGCATCGTCAAGACTATGGCGGTTTTGTGCCTCGAAGTAACGGTGGAGCACAGCTTTGTTCTGTTCGGTTGACATGCTGAAGGTCTCCTTGTGGCCTCTTTTTAATCTAGCCTAAAGGAGAAGGTGTCCCGTTGTCATGAGTAGGAGTCACGTTCCATGCGGGAAGAATGCCCGGATGGGTCGGGAACATATTCCGATTGAGGGGGTACTGCATAAACCCTAGCGTATTCTTTCAACCTAACAATTCTCACCTCGCACTACCGCCGCGTGGCGATCTTACAGCGCGGGGTTCCTTCCTAACCAGCACCAGCGCCGTACGCCAATACTACCCTTTGGGCGGTAGTGCCGAACTACCGCTTTCCCGAAAGGATACTGATCAGGTTCATCCCTCTGCACTGTCCCCGCATGGCTGAGCGCTAGCGTTCAACATACTGGCGTTCCAGTATGTTTGAGGACGGGTAGTCCTGATGATCGACAACGATGTTCGTTCCAGTACCCACGCCAAGATTCGCCCGTTTCCACGTGTTGTGACCTATCCGACAGGCAGGGGGCAGCGCACCTTTGGGCAGCTTTACGATGAGAGGTAGCTCATCCCGCCGTATGCAGCTAACACAGGCACACGATCATGTTCACCATCACCTCAACGGCCTGAGCATCCTCTAGCCCTTGCTCACGAATCAGCGTACGCCAAGCTAAAAAGTGAATGGCAAGCGCGACCGCCGAGCGTAGCAGAATGCGCTGATCGTGATCTACCGCAAACTTCTCCACCAGCATATCTGTAAACGCGATCCACTTCGCAAAGAACGGCTCAAGCAATTCTTGTAGCACAGGGACAAATGCTAGATTGCGATATATGCTGTCCATCATGGCCTCGGTTTGGCGATAATAAGCATAAATCTCGGCAAGAGCAGTACGTAAACACACCGCCGGCTCCACAATTGCACGCCATTGTTCTGTATCGGGTGAGGGATGCCGGGCGAAATAATGGCTGGTACAGGCGGACACCAAGGAACGCTCATCTGGAAAATGGCGATACACTGTCAGGCGTTCGACACCAGCCTGTTGTGCAATTGCGCTGATCGTCGCTCCCTGCGCGCCGACGGTTTCGTGTAAGTGAATTGCAGCTTCGACGATCCTCTCGCGCGTTTCTTCCTGGCGTTCAGCGCGCTTCTTCAGTTCATATTTTCGGTTTGTCATCGTCTCTAACTCACAGCTTCATTTCAGTAAACACATTTGTTTTCCCATGTTGACAATTATCAAAATTCGCTGCACTTTATTCATTATACAGCGATGCTCACTGATTTAGACGCTATGGAAACTATCAAGAGGAGTTGTAACATGCAAACGCTGAGTCAACCATATTCATTGGCACAGGACGAGGGATCGGCATATTGGTTCTTTGGGAGGCTGCTCATACTGAAAAATACAGCCACGCTCAGCGGTGGCAAAATCACCTGATTGAGCAAGTCGCGCCTCCTAACGGTGAGTCGCCATATCACATCCACGATGCCGAAGACGAAATTTTCCACATCCTCGAAGGTGAGATGAGCTTCGTCTCTGGTGATATGACCTGGAAAGGCGGCCCGGGAACATTCATATTCCTGCCACGTGGCATCCCGCACGGATTTCGTGTCGAAGGAACACAGCCCGCTCGTGGACTTCTTATCACGACATCAGGTGGGTTCGAGCAATTTGTCCGCGAGTTGGGACAGCCAATGACTGAACTGGTGCTTCCCGCTCCTGGTCCGATAGACATGAATGCAGTCATGGCGGCGGCAGGAAGAAATCAGATTCAGATTTTGGGACCTCTGCCGAACTATACGATCTAGCTCCAGCTTATTGCGAAAGTTTCATTAGGCGGCACAGTCACAGCGTTATGTTGTGACTGTGCTGCCTTTATGATTTTGTATCTAGTCCCCCAATGCGGCAGGTGCGGTTCGTAGTTCGCGTTGACCGCTTTGCTTCGGTTTTTCACCCGTAAGTCGTTTTCCCCTCAGCCTCAACGAGTTACTCACGACAAATACGCTTGAAAATGCCATCGCACCTGCTGCGAGCATAGGGACGAGCAGACCAAGCATGGCGACCGGGATGAGGATGATGTTATAGATGAACGCCCAGAACAGATTCTGGTAGATCGTCCGCATCGTCGCCTTACTGAGCCTGATCGCCCGTGCAACACCGCGCAGATCACCACTCATCAGCGTCAGGTCACTGGCCTCGATGGCGATGTCTGTGCCTGTGCCAATCGCCACGCCCACATCCGCCTGCGCCAGCGCGGGCGCGTCGTTGATACCATCGCCGACCATCGCCACCCGTTTGCTACCTATTTGCAGGCTCTTGATCGCGTCGGCCTTCTGACCAGGCAGCACATCCGCCATCACGCGCGTGATGCCCGCTTCCGCCGCAATCGCCTCGGCGGTCGTCTGGTTGTCACCCGTGATCATCACAACTTCCAAGCCCAAGTCTCGCAGCGTCTCGACGGCCTCGCGCGACCCATCCTTGATCGTGTCCGCGATACCCAGCACACCGGACACTTTGCCGTCTACTGCCACCAGCACAGCGGTACGCGCCTGTGCTTGCAGCGCCTCGACGCGCGGTTCAGCCACTTCGGTCGCTGCGCCCTGCTCCTTGAGGAAACGTAAGCTGCCGACCAGCACCTCGCGCCCGTCAACCGTTGCGCGGATGCCACGTCCAGACTCGGCGTTGAAGCCCTGCGGCTGGACCAACATCTGCCCCGCCTCCTGCGCCGCACGTACTACCGCCTGCGCCAGCGGATGCTCACTGCCGCGCTCGGCACTGCCCGCCAACCGCAGCAAATCGGGCGTAGTCAAGCCGTTCAGCGTCACCACATCGGTCACAGCGGGTTCGCCGCGCGTAATCGTGCCGGTCTTATCCAGCGCGATGACCTGCAAGCGCTGCGCATTCTCCAAGGCTTCGCTGTTCTTAAAGAGGATGCCCATCTCCGCGCCACGCCCCGTGCCGACCATAATAGCTGTCGGCGTTGCCAGGCCAAGCGCGCACGGGCAGGCAATCACCAGCACCGCTACCGCGTGCACCATTGCCTGGGTAAAACCCACCTGCCCGATTACCAGCCAACCCAGGAATGTCAGCGTGGCAAGGATCAGCACGACGGGCACGAACACACCAGATACCCGGTCAGCCACGCGCTGAATCGGCGCTTTCGACCCCTGTGCCTGCTCAACCAGTCGAATGATCTGTGCCAGGGCCGTTTGCGCGCCAACGTGCGTCGCTTCGATCACCAGCCGCCCTTGCTTATTGACTGTCGCGCCGATCACGTGCTGACCGACGACTTTGTTCACAGGCAGGCTCTCGCCCGTCAACATCGATTCATCGACGGACGAGCGGCCTTCGATCACCACACCGTCCACTGGGACGCGTTCGCCCGGCTTGACAATCAATACATCACCCGCCAGCAGATCATCCGTCTTGACGGTGACCTCCTCGCCATCGCGCAGCAGTGTCGCGGTATCCGGCGAAAGTTTCATCAGCGCTTTAATCGCTTCGCTAGTACGGCCTTTAGCGCGCGCCTCCAGCAATTTGCCCAGCGTGATCAACACCAGAATGACGGCAGCCGTCTCAAAGTAGACATGATCGCCAATCGTTGCGGAGGCTCCTAAGACGATGCCAACCAGCACCGCCATGCTGTAGACATAAGCAGCCAGTGAACCGAGCGCGATGAGCGTATCCATGTTGGCCGTGCCATTACGCGCCGCCTTGTAGGCCCCGACAATGTACTGCCGACCGACGATCACCTGCACAGGAGTCGCCAGCAAGCCGAAGATGAACGGCCAACCTGACCAAAGCAGCCAGGCCAGCGCGGGGTTCACGCCTAGCGCCATGCCATCCATACCGATGTGGCCGTTGACCGATCCGGTGACGCTGACCATCACGAGATCGCGCGACATGCTGAGCAGAAACAGCGGCACCGTGAACAACAGTCCGAAGCCCACCAACCAACGCTGCCGATCAATCTCGGCCTGGCGTAACGCACGTTCGGCATCCTCCGGGGCTTCAGCAGTGCTCAAATCCAACACACCATAACCCGCGTTCTCGACAGCCTTCACCAGGTCGGCACGGCGTGTGCTGCCCGGCAAATACGTCACGTGCGCTTTCTCAGTAGCGAGGTTGACATTGACGCTGAGGATGCCGCTCGCCCGCCCGATGGCCCGTTCCACGTTGCGAACGCAGCTCGCACAGGTCATGCCCGTGATCGGCAGGTCTATTGTAGCCTGCGCCACACCATAGCCCGCGCGGTCAATCCGTTCGATCATTTCATTCACTTTGACCTGCGCCGGGTCAAAGCTGACGTGCGCTTTCTCAGTAGCGAAATTCACGTTCGCTTCGCTGATGCCTGCCGTCTTGCTAAGTGTGCGCTCGACCGTGCGCGCGCAGTTGGCACAGGTCATGCCCGTGATCGGTAAGTCAATCGTCTGCGTTGCCATGCTCTGGCCTCCTGTCCCCCGTCAAGTGCGACGGTTCATCTACGTTAGGAATGCGCTTCCATCGTCGCATCGGGAGCGACTTCCCCGGTAACTTCAACAACGAACGGAGCGGTGTAAACTTCGCCTTCGTACTGCACTTGCAGCCACATCGCGTACAACCCTACATCCGGAAATGTCGCCTCAAATTCGATGTGCGGACCATACTGCTCGGCCATCGTCATTCCGGCCATGCCGCCGTGTCCACCTGCTTCATCTTCCTCATGTTCTGCCGGATGCGTATGAATATAGACTTCAGCAGCGCTGTCCACCAGCACCAGATGCCCACCTGAGCCCAGGTACTCGTCCAGCGTATCAATATCTGCGCCGCTTTCCGCATCTGTGACATGGAAGCTGATCAGCGTTTCTGCACCGGCGTTCAGTTCTTCCGGCAGTTGCAGTTCAAAGCGCAGCGGCCCGGCGACGAATTCTGTTTCGCTCAGCGTCAGTTCGACCGCGGCGGGTTGTACATCCTGCGTGGTCAGGGTGGTGCGGATGACCTGCTGATGATCGCCCGTCGGCGTGAAATCCGCGAAGACAACATACTCGCTCGCCTGAGGCAGAATTGTGTCTGGCAGTTCAAAGCGTCCATCGCCCGCGTAATCCGGGTGCAAGTGCAGGAACTGCTGGAGATCTGCACTCAGCAGGATGAGGTGCAGCGGTTTTGTATGCACCTCGTCAAATTCGGTCACTGGGGTCTCGCCATCTTCCTGGAAGAAGTCAAGCGTCAACGTGAAAGGCTGCCCGGCCTGCACTGCAGCAGGTTCAGTCAACATTGTCAGGCGATACTTACCCATCGGCATGTCGCCCATATCCATTTGAGCTGCGACAGTCTCTTGTGTAAGATGCACGCCCAGCAGCACTGCAATGAAACCCATCAAGACGGCTGAAACGGTCACAGTCCAACGATCAAGCATCATTCATTCTCTCCCTTTATAGCTTGATCGTAGTGTATAACTGTAGCATTCGGTCAACTATACGCTATCTGGCGGGATTATCGTGCGACGACTTGCTCCTACTGCTGTTCAAATGGGCGTGTTCGCCACGCTGATCTGCATCCCCTGGTGGTATCGTTTTCGCGGTTTTGCCGGCCCATTCGATGTGCACTACAGCCTCGGCTTCCTGATCTTCTGGCCGATGCTGTGGACGATCCTCTGGTGGCTGATCGCCGGACTGCCTGGGCTGCGGACACTGTGGCAGGATCGTTGGCGACGAGCTTGGGCGCTGGCGTTGGTCGCACTGGCAGTTTGGGCCTTCTTCTCGTGGACGTGGGGTTTCACTCGCCCCTTCCGCCCGGAGGTAACGCTGGGCGCAGCGATTCCGTTTATGCTTGCCACGTTATTTGCGCTGGTCATGGCCTGCGCCGGGCCATCCGCTCGAGCGGTCGTCGGTGCGCTGATCGTCGGACTGGTGTGGAATAGTCTGTTGGCCTTCGGGCAGGCAGGGGTGCAGGGGTCGCTCGGCCTATTCACCCTGGGCGAATTCTGGATACCACCGGGCGTTTCCGGGACGAGCGTGGTAGAGGCAGACGGTGTGCGCTGGCTCCGCCCCTACGGTATTCTGCCCCACCCCAACATCCTGGCTGGTTTTCTGGTCATCGGATTACTGGCGGCATCATCGTGGCTCTTCTCTCGTCGTATTTGGAAGTGGTACGCGGGCACAGTCATCGTGCTGTTCGGACTATGGGCACTGCTGCTCACCTTCTCGCGCGCGGCCTGGTTAGGACTGGCAGCCGGTGGCGCGTTCGTTATCGTGCTGATCGTCAGCGTGCTACTGCGAACACGCCATTCCTCACCTCAACCTGAAATCACCTCTGCATCAGCCGATAACAGTGTTTATTCCAGGCGCACTGATCTAAGCCGCGCCTTGCCACAGATCGCAGCAACGGTGGCCTGCGCGCTGATTGTCGCGACAGTCTTCGCACTGGTCTTCCATCCATTTCTCGTCGCCCGCACAGGTATCACCGAGGAAGGGGTTGAGCAGCGTTCGATCTCTGACCGGATTATATTCACCAACATCGCAGCCGATGCCATTCGCAGCGCTCCACTGCTGGGTGTTGGTCTTGGCAACTTTCCCTGGTTCGCTCAACGTGAACTGAATAAGACCGATTTCGATCTACGCGGCCAGCCCGTCCACAACATCTATCTCTCAGCCTGGTCGGAACTTGGAGCGATCGGTTTGGCGCTGCTGCTGCTCACACTGGGCAGCGG
>JAEUQX010000309.1 GCA_016788625.1 Anaerolineae bacterium
TGGGGTTCGTGTTCCACCACGACCAACATCACGCTGAACACACGCCTGACCTGGCTGCCCGCGCGGCTGGTCGAATATGTGGTGGTGCACGAGCTGGCGCACCTGAAGGTGTTCAATCACGGCGCGGCGTTCAAGGCGCTGATGAGCCAGCACCTCGCCGACTGGCAGGCGCGCGAGGCGGAGATCAACGCGATACGGTTTTAGCGCGCAAGCTCCTCAGGCACGATCGAATAACTTCAAATAGGTGACGCCATCAAGGTCTACATCATAGTAGGCCGTCATGATGTAATCCTGCTGATACTGCTGGCGCGTGTAGAACGCCCTGGCTCCGGTATTGGTCACTGGGGTATCCACATAAATCCCGCGCGCACCCCGATTCCGGACAAATCGTTCCGCCTGTGCGACTAGCGAAGTGGCAATCCCGCGCCGCCGCGTGGATGGGTCAACTACCAACCCGTGAATCTGGGAAAGCCGATTCCACAAATAAAACTGTACGGAAATGTAACCCGCGAAAACGGCACCTTGATGGGCAACAAACACAGCAGCATCTTTCGCATCCATGGCGAACTGTTCGACAGCCAACAGTTGACCGTCAATATAACGCTGTTCCCACCCCACATTGATCAGAACCGCCGCTATCGCCTCGCGATGTTCCGAGCGATACGGCTCGATAGCTATCAATTCATCGGGCAACGCGGAATTCCTCCTGATTGTCGGACTATTCCCCCACGCCATCCTCAAACAATCTTAGCAGTTTGAGCGCGATTTGCAGGTTCAGCCTTTCCAGGGGGCAAAAGTGGCACAATCCATCTCGAGAACACAATGATGAATTCGACAAGTGCTCCCAGTAAGTCATCTATCATAAACGATGTGGTCTTGTATTCATCTCCTTATTAGGATTGTTGGCGCTCATACTCGAATCGACACCTTGTTTTGAGAGAAAATGCCAATACAACCTAGTCGAACATACCTTCATCACGCAGGTTCATGAAGCCCCCCACCAAAGCTATCGGGGCACTAAATATGAATAACCCAATGAGGCAGATAGCAGCCACATAGCCAACATCCTTTCCATAAGCATTTTCAATCCCTCTATGTAACAACCATCCCAAAAAACCGCAAGTTGTCAAACCAAACAACGACGACCACGTAAAGAGCAGAAAGGCAGCTAACCGTCTTGGGGGAAGTGAAATCACCTTGAACACTGCTATTCCAACTAATGTCAAACCAATGCCACCTAAAAAGGCTATCAGAGATGGCTCAACAGCCACACCTTGCTCAATACCTTCGACTGCACCGTCCAAAGTGTTATTACCAGTAATAAACCCATATATGCCAATACAAGATGCTAGTAATCCAATAATTGTTACAAGGATTGAACAACCTTTTTGGGTGCTTTTGTTCATGACGAAGCCTCAAATTCATATGAGCACCCCTCGAATGAATGTGCTCAAGAATCTCACCTGGCACAGATCAGTGTCGAGTCATGCAGCGAATTTGTGTCTATCCTGACTACGTAGCTGATGCATACGTAATCATTGTCCATGAGTGCTATTTGCTAATCTGATCCAATCCTACCATCAAGGGAAATATTGAGCATCCTGAGATGTTGGGCATACAGAGCAGATTCGTCTGTAAATGTTATTGTGCCTGTCTACTCCCCCACGCCATCCTCAAACAATCTTAGCAGTTTAAGCGCGATTTGCAGGTTCAGCCGTTCCAGTGGGTCGGAGAGGTCGAAGCCGTAGAGTTCTTTCACGCGGTCGAGGCGGTAGTTGAGCGTGCTGCGGTGGATGTGCAGCAGTTCGGCGGTCTGCATCCCGTTGCCACCCGCGTCCAGGTAGCCCTCTAACGTGTTGAATAGGTCGATATGCTCCTCGCGCAGCAGGCGGCGGATGTGCGGCACAAACGGGTTGGTCAGCAGGCTCTCCACCCCGGCGCGGTAAAGCGTGTGCAGGTAGCCCAGGTCGTCGAAGTACACGGCTGAACGCGCATCCTTCAGCCGCTGCGAGATGTGCAGTACCTCGCGGCACTGCTGATGCGCCACGCTGACCTGCTCCGCGCCGCGCTGCACACCGCTGACGCCGATGCGGTGGCTGACGCCGTTCATCTCTGTGTGGATGGCCTCGATCATCTGCGCGATGTTCTGCTCCGCCTGCGCCAGCAGCACGACCTGCCCGGCGAACTGCCCGACGACCACCTGCCAGGCGTGCAGGCTCGCCAGGCGGTTGATGCGGCGGTAAATCTGTAGGATGCGCCCCGTGCCGCGCTCGTAACTTTCCACCAGCAGCATCACATAGCGCCCGGCCAGATCAACACCGTAGCGCAGCGCCTGATCGGTCAGCACAGCCTCGCGCCCGGCATCGCCCTCAATGAGCTGCGCCAGCAGACTGCCCTTGAGCGACGCCTCCGCGCTCTGCACCGACTCCTGGTAGAGCATCATCAGCGCCGCGACGGTCGCGCCGATGCCAATCGCCATGTGATCGAGTTCGGTCAACGGGCGATCATCCGCAATAATCCAAACGTAGCCGTAGATGTCGCCATGCACCACGATGGGCGCGAGGATGCGTTCCAGTTCCAGGCCGACTTCGGGGATCTGTGGGATATGCACCGGGCGCAGCGTGGTTTGCAGTTCGCGCAGGATGCCGCGCTGCTCCAGGGCGTTGAGCAGGCGCGGGTCGGTGCGGCCTTCGCTGACCGTGAAGCGCCGCGCCTCATCCACTTCCGCCACGTTGGCGCTCGCCAGGATTTCAAAGCGCTCGTTTTCAATGCTGATCGACTGGCGCAGCAGCGTGGCAAGCTGCGTGGCAAGCTCCCTCACGTCGCCGCCTTGCAGCACGATCTGCGTCAGCGCCTGCTGGATATTCAGCGAACTGGTCACCATCGCCATGTTCTCTTCGGCGATGCGTTCGTTGGTCAGTTTGGCGATGTCGATGAAACGCGCCTGATAGGAAATCTCGATCAGGGGAAAATTGTTACGTTCGGCCACTTCGCGCATAGCGTCCGGGGCATGATCGACGTAACGCCCAACGCTCAGCACCAGCCCGGCCACACCCTTGTCGGCCATCGCCTGGATGTAGTGACACTGGTCTTCGGCATCCTGCGGCAGATTATGCCCGGTGGTCAGCACCAGTTCACCGCCGTTGAGGAAGTCAGGCGCATCCGGCACGCTGGCGATATGCACCCAGGCGGCGCGACGGCTGAGGCCGCCCCTGCCCGCGACGACCGTCGCCCCGGCGAATTGTTCCAACTTGAGCGCATCCGCGACCGTGAGCAATTGTGGACTCCGTTGAACCTAAAATCTGATCTCTAACAACCAATGATGCGAAATACGGATTCTAAATGGTCATTGGTGGGTCTGTAGGGACGGGATATATCCCGTCCCTACGAAAATCTCCGCTCAATTTGGAACTCGCACCATTGGTTACTAGTGCTGCTACCCAATGGGCGGAATGTTGAACCCCATGTCGCCACCATAACGCACATCTGACTGCCGCTGTTCCGCAAACTGCCAATCAATCCGTTGCGGTGGGTGACGATAATGGCGATAGGCGAGCGCCATTTGCCGCGCAGCTTCGCGGGGTGGAACTTTCCCATAACCAGTTCCCAATCCTGGGCACAATACCTTGCCAATAAGCTGCTCGTGTCGTTCATTGTGCTGATGCACGGCGCGCAGCATGGCCCACATCGCCAAATACACATTATCAGTGCGGGTAATTCCCATCGGAACGCGCATCGTAGGAGTATGGGCAAGCCAGGGGTGCTTGGGATGACCAGTGCTGATGATAAACGATGACCCAACAGGCTGCTCACCAAAGTAGTCTTTAATGATGTGCGCTTGCACATCTCTCATCAATTGCACCCCAAAGTAACCAATGATGGCTGCATCGACCCCGCCATCCATCAACCCAAACGAATTGGCGGGGCTGACCATACAATGGAATTCTGGCACTTCCTGAAAAACGTCTTGGACAATGGTCACGGAGGGTAAATCTGCGAAAAACTCGCGCCATGCTCTACAAAGAGGTTCCCAAGGATCGACGAGGATCAGTTCAAATGTCACAACACCTCACTGTGGATATTAGGCTGGAGATTGTATCAAAACACGGTCAATAAAAGACGGTGGCAGGACATATACCCTGGCGTAAGATCGCAATGCATTGCACCGCTACACACAACCGATTTTCGTAGGGGCGAACAGCTTGTTCGTCCCCCTGACGCACCCAAAACGAATCACCCCTTAGCTACCCGCATTATACTACACGCCACTGCCCCCGAAGTGTGCTATAGTGTGAGGGTTGCCATCCATCGTACTGTGAGGGAGTTCCGGGGTGGGCACGAAGGTCTTCATCAGCTACAAGAGCGAATACCGCGACTTCGCCCGCAAGGTGCAGCAGCGCCTGCGCGATTGGGGCTACGAGACGTGGTTCGACATGGACGACATCCCCAAAGGCGCGTACTTCCGTCACGCCATCCAGGAAGGGCTGGATACGTCGGACGTGCTGGTGGGCGTGATGACGCAGGAAGCGTTCCAATCGCGCGAGGTGATGGCCGAATGGGACTACTTCCTTTCGCAGGATAAGGATGTAGTACCGCTCAAGTACCGCGAGTGCAAACCGCTCTACCACCTCGTCACCATCCAGTGGATCGACTTCACCGCCAACGAACGGCAGGGGTTCGCCCAACTGCGCGACTCCTTGCAGCGCATCATCGCTGCGCCAGAACCCGCGCCCGAAGCGGAAGAGAAGCGCGACGATGTAGACGAACAGATCGCCCAGATTGAGCGCGAGGCGCCCAAACCTCCGGCGCTGGACGACCTTCTGATTATGCCGCCCGCAACCTACGCGCCCGGCTCACCCGCTCCACAGCCCGCACCCGTATCCGCCGCGCCGCCCGCGCCTATCATACCTATACCAATGCCTGCCGCACCGGTGACGAAGCCACCCGCCGACACCGGGTCGGGCCATTACGCCCCGACTGCGCCACTTCCCGCCGAACCGGAGCGCCAACCCAGCAAACCCGCGGCGGCTGCAGGGACGGGGTCTATCCCGCCCCTACCCACAGCACCGCAGCAGATGGCCGCACGCAAATCGGCCAACCGCTGGCTGCGACCGTTAGCTGCGCTGGCCGCCGTGCTGCTGGTCGGTGTGGCGCTCATCGGTGGGCTTGGGACACCGCCCAACATGGCACTGACACAACCAGGTGGCATCGCGTCCTGGCTGCTGCCTGTCATCGCGCTGATCGCCGCCGGTGCAGGCTACTGGTACGTCGCCCGCCGCCGCGCTGCTGATACGGCAACGGTGGATGCCCGCACGCAGCAGACTAACCGCCAGCGAATGCTCGATAAGGTCGAAGAGTTCTGGGTCAAAGGAGTGCTGGAAAACGCGCTGGCCGAGAGCGGCGCGTTCGACCTGGGGTTGGCCGCTGTCCCCGGCGCGACGCTGCGCCACCGCGATTACGGCGACTATCCGCTGCCCTCCAGCGCCAGCATCGGCGACGTGTTCGACGATATGCAGCGCGAACTGCTGATCCTGGGTGCGCCCGGCGCGGGCAAGACCATCCTGCTGCTCAGCCTGGCGCGCGAACTGCTCAGCCGCGCCCGTGCCGATAGCAAGCTGCCCATCCCGGTCGTGTTCAACCTGTCGTCGTGGGCGGCGGAGCGCAAGTCGCTCGATGAATGGCTGGTGGACGAACTGAGGCTGAAATATCAGGCGCCGCGCCGCGTGGCCGAGGGCTGGCTGGTGAGCGACCTGCTGAACAAATCGGCGTCTGCCGCCCGCCGACAGGCTCAGGCGCTGGTCACGGACGAGCAGTTGACTCTGCTGCTCGACGGGTTGGACGAAGTAGCCGCCGCGCACCGGGATGCCTGTGCCGAAGCGATCAACGCCTTCCGTGTGGCGCATCCGCAGGTGGACATCGCCGTGTGCAGCCGCAGTGCCGATTACGACCTGCTGACCAGCAAGCTCGATCTGCGCGGGGCGGTGGTCTTGCAGCCGCTCAGCGAGGCGCAGATCAACACCTACCTCGACCGCCCGCAGTTGGGCGCGCTGCGCGAGACCCTGCCGAGCGATGCTGCGCTGCGCGAGATGGCCGCCACGCCCTTCCTGCTCAACACGATGGCCGCCGCGTATCAGGGCGCATCCGCTGCCAGCCTGCGCCTGCCGCCCAGCGACGACCCGCTCAAGGCGCGCCGGACGCACCTGTTCGATGCCTTCGTGCAGAAGCGCCTCTACAGC
>JAEUQX010000335.1 GCA_016788625.1 Anaerolineae bacterium
CCGACGACGATCAATCGGCGGGCTATTCGCGCGATGAACTCAAGATGCTGGCGCGCATTCAGCGCCTGGAACCAGAGGGCATCACCCGCCGCGAGTTCATGCGGCAGACGAAGCCCAACAACGTGATTTACGTCGAGGAGATTGGTTCGCCTGTGGTGGATGATGACGAGCATGTGTATGGGCGGCTGCTGACGCTGCGCGATATCACCGATGAGAAGATGCTCGAATCGTACCGCGAAGAGATTTCCAGTATGCTGGTGCACGACCTGCGCAGCCCCCTGGCTGCCATCATCAGCGCGCACAAGATCGCATTAGAGAATCTGACACTGCCGGATGGCATGGATGCTGTCAAACAGTCGATGGACGCCTCGCTGACCAGCGCGGAGCGGCTGATGGTGTTGATCAACAGCCTGTTGGACATCCGGCGTGGCAAAACCATGTCGCTGGAGCGCGCCCCGGTTGCGATCAGCGAGCTGGTCGAAAGCGCGCGCAAGACGCTGGAACCGACCGCGAAGAAGTACAACATCCCCGTTGAGATCGTGTTGCAGCCCAATCTGCCGCTCGTCAACGTCGACGCCGAGAAGATTCGGCGCGTGCTGATCAACCTGCTGGACAACGCGCTGCGCTTTACCCCGGCGGGCAAGCCGGTGCGTCTCTCAGTGGAGCATCTGCCGGAACGTAACAAGCTCTACATCTGCGTGGCCGACAGCGGCCCAGGCATCCCGGAGAAAGAGCGCGAGCGCATCTTCGAGCAGTATTGGCAGGTGAAAGAGAACCGCCCCCTGCGCGGCTCGAAGGGCAGCGGCATCGGCCTGACCTTCTGCCAGAAAGTGCTGGAGGCGCATGGTGAACGCATCTGGGTGCAGGTGCCCGGCCCGCTGCCGGGAGCGTGTTTCGCCTTCACGCTGCCCGTAGCCTGATGCCGCGCCCATCCCCCACAACCCGCGTCCAACAGCATCTGCGCCGTCTGAGTGGTCGTGAACACGTCGTGCTGACCGGGCGTGCCGCCGCCGGGATTTACGCGCTGCTGCTGGCGAGCGGGCTGCGCGGGCGCGTCGTGCTGCTGCCTGCCAACACCTGTTACATCGTGCTGTGGGCCGTGCTGCGAGCGGGCTGTATCCCGCGCCTCGTGGATGCAGACCCGCAGACAGGCATGATCACCCCTGAAACGCTCATACCTCATGCTGATTCAAAACCGGGCGCGCTGATCCCCTGTCACCTGTACGGCCTGCCCGCGCCAATGATCGCGCTGAGTACGTGGGCGGCGGTGCACGACTGCCTGCTGATCGAAGACGCGGCGCTGGCATTAGGCGGACAGGTTGAAGGGCGTGCGGCGGGGGCATGGGGCACAGCCAGCGTCTTCAGCTTCGGGCTGGGCAAGCTGCTTGATCAGGGTGTGGGCGGGGCGCTGCTGACCGACGATGCGCGCCTGGCCGCCGAGGTCGAGCACATCACACGGGCGCTGCCGCTTTGGGATGACGACCGCGTTGGATGGACGAACCAGTGGAACGCGCTGTACTGGGCGCTGCATCAGTACGAAACAGCCAACCCCGGCCTGCTCGATCTGTACCCGCGCCTGTATGCGCTTTACGGCGATCTGGTGGCCTATCGGCTGGCGGCGCACGAGTGGGAGGGGCTGCCCGTACAGTTGGCGCGCCTGCCGCAGAACCTGGAGGCGCGGGCGCGGCTGGCCGAACGCTATGACGCGCTGCTGACCGGGCTGCCTGTGCGAACCCTGCCACGTCCGGCGGGAACGTTCCTCTGGCGCTATCCGCTGCTCGTCGCGGCGGAACAGCGCGATGAGCTGTTGGCGCGGCTATGGGCGGCGGGAGTACACGACGCGACGCGCTGGTATCCGGCGCTGCGCCACATGGCGGGCGCGTTGGGCTGTGGGGAATTTGATACACCCGGCGCGGATGCCTTCTGCGGGCAGATCATCAACCTGCCGCTCGACCCGGCCATGAGCGACGCCGATGTGACCCACATTGCGACAGTGGTGCAGGCGTGGGCGGCGGGAAGCTCAGCATCATGAAGCCTGATAAACAGGTAGGATCAGGTTAAATTACAACTATTACGACATGCTCAGCGCCCGGAGCGGAATGAACGAACACCCATTTCATGCCAGCCGATCATCGAACAGGCGTAGGCCAAGCGCAGATTGACGCGCCAGCACAGCGTCCCGGAACGGACTACCGTCTTAAGATAGACGTAAATGTTCACTCCGGGGAGGACGCAACCATGAAACGGATAGCCTTCCTGCTGCTGATCGCCCTATCGCTGACCTGCATCGCACTCCCCGCTTCAGCGCAGACCGAGACGACGGTATACTCGACGGCACAGCGCTTTGATTCTGGCCTGATGATCTGGCGCTCGGATACCAGTTTGATCTGGGTGCTGGGCAACAACGGGCAGGCCTACACCTTTCCCGCCTCGACCTATGCCAATCTGCCTGATAACCCCATTGTCGGGACGCCGCCCAGCCGCCTGCGCCCGATCTTCGGCTTCGGCAAAGTGTGGGGTAATTCCCCCGATGTTCGCAACTTGCTCGGCTGGCCGACGCTGCCGGAAATCGGCTTCGACATGCGGATTCGCAGCACTGCCAGCGCGGTTTATCTGACACAGCTCGACCAGAGCGTGTATCAGGTGAATACCAACGGCACCTGGCAATATGCAACCAATCCGCCGACGATCGGCCCGCTGATTCAGTCCTTCACCGCTGCGCCGTCGCCCGTTGTGCCCGGCGGCACGATTACCGTGAACTGGCAGATCGCGCGAGTGGACTCGGCGTCGCTGGAAATGTACGACCAGGGTAATACCCGCCTCACGTTGATCGAAAACCTGCCCGCCAGCGGCTCGCAGACGATCACCGCTCCACCGTCCGGCAGCGCGCGGATTGTGCTGTGGGGTGTGGTGCTGGTGCGCCCGGATGGCTATATCGCCGTTCCCACGCGCGTGATCTCGTCT
>JAEUQX010000381.1 GCA_016788625.1 Anaerolineae bacterium
CGCTGGACGGCGGAAACGCCCGCATCACAAGGGCGACTGGTCTTCGGCGCGCTGTCCTCAATTTCGCTGTGGATGGCGGTCGGGCTGGCGTGGTGGTTGCCTACGCGCCTGCGCCCTGCCCTGCTCACTGTTAGCGCGGGCTACTTCGCGGTCATCGCCCTTCTGACTCCATTTCTGGTGATCGCCCCCGCGTATGCACGACCACAGATGCATATGGCGGGCACGCCAACCGCCATCTGGCAGGAAGCAGGCAGCAGTGGAGCGATTGGACTGGACGCCGCGCGCATCATCACGTCGAATGTCCGCCCAGAGAGTTATGCCCAGATGGAACTCGATCTACAGATCGTGCAGCCGCTCAGCCGTAACTGGAGTCTGTTCGTACATCTGGTCACGCCGGACGGAGTGATCGTTGAGCAGCGCGATGTGTACCCCGGCGGCGGACGACTGGCAACCTCTGACCTGAAGGCGGGCGATGCCTGGGTCAACCCGGTGGCGGTGTGGCTGCCGATAACCGCGTATGCGCCTATGACTCTCACCGTCGAGGCGGGCTGGTACGATCTGGCGAGCGGCGAGCGACTGCGGCTGCCGGATGGGCGCGAAACCGTATCCATCGGTGAAATCCAATTACAGGCGCGCGAGG
Organism: Anaerolineae bacterium; assembly: GCA_016788625.1. Classification (GTDB taxonomy): domain Bacteria; phylum Chloroflexota; class Anaerolineae; order Aggregatilineales; family Phototrophicaceae; genus CFX2. The sequence continues at coordinate 641 of JAEUQX010000381.1, forward strand.
ATGATCTGGGCGTGCCCAATCCCGTTCGCATCAACTTCGGTCACGAAATTGAACTCGTTGGCTACGCGCTCAGCGACCTCAGCCCGGCAGCAGGCGACACCGTAACCCTCACCTTGTACTGGCGCGGGCTGACAACATTAACCAGAGACTACAAGGTCTTCGCCAACATTCTCGATGTACCGACGCTGACCAAATACGCGGCCTCCGACGGGATGCCTGTCAATTGGCAGGCACCGACATCGACATGGCGTCCTGGCGTGATCATCGAAGATCCGCACACGCTCACTGTTGACCCGAACGCGCCAGCGGGCATGTTCTCACTAGAAGTCGGCCTGTACTGGCAGTCGCCAGAAGGCAGCCTGGAGCGCCTGCGCGTGGTCACGGCGGACGGGGGCATGGCGGATAATTTCATCTACCTGAACCGGGTACGCATTCTACCGGCGGAAACACCATGATACGACACTTGTTCCTGAAACGCGGCGATTGGGCAGCAATCCTGGCGCTGGTTGCTTTGTGGCTGCTGTTCTTCTGGCGCTTGCTCACGCCGTTTGAAGCCGACCAGGCCTCGCTCGAACGCGGCGACTTCTCCGGCCAGTTCGTGGCGTTTGGCGCATATCAGTATCAGCGCTTCGCGGCGGGTGAAGTACCGCTCTGGAATCCCTATAATAACGGCGGGTTGCCCTTCATTGGGGACACACAGGCTGCCGTGTTCTATCCACCACGCCTGCTGACCATTGCCTTGAGCCGACTGGCGGGCGGCTGGTCGTATCACGCGCTGGAACTGGAGATGGCAGTACATGTGCTGGCCTGCTCGCTGATGATGTACGCGCTGGTGCGACGGATGACAGCAGACAGCAGCGGAAGCATTTTCGGTGGATTCGTCGCCGCCGTAATCGCCAGCTATGGCGGGTTTTTGCAATCCTACCCGCCGCTGCAACTGGCACTGCTGGAAGCGGCGATCTGGCTGCCGCTGGCCGTGTTGGGTATCGTCGAGGCAACGCGCGACAATATACCGAATCCACGCTGGCTGCTGTTGACCGGGCTAGCGCTCGGCGTGTCGTGGATGGCGGGACATCCGCAGACCAGCTTCTTCCTGACGTATCTACTGGTCGCCTTTTTCGCCTATCGTTGTTACGCGCAGCGCTATCGACTGCCCACCCTGCTCGGCGGCATCGTCTTGTTCGGCGCGATCAGCGGCGGACTGGCGGCGGTGCAGCTTCTGCCCGGCTTCGAGTACCTGTCGCACACAGCGCGGGCTGGCATGGGCTTCGACGCGAAGGGCAACGGCTTCCCGTTCCAGGATTTGGTTCAGTTCGTCCTGCCGAATGTCGTCAGCCAGTGGTCGCCACTATTTGCCGGCATTAGCGGGCTGGCGCTGGCGTTGATTGCGCTGTGGCGGCTGCTGCCGGGTACGATCTTCTGGGGGCTGGTGATCATCATCAGTCTAGGATTGAGCCTGGGCGCGAACAGCCCTGTCTTCGCCCTGCTCTACAACATCGTACCGGGGATGCGTTTCTTCCGGGGACAGGAACGCGCAGCCTATCTGGTATCGTTCAGCCTGGCGATCCTGGCCGGGCTGGGCGCGGCGCATCTTGCCACATTGGATCGTCTGCAAGACTTTAAAGCGGCGCGGCGCATCCAGCAGGCACTGTTGGTGACCACAGCGCTGCTCGGCGGGCTGGCCGTGCTGGTCATCGTGCTGGCGGCAGGCAACCCGGATGATTATGGCAAGTTTGTTGGCCTCTTCGCGTTCAGTGCGACCAGCGCGGGGTTGGTGTATGCAGCCATGCGCTGGCTGCTGACTGTACCACAGGAATCGCTGCGCTGGGGTGTGCTGGGCATCGTCCTGGTCTTTGAAGTGTTCACGCTGAGCATGGACGCCGAGTTCAACTATGACCCCGTACCGCCGGGCGAGCAGTTATCCTTGACACCGCCTGCCCTGGTCGCGGCGGCATTGGCTGACCAGGACACCCCCTTCCGTGTGGACGGCTTCCGCGCCCTGCACGACAATTACGGCAGTCTGTATCAGGTCGCGGATATGCGCGGCATCAGCCCGCTGTTCCTTGAAGGGCCGTTTGCGCTGATCAACGGCGACTTGATCAACCCGCGCGCATGGGAGCTGTTTGCTGTGCGCTACGTCTACACCGACTGGAATGAACTCCCCGTGCAAAGCGAGATCATCGCCAGCGGCAGCGACCGCTACGGCGAGGTGAATATGCACCGTCTGAGCGATCCGCGACCATTTGCGCATCTGGTCTATGACGCGCGTGTAGTTGCCGATGACGAACAAGCCCGGGCTGCACTGAGCGACCCGACACTTGACGTGCGCCGCACTGCGATCATTGACCGCGAGGCAGGCATTGACCTGGAACGCGGCGCGGATGATGATGGAACAGCCAGCGTGACCGTGTTTGCGCCAGAACGCTTCGTGATCGATGTCAGAACCAACCAGAACGCGCTGCTCACCCTGGCGCATCCAGCCTATCCGGGATGGACGGCGCGCATCGATGGCGCAGAAACACCGATCCTGATGGCATACGGGGCACTGAGCGCGGTTGCTGTCCCCGCCGGAGCGCATACCATCGAGTTCGTCTACAATCCGCTCAGCTACCGCGCAGGCGCTGTGATCAGCCTGCTGACCTGGGGTACGCTCGCCGGGCTGACGCTGTTATTGATGATGAGGACAGGCAATGGAACAGGCAAACGGGCTGCAAAACTGGGTTAACGGACTCGACCGCCGGGTTTATGCAGCGCTGGTCGGGACTGCGCTGGGCATTACGGGCGGTGCAATCGCGCTGATGCTGGCCGCGCTGGGGCCAACCATCACTTTTGGCGCGGTGGCTGGGCTGTTGGCGGGATTATACGTCCTCTCGAATGTGTCAGCGGCGCTGTATGGCGTGATCGCCGTCACGGTGCTGCTGCCCTTTGGGACGCTGCCATTCAGCATCGGCATCACACCCACCTTCCTGGACATGGCGATGGGCGCCTTTCTGATGGTCTACCTGCTGCAATGGATGACGGGACAGCGGCACGGACTGCGACTGACGCCGATTCATGCGCTGGTGGCGCTGTATGTGCTATGGCTGCTGCTGGCCTTTGCACTCGGTCTGCGATATGCCATGCCCACTTCAGCAACCGCGCGGCAGTTTGCGGAGACGCTGCTGAGCATCGGCATGGTCTTCGTGCTGGTTGACCTGCTGCGCGAACCCGCAGCGCTGCGACGCCTGGTGCTGGCCGTGATGCTGGCGGTCGGCGCGCAGGCGCTGGTCGCTATTGGGCTGTATCTGCTGCCAGACGAGGCGGCGGAACGCACACTGGTGCGCTTGGCACGCATCGGCTATCCCAATGGCGGCGTCATCCGGTACATCGAAGACAACCCGGAATTGGCCGAGCGCGCGATTGGCACATGGGTTGACCCCAATGCGCTCGGCGGCATACTGGCAATCTCGGCGGCCACGATCGCGCCGCAGTTGTTCGCGCGACGCCCGGTGCTGCGCTACCGTTGGATGACGGTTACGGTATTGGGAGTCGTCACGTTGGCGCTGATGCTGACGTTCTCGCGGGCGTCCATGCTGGCGTTCGCCATCGGCGTCTGCTTCATCGGCCTCTTCCCCGGCTATCGCAAGTATCTGGCCCTGGTGGCGCTGGGCGGCTGCCTCGTGCTGCTGCTGCCACAAACGCGCGACTATGTTGAACGCTTCGCGCAGGCCTTCACCGCCACTGATCTGGCAACCCAAATGCGCATCGGCGAATACGGCGATTCGTTGGAATTGATCGGCCAACATCCGATCACCGGGGTGGGCTTCACGGGTACGCCGACCATCACGCTCTATACCGATGTCGCCAGTATGTACCTGATCATGGCAAACCAGATCGGGCTGGTAGGCGTCGGTGCATTTCTGACTCTGATCGGCGGGGTATTCCTGTACGGCTGGCGCGCGCGACAATTCGCACAGCAGATGCCGGAATTGGAGTCGATACACCTGGGGTATCATGCCGCGCTGCTGACGGCGCTGATCAACGCGACAGCAGACTTGTACTTCTTCCGGTTGGATTTTCACGCCTCGATCACCAGTTTCTGGCTGATCGTTGCACTGGCACTGGCGAGTTCGCGACTGGCGCTGGACGAACATGAATCAACCGTTGCGAAAACCGCCCGATTCCGCTAGGATGTTGACCAACAACGTCTCCCACAAGGGAGATGCTTTCCGCTCCATTAGAACACAGCACTGTGTTCGCGGGGCAATCCCAGGGAAAGGAGAAATCACAAATCCCTATGCGTCAGTCATACGAGCTTACATTTATTGTGCGGAACGACCCGAACGAGGAAGTGATCAATAACACGGTCACGCTGGTTCAAAGCTGGGTCGAAGCCGACAATCTGGGACAGGTCATGAAAATTGACCGGTGGGGGCGGCGCAAGCTGGCTTACGAACTCGATAAGCAGCGCGACGGCTATTACGTCTGCATGTACGCCGAAATCGATCCCAAGAACCTGCCGGAACTGGAGCGCAATATGCGCCTTTCACCAGATGTCCTGCGTTACCTGTTGGTCCGCCCGGACAGATAAACCGGTTCCCTGCTGAATGGGAATAGCGAAGGGGGAATAGGGATGGGACGCGGGCTGAACAAAGTCATGATTATCGGGTATCTGGGCAGAGACCCGGAAATGCGTTATACGCCCAGCGGGCGACCGGTGACAAGCTTCAGCGTCGCCACCAGCCGCACCTGGACCTCCGCAGAGGGAGATCGCCGCGAAGAAACCGAATGGTTTAATGTCGTGGCGTGGGGCACACTGGCCGAAATCTGCAAAACGCACTTGAGCAAGAACCAGCAGGTCTACATCGAAGGCCGTTTGCAGACACGCGGCTGGGAAGACGAAACTGGCAAGAAGCATTTTCGTACTGAATTGGTTGCCAACGAAATGATCCTGTTGGGCGAGCGCCGCCGTGACCAACACCATGACGACATGGATTTTGTTGATCATGAAGGCGAAGACGGCGACTACGCCTTTTGAAATTGAGGAGTAAGACGACAAATGAGTGACAACGAATTCCGCCGCCGTCCGCCCGCCGACGATGAAGGGGATGGCGGGGATGGTGGTGGTGATGATCGCGGTGGACGCCGTCCGCGCATGGGTCGTGGCCGCCATGTGCAATACTGCCCGGATGGCAAGTGCTTCGACTACAAGAATTTCGACATGCTGCGGCGATACATTGGCGAGACGGGCAAGATCAAGCCGCGCCGCCAGACGGGGAACTGCGCACGCTGCCAGCGCGAACTGGCGCGTGAGATCAAGCGCGCCCGCCACCTGGCGCTGCTGCCGTTCGTCGTCGTGACGGATTAACGTGTCGATTTGCTGAGACCAGCAATGCGCGAGGGCATGATGATCATGCCCTTTTGATTGTGTACAGGAGTTTTGGACGATATGTCGAAACGCAGTCAAACTACAGGGCTTCCCAAAGAGAATGCGAAGAAAACCCTAACCACAGAAAATCCGGCGGCTGAAGGCGCCACGAAGGATGCCCCCAAACTAAAGCACGAATTTCATTCGCGTCACGAACGTGAGGCGGAGATTCAGCGTTGGGTTGTGCTGGGTACGGGCATCGCTGTCGCGGTCGTGGTCGTCATCCTGGCCATTGCGTTCATCATCGACCAGGTCATCACACCTAACCAGGTCGTCGCCAGCGTGGAAGGCCGAAACATCACGGTCAGCGAATTCCAGCGCCGGGTACGCTTCGAGCGCTTCATCCGCAATAACCAGCTCATCAATATTTACAATACATATCAGAGTTTTGGGCTGCCCCAGGACCAGATCGGTCAGCAGTTGCAGAGCCAGGAACCCTATGCAACCTGGCTGCGCGAATTGCAGGTGCCCGACCAGATGGGGCTAACCGTCATTAACCAGATGGTCGAGGATCAACTGATCCGCAACGTGGCCGCTGAACGCGGAATCAGCGTTACACAAGACCAGATTGATAAGACGATCGAAGAATTCTTCGGTTTTGACGCCGAAGCCGTTCTGAATGCGGAAGCGACCGCCGAAGCCACGGCAGAAGGCACAGCCGAGCCAACCGCCACGCCGACGATCACGCCGACCCCGTATGTGTCGCCGACGCCTTCGCCAGCGCCGACCGAAACACCTATTCCGAGCGCGACGCCAACACCAGAGTTGACGCCGACAGCGACGCTGACTCCCTTCCCGACCATTCCGCCAACCGCGACGCTGACCGGGCCGGAGCAGGTTGACCAGTTCCAGCAGAATCGCGACGACTTCTTCGCCTCAATTCGCCAGCAAACCGGTCTGAGCGATAGCGACATCAAGGCGTACTTCGAACTACAGGCGCTGCGTGATGCCGTGCAAGAAAGCGTGACCAGCGAGGTCGGCACACAGGGCATTTTCGCCGACGCACGTCATATCCTGGTCGACACGGAAGAAGAAGCTAAGGACATCATCGATGCGCTCAACGCTGGCGAGTCCTTCGCCGCGCTGGCACAGGCGGTTTCGAAGGATACCAGTTCAGGACAGAACGGCGGCGAACTGGGTTGGTCACCCATTACGCAGTACGTTGCCGAGTTCCAGGCTGCGGTGCGCGACGCGGAGATTGGTGCGATTGTCGGCCCCGTGCAGACCGAGTTCGGCTACCATATCATTCAGGTACGGGCGCGCGAAGAACGTGAACTGACCGAGGCGCAGATTGACAGCGCCAAGACCAACACCTTCAACACCTGGCTGGAAACGCTGAAGGAAGAGAAACAGGCACTCATAGAACAGTCGAGCATCTGGGCCAACTACGTCCCGTCTGACCCACCGTCAGTGTTCGGCTAAGATCAAGTCCTGTATCTACAAACAAGTGACGAAGACGGCAGGCACCCTACCCTACTGGTGCCTGCCGTTTTGCTAACGGCTGTGGCGCTGCTGTTGTAGGGCAGAATGCTCTCCGCTATAATGCCGGGCATGAAAGAACAACATCTCACGCAGTTGGAAGCCCAATTGGAGAAACTGGTCGAAGGCGCGTTCGCGCAGCTTTTCGGCAGACACGTGCGCGCGCAGGATATTGCCATGCAGCTTGCCCGCGCGATGGAAGATGGGGCGACAACCAACACGGCTGCAGATACACGACCAACAGCGCCGGATCAATACACAATCTATCTCAACCCGGATGTCTGTGCACGGCTGCTGCGGCACCAACCCAACCTGGTACACATCCTCAGTGAGCATCTGGTCGAACTGGCGACCAGCGCGGGCTATCGCCTCAATCACGCGCCGCGCGTGTCAATTGAGCCGCAGGCCGATTTCAATCCCAGCGACCTGCGCGTCAAGACCATGTTCAGCAGCAGGCAGCGCAGCGCAACAGCAGTGATGCAGCGCGTGGAGATGAAGCCAGGAACGCTGGCACCAACCAATCCACAACTGGTCATCAATGGCACACGCGTTATCCCCTTGGAGCGCGATGTCATCAATGTCGGACGCAACCGCGACAATGATGTTGTGCTGGATGATCGCAGCGTCTCGCGCCACCATCTGCAAATCCGTCTGCGTTTTGGGCGCTACATGGTGTTCGACACGCAAAGTACTGGCGGCACGCTGGTCAACGATGTGCCCGTCAAGGAGCACAATCTCCGCAGCGGCGATGTCATCCGCATTGGCGGCGTGCAGATGGTTTACCTGGAAGATAACAGTGGATATGACCAGGAAACCGGTACGACGAGTGCTGTCACCGACGTGGAGCCGCCGCAACCTTGACCACAGAGA
>JAEUQX010000387.1 GCA_016788625.1 Anaerolineae bacterium
CGATCCATGAATACAAGCGGGAATCGGACTCCCCTCTCTTGGGGATGCGACCACCAGCAGCCTGTGAAACGGGCAAGTTCGTCAGCATCCCCGCCGGAGAGGGGCTGGGGGTGAGGCTCTGGAAGCCTGGCCTCATTCGCGACTTTAGCGAAACGGTGAGGCTTATTTTCAAGGGCGGGTGACCCTCGACCAGCGCGTACACCCTTCCGTTGCCCCAAAATGAAATACACCCACCATTAGCCAAAAGCTATCAGCTACCGACTAGAAGCTATCAGCTACCGACTAGAAGCTATCAGCTAAAAACTGCCAAGGACACCCCCATGACCACCTTCCGTTCAACGCTCACCGCCCTGGCCGCGCTCAGCGTGGCGGGCGTCACCCGAAACTACGACCTCGACGCTGTGCCGGAGACGATTGCCCGCCCGCAGCTTCCCGCGCTGCTGGTGCTGCCTGCCGCCGCACAGGATGAGGCGCTGCCCCGCCCACGCAGCCAGGGGTTTCAGGCGGTGGCCTTCAGCGGCGGCCCACGCACTGTGCAGTATGGCGTCACGCACCTGCTGCTGGTCGCCCCGGTGGAGAGTGGACGCGGCGCGCGTTCGCACCTACCGCGTCTGATCGATCTGGCCGACGCCTACTTCGCCGCCCTCAGCGCGGATGTCACGCTGGGCGGCAGGCTGGCGCTGCCCGCTGCCGTGCGCGTCGAGCCGGGCATCTACCGTCACGGCGGCATCAGCTATCACGGCATCGCTTTTCAGCACACCTGGGTGATTGAACTATGACCAGTTACAGCGTGGAAATCGACTATGACGATGACGGTGCGTTCAGCGCGGTGACAGCGGATGTGCTGGCGCTGGAGTGGCGGCTGGGCATGGACGTGCCCTATGCCAACATTGCCGCGCCGATCAGCGCGCGCATCACGCTGGCGAACCGCGACCGCGCCTACTCACCGGAACACGCCAGCGCCGGCCTGCTGCCGGGCAAGCCGATCCGCATTCGTTCTACGCAGGGCGTGACGACGCGCACGCACTTCACCGGTTTCATCGAACGCATCGAGCCGCAGACGGGCAGTCTGGGCGAGCGCCAGGCCGTGATCATCGCGCGCGGGCCGGAAGCTGACCTGATGCGCCAGGAGGTGATCCTGCCGCTGCAAATTGACCAGCGCGCCGACCAGGTGATGACCGCCGTGGTCAACGCGGTGCGCCTGCGCTATCCCATCCTCAACGGCTTCTGCCTGATCGGTGTAGCGGGCTATAACCAAATCGGCACGGCGCGATTGTTCGATGGGCAGCCCCTGCCACTGTCGTTCCAGATGGGTAAATCGACCTTCACGTACATCGCGGATAGCTGGTTCGAAGGGCTGAACGCCTGGGAGGCGCTGCGCCAGTTGGCGACGGCGGAACGTGGGCGCTTCTTCATCAACCGCGAAGGGCAGGCCGTGTTCTACAACCGTCATCAGACCATCACCGATAACACCACTGATCTGACGCTCAGCGATGCGGCGCTCGATATGCAGTACGAGTTTGGCGGCACAGTGGTCAACCGCGTGCGCGTGCGCGTTGTGCCGCGTTCGCTGGGCAGCCCGGCCAGCGTGCTGTGGACATCGCAGGAGGCGCTGCCGCTTGACCCCGGCGAAACGCGCGTAATCATCGCCAGCTATCGTGATGCCGCCCAGCAGCCGATTGGCGCGTATAACATCATCCCTCCCATCGCGGGCGTCGATTGGACGGCCAACACGCGCGCGGATGGGCTGGGCGCAGATCGCACGGCGCAGGCGACGCTGGTGCTGCGGCTGGCGGGCGCGACGGCGGCGCTGCTGGAAGTACGCAACAACACGACCACGCGCTTCTACATCCCGCCGGGCATGACGCTGCGCGGTACGCCGCTGCTGCGTGAAGACCCGCTGTTGATCGAACACAGCGACGGCACGAGTACCGCGCTGTATGGCGTGCGCCAGGCGGAGTATGACCTCTCGCTGCTCTCGCGCTACGACGAGGCTGATCAGATCGCGCGTTACGAACTGGCACGGCGCAGCAGCCCACGTGGCACGGTGCGCACGGTGACGCTGGATGGCGCGGGCGTGCTCGGTCTGACGCTGTTCAACCGCGTCACGATCAGCGACTCGCAGACGGAACACACGGCGGATTACTTCATAGTCGCGGAGCAGCACATGGTCAGCGCCGGGGGC
>JAEUQX010000292.1 GCA_016788625.1 Anaerolineae bacterium
TTCAGAGCAACATCATGATCTGGGACGCGCAGATGTTCGTTCTGTACGGCATGACGCCTGAGCAGTTCGACGGCAAAATCGAGGCGACATGGATTTCCAGCCCGATGCATCCCCAGGACATCGAACGAATGCAAAGTGAGGTTCAATCGGCGCTGGCGGGTGAGACCCCGCTCGACAGCGAGTTCCGCATCAGACGCCCCGACGGCGAGGTGCGTTATCTCAAAGTCAAAGCGGTCGTTTTCCGGGATGCAGCCAATACACCGATACGTATGATTGGCGTCAACTGGGACATCACACTGCTGAAACAGGCAGAAGAAAGTCTTCACCAGTCGCTTGAAAAGGAAATGGAAATCGGCGAAGTCAAGTCGCGTTTCATCTATACGGCTTCGCACGAATTCCGCACACCCTTGGCGGCCATCCTGGCGACCACAGAGTCACTCACCCACTACCGGCAGCGCATGGATGACAGCCAGATCGACGCTCGCCTGAACCGCATCCGGCTGCAAGTCAACCACATGAAAAGCATCATGGAAGATGTCCTGCAGGTCTCTCGATTGCAGGCTGGGCATCTTGACTATAACCCCGCTCCAGGGGATCTGGACTTGTTGTGCCAGAAAACTGTAGAGGAATTTGAGGATCAGATCGAGTACAAGGGTCGTTTGGTTTATGATTGTGCTACCGCACCAGTCAGAACCAGATTTGACGCACGGCTGATGCAGCGTGTGATTGGCAACCTCATCCACAACGCGCTCAAGTACTCGACGGCTGATAAATCCGTTCTTGTTGTACTGTCCCAGGATGCGGACCAGATCGTACTGCGAGTGAAAGACGAAGGCATCGGAATTCCCGCCGCGGACATACCGCGACTGTTCGAGCCATTCCATCGCGCCAAGAATGTCGGATCGATCCAGGGCACCGGGTTAGGGCTGAGTATCGTTAAGCAAGCAGTGGAATTGCATGATGGTAAGATTACAGTTGAAAGTGAAGAAGGACTAGGTACGATCTTCACGCTGGTTATCCCGAATTTGACAGACTGATTGGAGTGCCAATGACAAAGATACTGGTCATTGAAGATGAGCAGGTTATTCGCAGCGAGATGGTGGACTGGCTTCAATATGAGAACTACGAGGTGATAGAAGCTGCAAACGGACGACAGGGGCTTGACGCGGCGATTCGCGAGATACCTGACTTGATCGTATGCGACATCGTCATGCCACAGATGAACGGCCTCGCGGTGCTGCAGGCTCTCCGCTCGAATCCGGATATCGCGCACATTCCCTTCATCTTTTTGACCGCCCGCGCCAATCACGAATCCATCCAGCAAGGGTTGGAGCTGGGCGCAAATGCCTATCTGACCAAGCCCTTCACACTGGATGAAGTACTCGGCACTATCCAGACACTCATAAGAAAGTGAGCCGCCTCAACAGCGTTACCCGATATCAGAATCCATTCCGAAGGCTGTACTGGCCTGGGTCTTTTCGTGGCCTGGGACTAATACAACCCGGTTTGCTCATCCTCGACCAGCATCGCGTCTGCTTCTTCGAGGCTGATATCGAGTTTGGCATGTCTGATGATGGCCGCCCCAAGCGATACCAGTGCATCGGGTTCTGCTTCGGCTGACCACAAGCCCGAACGCACGACGCATTTCGTACAGTGGAAGAACGCCTCTTTGACCGTCACCGCGATCACGAACAGCGGCTGCTTGCCCTGCACGGTGAAGCGCTGCCGCACGGCGTCATCGCGCACAATCTGCGCTGTACCGTTAACGCGCAGGCTGTCCCTGCGTCCTGGCACGAGGAACAACAAGCCGACATGCGGGTTTTGCAGGATATTCGACAGGGTATCGCCGCGACGATTGCCCGGACGGTCTGGAATGAGCAGCGTTCTGCTGTCCATGACCTGTACGAATCCCGGCGGATCTCCCTTTGGCGAGACATCCATATTGCCGTTGGCATCGGCTGAGCCAAGCAGCACAAACGGGGACTTCGCAATAAAGGCGCGGCATATGTCATCGATTTCAGTGATGACTTTGTCCTGGGCCGCTTGTCCCGCATAGCCAAGAACGTCTCGAAGTTCGGCCTCGTCGCGAATCACCTGTGTAAATGCGCTCATGGTTCCACTTTCGTTGTGCTTCTTCTACCTGGTTGCTGAGCTCCGATTCTACACGAGATTCTGTGGCAGGATGCAGCGGTAATGCAAACGAATCCGCCTCACAGCCATCCGGAGGAGCGTGGCAATTATGGTTTGAACAATCTGTTGCACGAACCTTAAAACTTCGTTATATTCCTTCACACTCAATAGTCTACGAAAGGAAACGTTACGATGCGAAAGGTGTTGCACGCGCTTTTGATGTTTGCCGTGTTCGCAGCGCTGGCCCTCAGCTTTACGCCAGGGTCAGTCCGTCTGGCATGGGCGCAGGGTGGCGAAAACATCCTGCTCTACGGCGGCAACCAGGATATTGATAACATCGACCCCGCAACGGGCGAAAATTACTCGATCAATGCGGCTCTCCTCAGCCTGTACGACGCGCTTTTCATTGTGCGCGGCGAAAACCTGGAACCCAATCTCGTCGACACCTGGGAAGTCAGCGACGACGCGACGGTCTTCACGTTCAATCTCAAGCAGAACGCGCGCTTCCATGATGGCAGCCCGGTGAATGCCGCGGCTGTGGTCTACAGCTTCAACCGCCTGATGACTCTGGAAGGCCCGCCGACCTATCGCTGGGCAGGCATCGCAGGCCCGGACAGTGCGGTCGCGCTGGATGAGTGGACGGTGCAGTTCACGCTGACGCAGCCTTTCGCGCCGTTCCTCGGCACGCTGACGCAGATGTATGTCGTCAATCCCGCCATTGTCGAAGCTAACCGGGGCGAGGACTTCGGCCAGACCTACCTGCGTACCAACAGCGCGGGTTCGGGGCCGTTCACACAGGGGCGCTGGGAAATCGGCAACCTGTATGAATTCGTCGCCGTGCCGGATTACTGGGGTGGCTGGCCGGAAGAAGGCCGCCTGGATGGATACCTGTGGCTGATCCAGCGCGACTCGCAGACGCAGCTCAATTCGCTGCTGGCGCGCGAGACGCACGTAGCCGATACGCCATCGGGTGAAGACATCGCCCGCATCCAGGAAGATGCCGGTCTGAACGTGCAGCAGAATTTTGGTTATTTCATCAACACGCTCAAGTTCAACACCCAGGGCGAATACACCAGTGACATCAATGTGCGGCGCGCGGTAGCCTATGCCATGAACTACGACGCGCTGCCCGAAGTGCTGGACATCCCGGTCGAAGTCATGCCCGGCCCCACACCGCTCAACTTCCCCGGCGCGGTCAGCGGGCTGGATGTGCCGACGTTCGACCTCGACCGCGCGCGTGAGTATCTGGCGCAGTCCGCATGGCCGGAAGGTGGCTTCACGCTCGATTATGTGTACGTGGCAGAGTTCACCCGCGAGGAAATCCCCGGCCTGGTGCTGCTGGAAGGTCTGGCGGAACTGAACATCACCCTGAACATGGTGCCGATGCTGTGGCCGGATATGGTCGCTTCGTGCGGCTCGCCGGAAACAGGCCCCGACCTGATCAACATCTACACGCAGCCCGCCTACCTGGATATGGACGCGCACCTCTACAACCAGTATCACAGTGGGCAGTGGGGCAGCTTCACGTCGTGCAGCTTCTACAGCAACCCCGAAGTCGATAAGCTGCTGGATGATGCCCGCGTCGAAGGCGATGCCGCCGCGCGTACCGAACTGTACAACCAGGCGCAGACGTTGATCGCCGCCGATCAGCCGTCGGTCTGGATGTACGCGGAAAGCTCGCTGATGGCCTTCAACAACTGCGTGAAGGGCTTCGAGTATCGTCCATTGGAGAGCCTGTCACTCTTGTTCCGTGACATCTGGATGCAAGACTGCCCGGCATAAACATGCTCTGTGTCAATGAGCGCAGTGCTGCTGACTGCGCTCATTGCTTATCGATACCTGAATATTGTGCGTGCCACCCATGACCTTACGCCTTTACCTCTTACGCCGTATCTTGTTGGTCATCCCGCTGCTGATCGGGTTGAGCCTGTTGACGTTCACGGTCTCGCGCATTCTCCCCGGCGATCCGGTGGGGCTGGCCGCCGGGCCGCAGGCGACGCCGGAAATCCGCGAGGCGCTCGCGCGGCAGTTCGGGCTGGATCAGCCGCTGCCTGTGCAGTACCTCAACTACATTGCCGGACTGTTTCAGGGGGATTGGGGGCAGTCGTTGTACTCGCGCCGCCTGGTGCTGGACGACCTGCGCGTCTTCTTCCCGGCGACGTTTGAACTGACCATCGCCGCGGTCTTCATCGCAACCGTTCTGGGGGTTCCGGCGGGATTCATGTCGGCGGTCTATCGCGACAAACTGCCCGATCAGGTCGTGCGGGTGATCGCGCTGTTCTTCGTCTCGTTTCCGGCGTTCTGGCTGGCGATGATTTTTCAGTCCATCCTGGGCGTCACGCTGGATTGGTTCCCCATCGGCAAACGCTTCGATGTGTTACTGGCGCCGCCAGCAACGATCACCGGGATGTTCACGGTTGATGCGCTGCTGCATCTTGACTTTCAGGCGTTTGGTATCGCGCTCTCCCATCTGGCGACGCCCGCCCTGGTGCTGTCGTTCGGCTCGCTGGCCAGCGTGACGCGCATCACGCGCACGGCGGTGCTGGACGCGCTGGATCGCGACTCGGTGCGGATGGAGCGCGCGCTCGGCATCCCTTACCGCGTCATCCTGAGCAAATATGTGCTGCGCAATGCCCTGATCGCCATCCTGACAATCGTCGCGCTGGAGTTCGGTTGGCTGCTGGCAGGGGCGGTGCTGGTAGAGACCATCTTCGACTTCCCAGGACTGGGGTTGTATGCTGTCGAGTCGTCGCTGCGGCTGGACTTTGAGCCGATCATGGGCATCACAATCCTGTACGGGATCGTCTTTAGTCTGATCAATATCGCCATTGACATCGCTTATGGCATCATCGACCCGCGCATTCGTTATGGCTGAGAAATGCTGTTATGGCTGAGACAAATCTGACACCACCTCTGACATCATCGCCGCGCTGGGAAAATGTTCGGCGCAGCATCTACCGTTTTCGGCGCAATCCCCTGTCGACCGTCGGCTTCGTGATGCTGGTGTTCATCTTCATCATCGCGCTGATCGCCCCTGCCATCGTGCCCTTTCCCGAAGACGCGGTTGGCAAGGTTCGGGCGCTGGATCGCTTAAAACCACCCGACGGGGAATTCTACTTTGGCACGGACAACGTCGGGCGCGACATTTTCAGCCGCACGCTGATGGGTACTGGACTGGCGCTGCAGGTCGGCGTCGTGATCATCGTGCTGGCCGCATCCATCGGCGTGACGATTGGCTGTATCGCGGGTTACTTCGGCGGGTGGACTGATGAGCTGCTCATGCGCATCACCGACATCTTTCTGACCGTTCCGGCGCTGATCCTGGCGATTGCCGTGACAGCCGCGCTGGGCAAGGGCATCATCAACGTCATGATCGGCATCGCGCTGGTCTGGTGGCCCGGCTTCGCCCGCCTGACGCGCAGTCTGGTGCTGTCGCTGCGCGAGGAGCCGTTCGTCGAGGCGGCGCGGGGCATTGGCGCGGGGCATCTGCGCGTGCTGTTCCGCCACATCCTGCCCAATATCGCCTCGCCGATCATCGTCAAGATGAGCACCGACTTTGGTTTTGCCGTGCTGACGGCGGCGGCGCTCGGTTTCATCGGGTTGGGCGCGCAGCCGCCAACACCCGAATGGGGCGCGATGATCAACGACGGACGCGATTATTTCCCGGATCGCTGGTGGATGGCGACGTTTCCTGGCATGGCGATCTTCATCATGGTCTTTAGCTGGAATCTGCTCGGTGATGGGCTGCGCGATCTGCTCGACCCGCGAGCGAGGCGGTAGCCCGTTATGCTGCTCGATATTCAGAACCTCCATCTTGAGTTCCGCACCTTCGACGGCGTCGCCAAAGTGCTGGCGGGTGTTGATCTGCAAATGCAGCGCGGCGATGTGGTCGGGCTGGTCGGCGAGACTGGCTGTGGCAAATCGATGACCGCGTTGGCGATACCGAACCTGATACCGATGCCGCCAGGCGTCATCACTGAAGGGCGCGTGCTCTTCGACGGTGAAGATGTATTGGCGAAATCACCAGCGGAGCTGCAGCGCTTCCGAGCACGCCATCTGGGCATGATCTTTCAGGACCCCACCACCAACCTCAACCCGGTCTTCAGCATCCGCGAACAGTTGGTGGATTCAGTCCTGTACCAGCGCATGGATCAACAGACCGTGCCCGGACGCTGGCGCGGCTGGATGCCATCAGCGCGTCAAATCCGCAGCGATGCACATCGGCGAGCCGTTGAACTGATGTCACTGGTGGGCATCCCCGACGGTGAACGCCGCATCGAGGATTATCCGCATCAGTTTTCCGGCGGGATGCGCCAGCGCGTCCTGATCGCAATGGCGCTGGCGGGCGAACCGGATCTGCTGATCGCAGACGAACCCACCACTGCCCTGGACGTGACCATTCAGGCGCAAATCCTGCGCTTGATTGACAGCCTGGTCAAGCGGCTTGGGCTGTCGGTGCTGATCATCACCCACAACCTGGGCGTGGTGGCGCAGACCTGCCAGAAGGTCGCGGTGATGTACGCCGGGAAGGTCATTGAGACTGCGCCGGTGCGCGAGTTGTTCAAGAATCCCAGACATCCATATACCCAGGGTCTGCTCAAAGCGCTGCCAACCTCGCATACCCGGCGCGGCGAACTGGAAGGCATCCCCGGCACGATACCGAACCTGACCCGTCCGCCCGAAGGCTGTCGCTTTCACCCCCGTTGTTCACATGTGATGGAGGTCTGTAGGCAGGTTGTCCCGCCCGGCCATCGTGGGGACAGCGATCACATCACCTACTGCCATCTATACGGGGAAGAACGATGAGCGACATCCCGTTGCTAGAAGTCCGCAACCTGTCGAAGCACTACGTGCAGCGCGGCAGCCTGTTGGGTCAGCGTACTGACGTCTTCAAGGCGGTTGACACGGTGAGCTTCAGCCTGCCACGCGGCAAAACACTCGGACTGGTCGGCGAGTCCGGGTCGGGCAAGACGACGATTGGTAAGTGCGCGCTGCGTCTGATCGAACCAACCTCCGGGCAGATCCTCTTCGACGGGCAGGACATCACCCACATCTCCGGCGGCGAACTTCGGCGTCGGCGTTCCGACATGCAGATGATCTACCAGTCGCCCGCAGCATCGCTCAACGGGCGTATGACCATCGGCGAAATCATCGGCGAACCGCTGTGGCTGCACGAGCGACTGCGGGGGCAGCGACGCCGCGAGCGCGTCATGGAGCTCCTGCACATCGTCGGCCTGAAGACCGAGCACTACTACCGCTTCCCGCACGAATTCAGTGGTGGACAGCAGCAGCGCGTCGGAATCGCGCGGGCGCTGGCGGTCAAGCCCAAGCTGCTCATCCTGGATGAACCCACCTCAGCGCTCGACGTATCAGTACAGGCGCAGGTGCTGAACCTGCTGCATGAACTTCAGCAGCAGTTCCAACTCTCGTACCTGTTTATCTCGCATGACCTGAGCGTCGTGCGCTACCTGTGCGATCAGGTCGCGCTGCTGTACCTGGGCAAGGTGGTTGAACTGGCCGATGTGGAGACGATCTTCACCCGTCCCAAGCATCCCTACACCCAAGCCCTGATCTCCGCCATTCCCGAGCCTGACCCGGATGGGGGGCGCGAACAGATCCTGCTGCAAGGCGATCTGAATCTCCGCACCCCCAAGCAGGGCTGCCCATTCGCGCCGCGCTGCCATGTCGCGAAGCTGGCGCACTGCGAAACGGACGTGCCGCCGCTGGTCGAAGTGGAAGCGCGCCATCAGGTTTCATGTCATTTACATCCTTCTTCTGCTCATTCCAGAAATTGAGAAAGGGAAATCATGCGTATTGGTATTGATGTGGGCGGTACGAATACCGATGCCGTGCTGATGGACGGGACGACCGTCGTCAGCGCCACCAAGACACCGACCACGCCCAACGTGGGTGATGGCATCGTCACCGCGCTCAAGCAGTTGATCGCGCAGTCCGGTTTGCAGAGCAGCAGCATTGACGGCGTGATGATCGGCACGACGCATTTCACCAATGCGATTGTCGAGCGCAAGCACTTGCAGCCGACCGCCGTCATTCGCCTGGGCCTGCCCGCCACCGTCTGTCTGCCGCCGATGGTCGATTTCCCCGACGACCTGCGCGAGGCAATTGGCGGACGCTCCTTCCTGGCGCACGGCGGACATGAGTTTGATGGGCGCGAAATTTCGCCGTTCTCGGAGGATGAAATTCGTGGCATCGCCCGCGAAATTCAGGCCGCCGG
Source organism: Anaerolineae bacterium (assembly GCA_016788625.1). Taxonomy (GTDB): domain Bacteria; phylum Chloroflexota; class Anaerolineae; order Aggregatilineales; family Phototrophicaceae; genus CFX2. Next base: position 8,366 of record JAEUQX010000292.1, read on the forward strand.
AATCCACGCCATCGCCATCTCATCGGTCTTTTCGCCCGTCAACACGAGTTTTGAAGAGAAGACTGCCGCCATCGTCAGAGAGATCATCCCCAGCGCGAACATTACACTCTCCAGCAAGATCGGGCGCATCGGCCTGCTGGAACGCGAGAATGCCGCCATCCTCAACGCCTGTCTGCGCACGCTGGCTGAACGCACGGTCACAGGCTTCAAGTCGGCGCTGGCGGAGATGCAGATCAACGCGCCGTTCTACATTTCGCAGAACGACGGCACGCTGATGAGCGCGGATTTCGCCGCCGATTACCCGGTGCTGACGTTCGCTTCCGGCCCGACGAACAGTATGCGCGGCGCGGCGTTCCTCTCCGGCCTGAAGGACGCCATCGTCATCGACGTAGGCGGCACGACGACGGATGTGGGTGTCTTGCAGCGTGGCTTCCCGCGCGTGGCGGCGCTGGCCGTCTCGATTGGCGGCGTGCGTACCAACTTCCGTATGCCGGATACGCTCTCAATTGGGCTGGGCGGCGGTTCGCTGGTGCGCGGCAACCCGGTCAAAGTCGGGCCGCAAAGCGTCGGCTACGAGATCACCAGCAAAGCGCTGGTCTTTGGCGGCGATACGCTGACGACCACCGACATCGCGGTCGCGGCGGGTTATGCCGAGGTCGGCGATGCGAACAAGGTCGCTGATCTGGATGCGGCGATGGTCGCGGCAGCGCAGGATCGCATCGAAGAGTTGGTCAACAACGCGGTGGACCGCATGAAGACCAGCGCCGCGCCCATGCCAGTGATCGCGGTGGGCGGCGGCAGCATCCTGCTCAAGCGTCCTATCGTCGGCGCGTCCGAAGTCCTGATGCCGCCCAACTTCGCCGTTGCCAACGCCATTGGCGCGGCGATTGCCCAGATCGGCGGCGAGACCGACCGCATCTTCTCACTGGCAGACATGAGCCGCGATACCGCGCTGGCGACCGCGAAGCAGGAAGCGATTGACAAGGCCGTCGCGGCGGGCGCGAACCGGGATACCGTCGAAATTGTCGAAGTCGAAGAAGTTCCGCTGGCCTATCTCCCCGGCAATGCGACCCGCATCATGGTCAAGGCCGTTGGCGACCTGAAGGAGAGTTAACATGCGCCTCTTGAACGAACGCAACATTGAGGATATTGCGCTGGGCGCGGCGGTGCTGGGCACAGGCGGCGGCGGCGATCCGTACATTGGCATGTTGATGGCCAAGCAGGCCATTCGCGATTATGGCCCGGTCGAGCTGTACACGCTGGACGAACTGGACGATAACGACCTGATCGTGCCGACCGCGATGATGGGCGCGCCCACCGTGATGGTCGAGAAGATGCCCAACGGCGACGACATCGTCAACGCTTTCAAGACGATTGGCAAGTACCTGGGCAAACCGATCCGCGCGACGATGAGCATCGAGGCGGGTGGCCTGAATTCCGTCGTGCCGATCTACACGGCAGCGCGCGTGCGGATGCCGCTGGTGGACTGCGACGGCATGGGGCGCGCGTTCCCGGAGATCCAGATGGTCACGCACACCATCGCGGGCATCACCGCGACGCCGATGGCGATGAGCGACGAGCGCGGCAATACCGTGCTGATGGAGACCATCAACAACCGCTGGACGGAGCGCTTCGCCCGCAGCGTGACCGTCGAGATGGGCGCGATGGCGATGATCGCGCTTTACGCGGCGACGGTTGGGCAGCTCAAGACTGCGGCAGTGCCCGGCACAATCACGAAGGCTGAGGAGATCGGCCAGACCATTCGCTCGGCGCGACAGACCGAGGAAGACCCGGTGAAGACGGTGCGCGAGGCGGTCGGCGGGTACATGGTCTTCAAGGGCAAGATCGCCGACGTGCAGCGGCGGACGGAAGCCGGCTTCGCCAAGGGTGATGCCTTCATCGATGGCATCGACGAGTTCGCGGGCAAACGGCTGCAGATGAGCTTCCAGAACGAGAATCTGGTGGCGCTCATCGACGGAACGCCCGTCGTCACCGTCCCCGACCTGATCGCGACGCTGGACATCGACACGGGCGAGCCGATCACGACCGAGGGACTGCGCTACGGCTTCCGCGTGGCGATCATCGCCATGCCCTGCGCGCCACAGTGGCGCACACCCGCCGGGCTTGATCTGGTCGGGCCGAAGTACTTTGGTTATGACATCCCGTATGTTCCCGTCGAGGAACGCTACGGGTAACACTTTCACTACCCAGCCCTCTCTCTGCTGTCATCTGGCGGTGGAGAGAGGGTTCATGATCCTGTGAGTAGATGAGTACCCCATGAAACGCTTCATTACAGTTGATGATGTAGAAACCATCGCCATCGGCGCGGGTATCCTGGGCACGGGCGGCGGCGGCAACACCTACATCGGGCGGGTGTGGCTGGAACATGAACTGCGCCAGCGCGCGGCACGCGGCGAACCCGCTGCCGTCAGCATCATTGATGCCGATGACCTGCCTGATGATTGCACGACCCTCGCCATCAGCAAGATGGGCGCGCCGACCGTCAGCAACGAGAAGCTGGCGCAGGGCATGGAAATGTACAACTGCGTGCGCGCGTTGGAAGACTACCTCAAGCGCCCATTAGCCGGGCTGCTGATTGGCGAGATCGGTGGCAGCAATTCGATCATGCCGCTGATCGCCGGGCTGCAAACCGGGCTGCCCGTGATCGATGGCGACGCGATGGGACGCGCGTTTCCCGAATTGCAGATGGATACCTTCTCGATCGGCGGTGTCTCGCACGCGCCAATGGCGCTGGGCGACGCTCACGGCAATGTCGTGATTTTTCACACGCTGGATTCGGCCTATCGCGCCGAGCAGTACGCGCGGGTGCTGACCATCTCGATGGGCGGCAGCGCGGCGCTGGCGATGCCCGTCGTCACCGGTGTGCAGGCGAAACGCTACCTGATTCGTGGCACGCTGACGCTGGCGCAGCGCATGGGCGCGGCCGTACTGGCGGCGCGTAAAGCGGGCGACGATCCTGCCGAAGTTGTCGCCGCCCTGGGACATGGACATGTTCTGTTTCGCGGCAAGATCACCGATGTCGAGCGCAAGACGACACAGGGCTTCGCGCGCGGGCGCATGACCATCGTCAGCTTCGGCGGCGGACAGCGCCTGGACATCGACTTCCAGAACGAGAACCTGATCGCCCGGCTGAATGGTGAAGTCGTCGCCGTCGTGCCGGATCTGATCACGCTGGTGCAGCTTGAAGATGGCGAGCCGATTGGCACGGAGAGTCTGCGCTACGGGCTGCGCGTGGCGGTGCTGGCGATGCCCGCGCCCAGGCAGTTAAAGACGCCGCGCGCATTGGAGTTTGTCGGGCCAGCGGCCTTTGGCTATCACGATGTGCCGTTTACGCCCATGCCCGGCGACCTGCTGGCGTAGCGTTCATAGGCTGATGGGCAGCCCTTCCTTGCTGCGGCTGCCCACAATCTAGAGCTCCTGAAGCACAGACGGATGCTGCCTCAGGAACGCATCGGCCTGCGCTGCCGTGAAGACGCTGGTGGTCGTCCCAACCGCGAGAGTCGCGGACGCTCCCAGGGCGCTGGCATAACGCAGCGTCTCCTCCAGCGCAAGTCCCCGGCAGATACCGTAGATCAGCCCCGCCGCGAAAGCATCCCCCCCGCCGGATGGGTCAACCGCTTCGACGGGGAAGGCCGCCGCGCGCCACAGCTTGCCCTCGTGGGCCGCTGTCAAACCCTGTGCCCCCTGCGTGATCACCTGCGTGCGCGCCCCCCAGCGCTGGAAGATGGCGATCTGCTCCCGCACATCCTTACTGCCGGTTATGACCGCCGCTTCATCCTCATTGGGGATGAAGTAATCGACATAGGGCAGAATCTGCTTGAGATCGCTGAAATCATTGAGATGCTGCGGGGTGATGACATCGACCACCGTAACTACGCCCTGGTCACGGCAGAAGCGCAGCAGATCTGCCAGCTCGCTCATCACAATTCCAGGGAGGACGTAAAGTCCGCCGAGATAGAACACCCTGAGCGTGCGCACCCAGTCGCGGTCGATAATGCCAACCGTCAGCGCGGAATTGGCGCCGAACAGATGCAGATAACGACGATCCTGCCCTTTGACCAATAAGGCGATGGTCTGCGATGTGGGCAGGGACTCGGAATAGACGATGCGTTCCGAACTGACGCCTGCCTGTTCCAGCAGTGACACCACGACCTGCCCGGAAGCGTCTTTGCCCAGGCAGCCGACAACCTCGGCGGGCACACCCTGCCGGGCAAGGTCGATAGCCACGTTGGCGGCACAGCCACCGACCGTCACGGGCAGCGTATCAATAGCGAGCAGTTCGCCTGCGTGGGGCAGCCGCTCTAATGGGCCGCAGAACGTGTCCGCGACCAGGATGCCGCTGCAGCCCACCTTGTACCGTGAGTTCTGACTTTCATCACCCATGCGTTGCTCTCCCCACACAGCCCAGGACTTGCATCTTGTCCAGCACCGCGTCGCGCACCGCAAGGCGACCCGCGACCATCACATCAGCAGCGCCGCCCATGCCCAATAACTCATGCGGATTGGCTTCTTCCGTATCCAGCGCCGCGCGCACCGCCCGGAGGTATGCCTGCTTGAGAACCGTGCCGTAGTTAACCTTCGCCACGCCGATGCGTATTGCCTGGCGCAGCGACTCGTCATCAATACCAGTGCCGCCATGCAGGACGAGCGGCGCGCTGACCAAACGGCACAGCGCCGCGATACGCTCCAGATCGAGCGACCGCCGACCTTCCAGCAGCACATGGACATTGCCAGCGCTGATCGCCAGCAAATCGATGCCCGTCTCTGCGACAAATGCCGCCGCCTGCTGCGGGTCGGTCGCCTCGCCGCCGCCTGCTGCGCCAAAGGGCAGCGTCCCCAACTCGGCCTCAACCGCGACGCCATGTTCATGCGCCAGCGCTGCAATGGCGCGGGTTCGGCCAGCATAAACAGAGTCCGCTTCCCCTTCCGCCGGGATGGGCATCACCAGGTTGAACCCGGCTGTGATGGCGCGCCGCACCCAATCATCCAACGGGCACTCGTTGAAGATAAAGCCGCACGGAACGGAGGCGTTTTCTGCGGCGGTGCGTCCCAGCGCGCCGAGCCATTCCAGGCGCTCCGGTGCGACGCGCGAGCGGCTGCTCATGAACTCGCCGTTGAAGCCGATGATCACCGGAGACTCTGCCTGCTCCGCCGCGTCAATTACCCCAAGCAGGGACTCCAGATTCCAGCTTTCGAAGTAACCTACCGCGTACTTGCCCGCCTGGGCTGCACGCATCAGATCGCCAATCGGGGCAAGCGGCATATATTCTTCTCCTCATCCGGGGCAAGGAACGCGGTTCCATGCGCCTACGCAACAATCGCACGAAGCGCATCCGCGATACGCTGCCGGTCCGGTCGATACATGTTCTCCAGTACGGGCGAGAATGGCGCAGGCACGTCGGCGGAAGCGACTCGCATCACGGGAGCCACCAGCTTGTCGGGGAAGCGCTCCATGATGCCCGCCGCGAGTTCCGCGCTGACACTCCCTGTGATCGGCCCTTCCTCGACGATGACCACACGCCCGGTCCTGGCAATCGAGTCGCCAATCGTCTTCCAATCAAACGGCGCGAGACTTCGCACGTCGATGACTTCGGCGCTGATGTCGGATTCGACCAGTGCCGCCGCCGCCAGCGACTCGTACAGCATCAGCAGCCATGCCAGCACCGTGACATCGCTGCCTTCGCGCCGGACGCTGGCCGTCCCCAGCGGCACTACGTAGTCTTCATCGGGGATGTCGCTGCTCGCGTTGGTTGTGCCGGATTCCGCGCGCGCGCCCTTTGACCCGTACAACAGCTTATGCTCAAAAATCATCACCGGGTCGTCATCCCGCACCGCCGCTTTGAGCAGTCCCTTGGCGTCGTAGGCGTTAGACGGCGCGACGATCTTCAGGCCAGGGATGCCGATGAAGAAGCGTTCCATGTTCTGCGCGTGCTGCGAGCCGCGCCCCGTCGCACCCACCGGGGCACGAATGACCAACGGAATCCGGATTGTTCCGCCAGACATGTAGCGCAGTTTGGCAGCATTATTGGCGATCTGATCCATCGCGAGGAACAAGAAATCGCTGTACTGCACATCCGCGATGGGACGCATCCCCATCATCGCCGCGCCGACTGCCGCGCCGATAAACCCAAGTTCAGAGATGGGCGTATCCAGAATGCGATCCGGGAAACGCTTTTCCAGTTCCAATGTCACCGTGAACGCGCCACCGAAACCGCCGGGAACGCCAATATCTTCACCGATGCAGAACACATCGGAGTCGCGTTCCATCTCCTCCGCGATTGCCTCGCGCAGCGCCTCCGCAATGCTTTGATGCTTCATGATTTCAGCTCCATCGAAAAGACATCCTGTGTCAGGTCATCGGCTGTCGGGAACGGCGCTTCGCGGGCAACAGCGATTGCATCCTCGATCGTCTGCGTCACGCGCGCGTCAATCGTCTGCAAATCCGCCTCTGTCAGATCACCTCTTTGCAGAATGCTTTTCCTGAACATCTCAATCGGGTCACGCGCGAACCAGAACGCCTGCTCACCCTTGTCCTGGTAGTGCGCGGGATCGCGGCGCGAATGCCCGACGCGGCGATACGTCAGCAGTTCCAGCAGCACCGGCCCCTGCCCACTGCGGCATTCTTCCGCTGCGCGCTGGACTGCCTCATAGACCTTGAGCACATTATTGCCATCGATGGTCTCGCCCCGGATGCCATAGGACTGGGCACGCTGCGAGACGCGCGGCACCCGCGTGGTCTTGGAGATCGCGGTGGAAGCGCCATACAGGTTGTTCTCGCACACGAAGATCACGGGCAGTGACCAGATGCTCGCCAGGTTCACGCCTTCATGGAACGCGCCTTCATTCGACGCACCTTCGCCAAAGAAGCAGGCGACAACCTGGGCGCGCTGGCGCAATTTGAACGACAGCGCCATTCCAGTCGCCAGCGGAATGCCCCCGCCGACGATGGCGATTGCGGGAACCATGCCCTTGTCCATATTCCCGATGTGCATCGAGCCGCCTTTACCTTTGCAGCAGCCCGTCGAACGACCGAACAATTCCAACATCATCTCTTCTGCCGTCAGCCCTTTGGCGAGCGCGTGCGCGTGTGGGCGATGCGTCGAGGTGATGTAATCATCCTGGCCGAGCGCGGCACATACGCCGACGGCTGATGCTTCCTGCCCCTGGCTCTGATGAATCGTCCCAGGCATCGTCCCTTCCAGGAACAGCAGCTTCACACGGTCTTCGAACTGGCGGCACAACACCATGCGCTCATACAGTTCCAGCAGGAACGGACGTGAATAACTCGACGCGATCTCTATCGAGTCTGTCAGCTCAATGTCCATCGGCAACCCCTCATAATGATTCAAGCTCTGTAACCACTTTGCTGAGAAACTTTGCGGCATACTTGCCATTCGCAACGCGATGATCAACAGACAGGCTCAACTGAACCCGCTGCTGAATCACGATGTTATGATCAACCGGCACAACCGCCGGGGCAATCTTCCCAATCGCCAGGATGGCTGACTCGCCGGGGTTGATGATGGCCGCGAATGACTCGATATTCTCCGCCCCCAGGTTCGTCACGGTGATTGCGGCTGGGGTGAGTTTCTTGGCCGCCGCATCGCCCTGCCGGATACGCTGCACCTTTTCCGTGATCTGCTGCGAAACCTGCTGTACCGTCTGCGCCAGGGGGTTATCAACCACGACCACGTACAGCGCGTTGTCGATGTCCGCCGCCACGCCGACGGCATCCGCTGCCGCAGCGACCAACTGCCCGTCGCCAAAGTGGTATCCCATGCGCGGGTACTCTCGCAGGGCGCGCGCGACCGCGACGACGAAGAATGCGTCCCAGACGATGCTGTGCGGAGCCGACTGCTGCCGCAGCGCGATCATGCGGTCGGCATTGGCGGATGTGTTCAGGTAAAAGTGCGGGATTGTCTGCTTGCTCTTTTGCAGCCGTCCGGCCAACTCACGTTCTGTGCCGCTCAGCACAATCGTGGTCGGCTGCGCCTGCGCCTGCCGTGCCATCTTGTTGCGCGCGAACAGCGACATCGCGGGCGCTGCTGGCGCGGGAGCGGTGGGTGCGGCCTTCGCGGGCGTGGTCACATGGGGCAGCGCTGTGGGCGCGGGGGACGCCGCAGGCTGGCTGCTGTGTTCCGTGCTTTCAATTACCGCGATGATCTGTCCCACCGCCGCGACCTGATCCTCTGCGACAGCAATCGCCGCCAGCGTCCCAGCCGCGATAGACTCCACCTCCATCGTGGCCTTGTCCGTTTCGATTTCGACCAGCGGCTGCCCCAGCTTTACAGGCTGGCCTACGTCAACGAGCCATCGCACGATCCTGATTTCATCTTCGGTTGTCGCAAGATCAGGCATTTTGATCTGAACTTCCATCGGAAACCCCTTCGGCAAAAACGCAAACAACATCGATCAGGTGAACGGGCGCGCCACACCAACGCCCCTCACGACTGCTGCGTGTGGCGGAGTGGGCTATTCAGTTCAGGCGCAGACCAATTTACGAAGAGACGACCGGCGCGCTGAGTTCAACGTAATAACGCACCCGGTCGCCTCGCATAACGGCTTTACTAAAAACGATGGGAAGGTCTCCATAGGTATAGGTAATGGTTTCCATAAGTAACATCGGCATGTTGATATTGACGCCCAGAACCCCCGCCTCAAACTCATTCGCGACCGTCGGTTCAAAATAGTGCTTGCTATGCACCAGGTTGACGCTGTAGCGCTCTCGCAGCAGCTCATACAGCGAAGGCCCTGCCGCTTCCGCCGCCGAGAGGTCTGGACAAACGTCATGAGGCAGATAAATGGTTTCAACAATCAACGGCTCTTGATCTGCCAACCGCAGACGGCGCAATTTGAAGATCTGCGAGCCTGCCGCTAATTTCAAATAGCTGATAGCGTATTTTTCTGCCGGGACATTCTCAAACGAGAGCAGTTGGATGGATGGCTGCTTGTTCCGTCGTTCGATCAACCGGGTAAAACTATAGAAGTCGCTCAGGTGGTTTTCCGCCTTAGGCGGCAGCACAACTGTCCCTTTGCCCTGCTTGCGATAGAGCAATCCCTTCCGCACAAGTTGATCGAGCGCCTGCCGCACCGGGCCGCGGCTCACCTGGAATTCTTTGCACAGCGCCAACTCATTCGGAATGGTCTCGTTCACGGCCCATTCCGCGGTCGCAATCCGTTCAGCGAAGATCTCTTCCAGTTGAACGTACAACGGGATACCATCGTGCTTGAGAGTCGCCACAGCCAATACAATGCCCCGCTCAACCGCTACGGACTGCTCAGTTCCATCACGTCTATCATGACTATAGTTCAGCGCGAAAAGTTTGTCAATACATATAGATGTATTGACAAATCAGCGGACCACTATGGACTATGCCGCATCCATGACGAGCACACGCGCGGCAGACTGTCCCCGGTTCAAATGACGCCCAGCGCCTTGCCAACCTTGTCGAAGGCAGCCAGCGCGACTTCCAGGTCTTCCGGGCTGTGCGCGGCAGAGTTCATTACGCGGATGCGCGCCTTGCCACGCGGCACAGTCGGGAAGCCAATCGCCATCGCGAACACGCCTTCTTCCAGCAGGGCGCGGCTGAACTGCTGCGCCAGCGGGGCTTCGCCCAGCATCACGGGTGTGATCGGCGTCTGCGTCACCCCGGTGTCGAAGCCCAGCATCTTCATGCCCTTCTGGAAGGTGGCGGCGTTTGACCACAGGCGGTCAACCAGCGTGGTCGATTCTTCCAGCAGATCAACAGCGGCCAGGCACGCGGCTGCATCCGGCGGGGTCATGGCGCTGCTGAAGAGGAACGGGCGCGCGCGCTGTTTGAGCCAGTCGATCAGCACCTGCCGCCCGGCGACGATGCCACCGACCGCTCCGAAAGCCTTCGACATCGTGCCGACTTCAATATCAACCTTGCCGTGCAGTTCAAAGTGATCGACGATGCCTCGTCCGCCTTTGCCCAGCACACCTTCGCCGTGCGCGTCATCAACCATCAGCAGGATGTCGTGCTCGGCG
>JAEUQX010000452.1 GCA_016788625.1 Anaerolineae bacterium
TCCGGCGTCTCGATGCTGAAGCCCTCGATGATCGCCAGGTAGCGCCCGCTCGCTCCGTCGCGGCTGCCAATCGTGAGGGTGATTAGCTCCATGCCCTCCGCGCCGCGCAGCAGGAGCTGTGACGCCGAAGCCAGGTTATCCGCGCTGATTTCTCGCGCGTCCTCACCGGGCAGCGTGAAGCGGTCACCCACTGTTTCATCAGCGTTGGTGTTGCAGATCGTGAACGGCTCATCGCCTTCGGGCACATCGAACTGCACGCGGATGACAGGCTGGAAGCCGTCGATGCCGTAGACGGTGATGCGGTGGAACAATCCCGGCTGCGGATCTTCCGCGAATTCCAGCGTGGCCGCCGTCGTCACGTCGAACACGCCTACATTTTCCTCATTGCACTGCCAGGTTACATCCTGGTAGAGGTCGGGCTGGACGGGCGCGACAGCATTGGCGCGGCGCAGGCGCAGGGTATACGCCCCGGTTGTCGTGCCGTTCAGGTTATCGACGCGCGTGGCGACGATGGTATAGCGACCTGGCGCGGGCGCGGTGACTTCCAGCGTCGTCAGGCCGTCAACCTCGCCATCCGGGCTGCGCGCCATCAGGTTGCCCGCCGGGTCGAGGATGCCGATCAGCGGCGCGAGTCCCTCGCTGGCCTGCATATCGACCACCATGATGTCGCCTTCGCCCACTTCAATCGTCCACCAGTCCCAGAACGCCTTCTCGGTGATCGTCTCTTCGACCACGCTGTCGTAGAAGATGTCCAGCACGCTGGGCGTCTCGTCGCTCTGCGCCAGCGCGGGCACAGTGAGCAGCAGCACGAGCAGGGCGAGCATTATTCTCCAGAGCATAGCATCATCCTCACAAGCCGATGTTCTGCCCTTACTATACACCGGGATGAATGGACGCCAATGAAATCACCACACTATTGTGACAATATCAACTCCCAGGCTCTTTCATGTCCTGTCTCCAAAGTTGCATTTGGACGCGATGTATCGCGGCTCTACGAATGGCATACGACTGTGTATGGACGGCATACGTGCCGTCCGCCTGACGAAATGAGGTCAGATGTCAACACAACCTGGTCTCCGGCATCTGATCTTCGAAGACTGTCTACCGTCTGTGCCCAGCGCATCAGGTATAATCAAGGTGACATCTGCTACCCAACCACGAGCCGCACACGATGACTAAAGCGCCCGCCAAAACCTTCTACATCCTGCACGGTGATGACGACTTCACGCTGGAGCAGGAGGTCGCCGCGCTGCGCGCCAAGATGAGCGCGGGCGACGAGTCCGGCCTGAACACCAGCGAGTTCGAGGGCGAGGCAACCAGCGTCCCGGCGATCATCAACGCGGTGAGTTCGTACCCCTTTCTCTCTGACCGCCGCCTGGTGTTCGTCAAAGACCTGATCGGCTGGATCACGCGCAAGGGGGCGGGCGAGACGGGCAAGAAAGCGGTTGAGCAGTTGAGCGAGGCGCTGCCCACGCTGCCGGAGTGGGCGCGGTTGGTGTTCATCGAGCGGCAGGTGCTGCCGGAGAGCAACAAGCTGGTCAAGCTGGCGCGCGAACTGCCCAACGGCTACGAACGCAGCTACACGACTTCCGGCGACAGCACGGGCTGGATTCTCAAACGCGCGAAAGAAGCCTATAGCGCGGAGATCGAGCCACGCGCTGCGGCGGCGCTGGCGAGCGTGACGATGGGCGACCTGCGCCGCGCGGACAACGAGCTGATCAAGCTGACCAGCTACGTGGATGGCGCGCGGGCGATCAGCGAAGATGATGTGATGCTGCTGACGCCCTATGTGGCCGAGGCGCGCGTCTTCGACATGGTGGACGCGCTGGCCGAGGGGCGCGCGGATACGGCGCTCAAGCTGCTGCATCGCCTGCTGGCAGAGAAAGACGAAGACCCGTTCAAGGTCTACGGCATGATCGTGCGCCAGTTTCGCCTGCTGATCACCGCCAAGGAGTACCTCGTCTCCGGCGGCTATCCCAACCAGATGACCGAAGCGTTGGGCATGGCACCGTTCGTCGCCAAGAAGATGGCGCAGCAGTCGCGCGCGTTCTCGCTGGAGCAGCTCGAAACGATCTACCGCGCGCTGCTCGATACCGACCTGAAGATGAAGACCGGGCGCATCCAGCCGGGGCTGGCGCTCGATCTGCTGATTGCCGGGCTGAGCAAATAAGATGCGACGATTGATCCTGGGACTTCTGAGCGTTATCGGCGCGCTGTGGCTGCTGCTGCTGGCCGCGCAGATGCTCGGCAGCGCCCTGCCTGCCGAAGAGGTCGCGCTGAACACCGATGACGGCAGGCGCACGGCGGTGCAGCTCCTGGATATACGGCGCGGGCTGCGGGCGTGGGTCACGCATGGACTGTATGAATATGCGCCGGACTGGTCGCCGGATGGCCGCCTGCTGGCTTATATCGCGGTTTCAAGTGACGCATCATCCGTATCCGTGAACGTGATCGACCCATTCGGCGGCACGCCGCGCACCGTCTTCACCGACAGCCGCCAGATTCCATCGGGCAGTTCGGTGGACTGGTCGCCGGATGGGACGCGGCTGGCCTTCACCACCACCCAGGATGACCGCTACGTGGTCTACGTCGCTGACCTGGCGAACGAGCGCGTGCAGCAGGTCACCGCCAGCGTCGCCAATGCTTTCGCGCCCACCTGGTCAGCGGACGGGACGATGCTGGCCTTCTCCTGGTCGCCCGCCGCCAACTCGGAAATCTTCGCGGCTGCGCTGCCCGGCCTCGACCGCCCGATCAGCAGCGACAGCGCGCTCAAACGCCTGACCGCGCTGCCCACGCTGGAGACGACGCCTGCCTGGTCGCCGGATGGCCGCTTCATCGCCTTCGTCTCCGACCGCGACGACAACAGCGAGATTTACGTGCTGGACACCGCCTGCCTGGACGACCCCGCTACCTGCGAAAGCACACTGCGCCGCATCACGAACCATCCCGCGCGCGACATCACGCCCTCGTGGTCGCCGGATGGGGAGCGGCTGCTCTTCGCCTCCAACCGTGACGCCGGCACATGGGCGCTGTACGTGCTCCCGGCGGCCTGCGCGTTGGACTGCGACGACGCGCCTGTGCGGGTGCTGGATGCCGCGTATGGGGCGTGGCGGCCAAGGCCGTAAACACGCAGCCTTGCGCCACACTTCCCCTCGGTAAAATGCAAGGCCTGTTTTCCTCACCATTTTACAACCACCCCATGACCTTCTTAACCATCCGTCTGCCTCGTTTGCGTTAGCGCCAACCCACTGCAAAACGAGACAAAAGTTTTTCCAAAATGTCACCCTTTAACAGAACATAAGTGCTATTCTGTTCACAGTGGTCAGTTGACCCACAGCGCTGCCGCACCCCTTTTTGCGCGCGACGTGCGTTTCCGCCACACGGAACCGGCGCGCCAGTCCGAGCAGGACATGAACGCTGATGCTGCGCTGCGGGCGGCTGACCACTCCGACCCCTCCCCGCCTCCCCATCGCAATGGAGAGGGGCTTGAAAATCATGATTGGGTGAAGGGGCAGGCACTTCAACGCTGTGTTTGAAGGCCACGATGTGACGGAGGAGGTCACGATGACAGCGACGACACTGAAAACCCTCGATACCGCCAGAGGGCGCATCGGCGGCTACCTGATCGTCTGGGGTGGCCCCGACACGCGCGACCTGCAGGGTGAATACTTCACGCCGCAGACCGACCTAGGACTGGATTGGTATCCGCAGCGACCCGTGCTCTACCATCACGGGCTGGACGGCGCGGTCAAGGCTGCCGTGATCGGCGTGCTGGATACCCTGCGCCCGGATGAGGTCGGCCTGTGGGCGGAAGCACAGCTCGATATGCGGCAGAAATACGTGCGCGCGGTGCTGCGGCTGGTCGAGAAAGGCGTGCTCGGCTGGTCGAGCGGCAGCCTGCCGCATCTGGCGCAGGTGGCGGCTGACGGGCGCATCACGCGCTGGCCGCTGGTCGAAGGCAGCCTGACGCCCGCGCCCGCTGAACCGCGCCGCACCGATGTCCAGACCATCAAGAGCGCCTATGCCGCGCTGGGGCTGGATGCGGCACGGTTGGAACCCCACCCCCAGAACCTCACCCCTAAATCCCCTCTCCCTGGGGCGAGGGGACTTGACAGCCCTCACCCCCTGCCCCTCTCCCTCAAGGTGAGGGGAGAGAACACCGATAACCGCACTGATCATCAATCAGGTGAAAGGAAGACTGACATGGAACACGAATTCATCGCGCCGGAGACCGAACAGCCCGCTCGTAAACGTCTGCCGCTCGCCAGCCGCGAGGATGCGCTGAAGGCCGCGCCGATCAGCGTGGGCAGCCCGTATGACCGCCTGGACGCGCTGGACATGCTCTACGGCTACGTGCTGCTGCGCGCGGGCAAGAGCTTCCAGGGCGTGAGCGAGCGCTATGCCAACGCGCTGGCGCACAAGATTCACAAGTCCGGCATGAGCGCGATCAAAGCCGACGAGCTGAGCTACAGCACGCAGGCGGCCTTCGGCGACGAGTGGGTGCCCGACCTGTGGAGCGCGCAAATCTGGCAGAAGGCGCGGCTGGAGAACGCCATCCTGCCGCTGTTCCCGTCCATCGAGATGCCCTCGAACCCCTTCGAGCTGCCGATTGAGGGAACCGACCCAACGGTTTACTTCGTGCCGGAGACCAAGAACGAGGCCGATCTGACGCTGGCGGGCAGCGCCAACCCGATCCCCGACAGCAAGATCGGGTCGGGCAAGGTGCAGTTGGACGCCAAGAAGCTGGCGCTGCGCGTGGGCTTCAGCGCGGAACTGGTCGAGGACTCGGTCGTGCCGCTGCTGAACATCTACCGCGAGCAGGCCATGCGCGCCATCCTCAACAGCATCGACCATGTGCTGCTGAACGGCGACACGGCCTCCAGCGGCAACATCAACAAGAACGGCGGCACTCCGGCAGCCACCGAGCGTTACATGGCCTTCAACGGGCTGCGCAAGCTGGCGCTGGTCACCAACGCCGACACCCCGGCCAACCGCGTCAGCGCGGGCGGCGCGCCTACCCTCGCCCTGATGCGGCAGGTGCGCTTCACCATGGATCCACGTTACAGCGCGCGTCCCGGCGACCTGGCCTGGATTTGCAACCCAGACGTACTACATACGCCAAGCTGTTCATCGTATCGCCTTGTCTGACCAATTATCCAATCCTGCTCTGCGGAGTACGCCACAGCGTCCTATCTGTGCGCCTCTCAACTTGGCAGTCTTCCTCTCTCCTGCGACCGTCTCCTTCGCTATCTGATACTGCATTTCACCCACTGGATTAGTGTCCAGTGGGGCTTTTTTTGTTTTGTGGGAAGTCGTATGACCGCTTATGACCGTAAGCTGGTGGTGTGCTGACGTAGCCACATCTTCACTCCCCTTTCCCTCTCTTCTATACTTTCTTTCAATGCATCCCGAACAATCGCAACACCACGAGATTGAGCCACATCTCTTAGCCGCGTTCATCTCTACGTTTATCCTGCGCCAGGATGCTTATGCCCGGCAACAAGTTGATGGAACGTATGTCGCTGTCCGCAAACCACTTACTTCTGCTCTACTAGAGCAGCACTTCAACGGGCGTGTTACGCTAGGGACATACGCTTTAGATGCGATGAGCATGGCACGATGGATATGTCTGGACGCTGATACCGATACCCAGGCCATTCGATTGTTAGAAATGACAGAGCGGATTACAGAAGCAGGCATTCCCTTCTACCGAGAACGTTCACGACGAGGATTTCACCTCTGGTTCTTTTTTCAGCAACCGCTTACCGGGATACTTGCCCGTCGCTTCATTCAGCAGTTGCTCGTTGAGCATGGAGTAGACGCAAAGCAATGTGGTGATAAGCCGCTTGAGATTTACCCTCGACAAGTTCAGCTTGTTGGAGATGGCTTAGGCTCACTTGTGCGTTTGCCGTTAGGGGTTCATCGCAAAACGGGCAAAATTTACCCGTTTGTAGATCAAAATGACAAACCTCTCGCGAACACCCCAAGAGAACTCCTCCCTATCGTTTCCAAACCCGACTATGTTCCACTTCCCTCTCTCCTGGCTGTAATTAGCCGTTCCTCACAACCTGTTGTTGAGCAGCCTACACCTGCGTTTAGAACGAACCCCCTTGCTAATCTTAAAGATAGACAACCATCCGAGCGGATATTGGCAGCCATTAGTACGTTGGACTTTGTACGCGAATATGTTGCCTTGGATGCGTACCATCGCGGTCACTGCCCTTTTCATGATGACGAACACAAGAGCTTTAATGTGGTCGAGAGTGGCAACTACTGGAATTGCTTTGCAGGTTGTGGTGGTGGCAATCTCATCCACTTTTGGAGCAAATGGCGTGCCGAGCACGGACAGGATGGGAGTTTTGTGGACACTGTGCGGGATTTACTCCACATCTTGAATATATAGTATCGTCCACCCTCTCCCCTTCTTCACAATGTGTTACAACATGTTACAATCGGTGTATGCAGATAGTTCGCCTTATTTGGGATAAGACTAATGTCGCACACATCGCCAAACATGCTGTGACCCCTACTGAGGTAGAGGAAGCCTGTACTAGTGACTTTCTCTGCTTTGATGGAAAAAGGGGCGTTTAATATTGATCGCAGCCACAAGAGCCGGACGTACACTAGCAGTCATTCTCGACCCAGAACCCGAATCAGGGCTGTATTATCCGGTAACTGCTCGCTCCGCTAGTCGCAAGGAACGACGTTTGTATGAACACCAGAAAGGAGGTGAGATCCCGTATGACGATGTTGCCTAAAAAAGACCCCATTCCAGAGAATGCTAGTCGCGAGGAGCTTGCACAATTTTGGGACACCCATGATCTGACCGACTACTTGGACGAACTGCAAGCAGTGAAGGTACACCCCCTACCCCTGTTTGATCAGGGTATTACAGTACGTTTTGACCTGCCAACAATCACAAGACTCCGCGCGCAAGCCCATAAAGTAGGAGTGGGAACAACAACCTTAATCCGTATGTGGGTCAAAGAACGGTTGCAGGTGGAGTAGTCGGCACAATGCCTTTTGGGGCATTTTTAACTCATTGACGCTCACCTTTTGGAGCAAGTGGTGTGCCGAACACGATGTAGATGACGGTTTCATTGAAACCATTAAAGATTTGCTCCGCATTCTCAAGCTCTAGCCCAATCTACAACACTTCCTTCTTGAGTTGAGTCTGATTCCTAGTGCCCACCTCACCGCTTTTCGAGGCTGCAAACTACCCCAACTGCTTGTGTTATGCATAGGTGTATGTTGTAATACACATATATGCTGAATTCTGTTCGTACTACCGTTCTCATACGCCCCGCTCTATTTGAGCGCCTTAAAATCTTCACTCGTGAGACCTCTAGGCCAATGTCGGCTGTTATTGAGGAAGGTATCACGAGCGTGCTTGAGCGTCATGAACAAGAGCG
>JAEUQX010000501.1 GCA_016788625.1 Anaerolineae bacterium
CTGAGCGCGTCGAGGTCATCGTGCGGCACGGGCTGGGTAATGCCAGCGTTGTTGACCAGCAGATCGAGCGTCCCATAGGTCACCTCGATGAAATGGGCAAGATCGGCCTGGGCTGCGCTGTCGTCAACCGGGGCACATACAGCCTGATGCCCGCTGCCAGCGAACGTTTTCAGCACAGCCTCCGCTTTGTCCCGGCTTCTGCTGTAGGTGATGATGACGGTCGCGCCTTCCGCTGCCAAGCGCCGGCTGATCGCGCTGCCAATGCCACCTGCGCCGCCCGTTACAACCGCGACTTTACCCTGCAATGTCATCAGATTTCCCCGTCGTCAGATTTCTGACCGATGAACGGATCACCAGCTTTCCAGCGACTCGTTCAGTGCGGCAGGGTTCATGAGGAGACTCGATTCGCTCGAGCATAAGGGAGATCGTTTGTTGAATCATTTGATCCACTTCCTGAGAGATGGTCGTCAGGTTATAGGCTCCCCATGCTGCCATCGGGATGTCGTCAAAGCCGATCACACTCACATCGTCGGGGACGCGGACGCCGCGCGCGCGCAGCCCGTCAATCGCCCCGATTGCCATGATGTCGTTGGCGCAGAAGATCGCGTCGGGCGGCACGGTTTCGTCTAAAAGCGATTGAGCGGCGGCATAGCCTGATTCGTAGGTGTAGCGCCCCGCTCGACGCACCCAATTCGCCATCCCACGCTCGTGCAGGCGCAGGGCGAAACCACGTTCGCGATCCTGGCTGGTCGAGGTGTTCTCGATGCCCGCAATAAAAGCCAGTTTCTCATGTCCGCTGTCCAGCAGCACATCGGCTGCCAGGCGGCCACCTGCCAGATTGTCGGCACACACAGAACAGACGTTAGCATCGCTGACCACGCGGTTGAACAGGATGACAGGCGTACCGCCGCTGCTCGTCGCCGCTGCTGCCTCGGACGACAGTGTTGCGGAGGTGATGATCAGCGCGTCCACCTGATACTGAAGCGCCAAGGGCAGCAGGTCGTCCACACTCTGATTCTCGGATGCGGTGAACAGCAGCACCTGCCGATCAATCGCTTGAAGTTCTTTGAGAAACTTCTCCAATACATAGGGATAGAACGGGCTGGTGATCGTCGCCATGAGGATGCCCACGATGTTGGTCTGGCGGGTACTCATCATGCGCGCGATGGCATTCGGTCGATAGCCCAGCTCCAGCGAGGCTTGCAGCACGCGCTCGCGCACCTCACTGGAAACATTCGGGCTGCCGGAGCTGAACACCCGTGATACGGTTGATTGAGACACTCCAGCCCTTTTTGCGACATCAATGGAGGTGACGTTTCTATTCATAATGCTCAACTGGAATTTGTTAGCCTTTTCCCTCCATCGTACCACAACCTCACGCCTCGGCTGGCTGGCCGTAGCGCCGGACGCGCAGATCGCACTGCTCCTTGTGCCCCATGAAGCCCTCGATGTCACACAGGCGGCTGCCATATGCGCCGATCATCGCGCTCGCCGCGTCTGTCGTCACGCGCTGGTACGTCACCGTCTTGATGAACTTGCCCACCCACAACCCGCCGGTGTAGCGCCCGGCCTTTTTCGTGGGCAGCGTGTGGTTGGTGCCAATCACCTTGTCGCCATAAGCAACATTGGTGCGCGGCCCCAGGAACAAAGCGCCGTAGTTTTTCATGCCGTTCAGGAAGTAATCCGGGTCGCGGGTCAGCACCTCGACGTGCTCGCTGGCGATCTCGTCGGCCACACTCAGCATCTCTTCATAGGTATCACACAGGATGATCTCGCCGTAATCGCGCCAGGCCACGCCCGCAAGATCGGCGGTGGGTAGCACGGCAAGCTGGCGATCAATCTCGGCCTGAATACCATTGGCGAGCGCGGCACTGGTGGTCAGCAGCACAGCGGGCGAGGTCGGGCCATGCTCGGCCTGTCCCAGCAGATCAGTAGCGCACATCTCTAGGTCAGCGCTGTCATCGGCGATCACCAACACCTCGGTCGGCCCGGCCAGCAGGTCGATGCCCACCACGCCGAACAACTGGCGCTTGGCTTCCGCGACGTAGGCGTTGCCGGGTCCGACGATCATATCCACCGGGGTGATGCCGACTGCGCCGTAAGCCATGGCCGCCATCGCCTGGATACCGCCGAGAACATAGATTTCGTCCGCGCCCGCCAGATGCATCGCCGCGATGGTCGCCGCTGGTATCTCGCCGTTGATCGGCGGCGTGCAGGCAACCACGTAGTCCACACCAGCCGTCTTCGCCGTCAGGACGCTCATGTGCGCCGAGGCCACCATCGGGTAGCGCCCGCCGGGGATGTAGCAGCCCACGCGGCTGACCGGGATGTTCTTATGTCCCAGAATCACGCCGGGGATGGTCTCGATCTCAATGTCCTGAAGGGCGGCGCGCTGTGCTCTGGCGAAATTCCGCACCTGGGTCTGCGCGAACCGGATGTCCTCGATGACCTGGTCGGGCAGCGTGCCGATGATGCTTTCGATCTGCGCGTTGGAGAGGCGGAAGTCCTCCGGCGACCAGCCGTCAAACTTGCTCGAAAGTTCGCGCACCGCCGCGTCTTTGCGCGCCGCGATGTCCGCCAGGATACCCGCAACCGTCTGCTGCACTTTGGCGTCGGCCTGCGCCCGTTCGTCCACCGTCTTGCCGCGTTTGAGATACGTAACTGCCATGATGAACTCTACTCCATTCCTCGTCTTGTTTGGTTGACAGCCTGTTGAGCCGCTTCGCTCAGCAGCACACTGTCGGTCTTGACCGTGACAAAGCGATAGCCGCGCCGCACCATCCTGGCAGCATAGTCGGCAGAACCTGCGAACAGCCCGGCGATCAGGTTGTGTCTGGCGCATACCTCAGCAACACGATCCAACGCGGCGTCAACCTGCGGGTCGTCGGTATCCATGCCGACCCGACCACTGAGGGAGAGCAGCAGATCGCCCGTGCCAACGAAAATCATGTCGAGGCCGTCCACGCTGGCGATGGCCTCCAGGTTTTGCATAGCCTCTTTGGTTTCGACCATCGCGATGGTCAGGATTTCCGCGTTGGCGTGCTGGGCGTAATCGGCTCCCAGCACCACCCGCGCCCGGGTCGGGCCGAGGCTGCGATACCCCTGCGGCGGGTAACGGCAGGCTCCGACGAATGCTTCACACTCGGCGCGCGTGTTGATCATCGGGCAGATCACCCCGAACGCGCCCGCGTCCAGCAGCCGCATGATGTCGCCTGGCTCCAGCCAGTTGACGCGCGCCAGCGGTACGGTCGGCGTAGTGGCAATCGCCTGCATCATCTGGATGGCAGTCTCGATGCTGTGCAGGCCGTGCTGCAAATCCACCGTCAGGCTGTCCCATCCGGCGTGCGCCATCAACTCGGCAGACCACATATTCGGAATGTGCAGCCAGCCGTTGACTACCGTTCCGCCATTGGCCCAGCGCTGGCGCAGCGGGTTTTGTTTCATGTATTCCATGCTCCTGATTCAGTCAGCCATTCCCGCAGCGCGCCCGTCACGATCTCCGGTTGTTCCATCGTGCTCAGATGACCGCACTGTTCCACGATCAGCAGGCGGCTGTTCGGCAGCGCCTGTGCCATCTCGACGTGCACGGGCAGCGGCACAACCGTATCCTCGCGCCCGGTCAGCACCAGCGTCGGGCAGGTGATGCGCGGCAGATCGGGTATTGAGTCCGGGCGGTTGAGCTGTGCTTTCACCATGTTGACAAACCCCTGTATACCAATGCTTTCCGCCATATCCAGCACGGCCTCGCGCAGCTTCAGATCTCGGCGGTGATCAGGATGCAGCATCGCGTCCTTGAGAAAATCGGTGGTGATGCTGCGGAATTCGCCCAGATGCGCCATGCCGACGAAACGCTGCTGCCGTTCGCGCGTTTCTGGCGATGGTGGGCGCGGATTCGTGTTGAGCAGCGCGAGTTTGACGATGCGCGCCGCGGCCTGCCGCCACATCTCGAAGGCGACGATGCCGCCATACGACAGCCCGGCCACCGCAAACGGCCCTTCGACCTGGCTCAGCACATAGCGCGCCACCTCGCGCAGATCATCCTGCAAATGCACCCCCACCACCTGCGGGCGGGCGATGTCCGCCAGATGCGCCACCTGATGCGCAAACAGGGTCGCGTTACACAGCGTCCCCGGCAGCAGCAGCAGCGGCAGCCTGGTCATGTGCTCAGCCCCACAGCTTCTCGCTGATGCGGCGCGCGCCCTCTGCCAGCGAAGCCAGCTTGGCATAGGCAATATCGGGATGCACCGCACCGAAGCCCGCGAACGTACCGAAACCACAGTCCGTCCCGGCGATCACCCGCTCCTTGCCAACGATGTTGGTATAGCGTTCGATGCGTTCCGCGATCAGGTCAGGATGTTCGACAAAGTTCGTCGTCGTATCGAGCACGCCGGGAATGAGGATTTTGTCATCCGGGATACGCGCTTCCATCCAGACGCGCCACTCGTGGGCATGGCGTGGGTTCGACGCCTCGAACTGGATGGCCTGCGGCTTGGCGCTCAGCACGATGTCGATGATTTCCACCAGATCGATGTCGTGCGTGTGCGGCCCTTCGTAGTTGCCCCAGCACAGATGCATCCGCACCCGGTCTGCGGGGACATTTTCCAGCGCGTAATTCAGCGCTTCGACCTGCCGCCGCGCCGCGCTTTTGAACGTCTCGGTATCGGCGTCGCGGAAACGGATATGCCGTCCCATCGCCAGATCGGGGCAGTCCACCTGGAGGATCAACCCGGCCTGGGTAATGCGCTCGTATTCAACTTTCATCACCTCGGCCAGCGCTTGCAGGTAGGCTTCTTCAGTCTGGTAATACTCGTTCGGCTGGAAGACGGCGATTACGCCGGGTGATGCCGCGTTCATGAAACCGTCGGTCGCGCCGCTGCCTGCCAGCGCCGCCGTCAGGTTGGCGATGTCCTTGTCCAGCGGGGTGAAATCCTTGATGGTGATCGCGCCGCGCACCACCGGGCGGTGATACTTCGGCGTGCCGCCCTGCTGTGCCAGCCGTTCCTTAAAAGCCGGGAAGTCGTCCAGGTCTTTGGGCGTCGCACGCGGCACATCCGCGATTTCGAAGCCGGTCAGGCGGTGGCGGATGTAGGTGGCGTAACTGATCTTGCTCATCTCGCCATCGCTGACGATGTCCACACCCGCCGCCGTCTGCTTCGCCACAACTTCGTGGACGGCGCGTGTCATCACTGCGTCAAAAGCGGCGGGGTCGTAGTTCTCGCCACGATCCTGCGCGAACAACTGGTCAACAACGTACTGCGGGCGGGGCATACTGCCCACGTGGGTCGTCAGAATGCGGTCGGTGCTGGTTTTCACGGTCGTGACCTTCGATTGTCAGTTTACTTCGGCGGCTGGTAGTCTTTGAGATCAACGCCTGTCCCGGCTTTGAACAGGTCAAGCAGGCGTTGGTGATGCTCTGCCTTGTCCTTAGCGTAGCTGGGGGGCTGAAGCATCTTGCCTTTTTCGTCGGCCTTATAGCCCATCGCGGCGGCCTGCTCCTCGATCTTGGGCGGCCAGATCGGGTCTTTACCGGTGAAGACCTGGTGCGCTTCCAGCACGGCGAA
The DNA here is from genome assembly GCA_016788625.1 of Anaerolineae bacterium. GTDB lineage: Bacteria > Chloroflexota > Anaerolineae > Aggregatilineales > Phototrophicaceae > CFX2. The sequence continues at coordinate 5,562 of JAEUQX010000501.1, forward strand.
GAACCAGCCGATTTCCGACCCGGTGTATTCGAAGCGGCGGTAGACCCCCGGCGGCAGCGAGATCATATCCCACTCATTCAGGTCGATGTAGCCATCGGGCTGTTCCGGGTCGGGGTTGTGCCCCCAGTAGAAGCGCCAGGGGCCTTTGAGAATGAAAAAACTCTCGATGTAGTCATGTGTGTGCCACGCCGGGCCGTTCCCCGGTGGCGCGAAGCCCATGCCGATCTGGAAGTTGTGCGGTTCGGTGATCGCGCGCTGGCCTTCGTAATCCGGGTTCTCGCTGGCCGTGTCGCCGATCACGGCATAGTTCATGCGGTAGTGTCCCGGCAGAATGCTGTCGATGAACATGAGCGGGATGCCCTTGGCTTTGAGATCGTCAAAGCGCATCACCCGTTTCGCCATACTTTCTGCGGTCTGTTTGGGATGATCCATCGTCCAAATCCTCTGAGTGGGTGGGCCTGCATACGTATGCAACATACACGATCTTAGTGGTGTTGTCAAATGATTGCCGGGCAATTCCTGGGGGATTTGGGGTCTTGCATACGTATTCAAGCTATGTTATGGTTGTATCGTCGAAAACGATTTTGTTGAATTAGAGTCACCCGTGACCGCGACCATTACCGATATTGCCCAACGGCTTAAACTCTCGAACTCTACCGTCTCCAAGGCGCTGAACGGCTATCATGATGTGTCGGTCGCCACGCGCGAACTCGTTCGCAAGACCGCAACCGAACTGGGCTACCAACCCAGCGCGGCGGCACGCAGCCTGCGACGCGGTCGCACAGACAAGATCGGCTTATTCCTCAACACCGCCATCACCTATGTCGTCGATTTCCTCTCCGGCGTACTGCCGGGCGCGGCGCTGACGGCACAGGGTTGGGGGCAGAATCTGCTGATCTACACGATCACCGATAACGATCCCGGTCATTTGCTCAAGGCCTGCCGCGCGGGTGAGATCGACGGCGTGATCCTGTTTTCGACCCACTACGACCACCGCACCATCAACGCGCTGCTCGAAGCTGAATTCCCCTTCGTGGTGATGGGGCGCGAGATTGCCGATGAACGCGTCTCTTACGTCGTCCCTGACTACTATCGCGGTTCGGTCATGGCGGTGGAACACCTGCTTGCGTTGGGTCACCGCCGCATCGCCTTCACGACGCGCCCGGAGCTGGGCACAGCCAATAACGCCCGCCTGCGTGGCTATCTCGACGCGCTGACCAGCGCCGGGATTGCGATTGATGAGCGCTTGATTGTCGAGACGCGCATTCAGCCGTTCAGCGGCATCGAACCGACGCGCCAGCTCCTCAGCCTGAAGTCTCCGCCGACAGCCATCTGCGCCTTCCACGATCTGATCGCGATGGATGCGATCAGCGTCGCGCAGGAATACGGGCTGCGCGTGCCGGACGATGTGTCGATTATTGGATTCGACGGATTGCGCGCCGGGTTGATCACTACGCCGCAGATCACCACCCTGGCTCAACCGTTGGAGTATATCGGCCAGCGCGCGACCGAAGTGGTCTGCCAGCAGATCGCGGAACCAGACCGTCCGCCAGTGCACGAAGTGGTTCCTGTCGAGCTGATCGTGCGGGGATCGACAAAGCAGTATTCAGGCGGCGTGTAGCCGTCCGCAGTGGACATACGCCGTTTTTTGGCGAAACAACCGAAAACGATTTCGGAAGATGGGGTTACAGGATGACGAAGCACAGCGAACCCGGAAATGCCAGCCACTCTCACCAGCCTGCGCTGCACGACAAAGTTGATATTCAGTTCATGGCCGATGCTAACGGGCACAGTCGTTCGTTGATGGAAGGCTTTGACCCCAAATTCGCTGACTTTGTGGACTATATCATCCGCATCACGCACGAAATCTGGGAAGAGAAGGCCATCGGCAAACTCTACGACTACTACGCCAACACCATTCAGATTCACACCTCAGATGGCACGATTCACGGGCGTGACGCGGTGTTGGCGGGAACCATCGCGACGCTGGCAGCCTACCCCGACCGCCGCCTGTACGGAGATGAGGTCATCTGGGGTGGCGACGACCAGGTTGGCCTGTACTCCTCGCACCGCATCACCCACAAAGGCACCAACCGGGGCTGGTCGCTGTATGGCCCGCCGACGGGCAAAACGATCAACTACCGCGCCATCGCGGACTGCCTGTGCAAACGCAATATGGTGATTGAGGAATGGCTGATTCGCGACGAACTGACGCTCGTCCGCCAATTGGGACTCGACCCGGTGCAGACGGCCATCAACATGGCGCGCAAGCAGGCGGAAAAAGGTGGCTTTCCCGACGTGGCAGGCGACATCGAGCGCGGCATCGGCCAGCTTCCGCCCGCGATCATCGCGCCCAGCGAGACTTTCGAGCCGGAAAACTTCGTCCGCCGCGCCATTCATGAGGTTTGGAACTGGCGACTGCTCAATAAGGTGCGCGACTACTTCGCCGAGACGGTCACGCTCGAATCCGCGTCGATGCGCCGCCTCTCCGGGCATAACGATTATCAGGCCTACGTCTTGTCGCTGCTGTCCCCGTTCCCCGATCTGGCCGTGACGGTCGAGCATTTCTGCTGTACCGGCGATGCCGCGCAGGGTTACCGTACGGCGACGCGCTGGCGCATGAAGGGCACACACACGGGTTACGGTATCTACGGCGAACCGACGGGTAAGCGCATCAACATCCTGGGCGTGAGCCAGCACCTGATCAAAGACGAGAAGATACACAACGAATGGACGCTGTTCGACGAGTTCGCGCTGCTCAAACAGCTCCACCGCCCAACCTGATCGGGGCACTCTTTTTCTGTAGAAGGTGGTGTTTCGACCTTCGCGTTCTTTGACGAAGGCCACACCTTTGAAATTGTTCAAAAACGTATCATGTGAAAGGTAAGGCAGATGAAAAAGTTCATGGTTCTGTTAGCGGCTCTGGCGATTCTGGCCGGGGTTCCCGTACTCGCGCAGGACGCAGGAAGCTGCAATGCCCCTGCGCCGTCCGCAGCGACCGAAGTCACCATGATCGGCTGGACCTTCCCGATTCTGGATTTCTACGCCGCAGAGATCGCTGCGTGCGGCGAAGTCGAGAATCTGGATGTCGTCACACAGCTTCTCGCCAGCGCAGATGCCCAGTCACAGATGCGCCTGGCAGCGTCTGGCGGCGGCGCTTCGCCCTACGACATCATTCACGGCAGCAATAACTTCATCAACGAGATGGCCGCGCAGGGCTGGCTGCTGCCCCTGAATGAGCTGATCGAAGCCAACAGCGAAGCCTACGGCCTGGACGATATGGACGCCTCGGTATACGCCGCTGTGACACAGGACGGCAACATTTACGGCGTGCCGGTTGTCATCAACACGCAGTTCTTCTTCTACAACACCGAGATTCTGGCCGCCGCTGGCGTCGAGCCGCCGCAGACCTACGAAGACGTGATCGCCACTTGTGAAGCGATGGACGAAGACGCGCTGGGCATCGATTTCTCGTTCGGCATGGTGCTCTCGGCAGGCTGGGCGTGGTCGCTGGAATGGTTCAACATCTACAGCGCGCTGGGCGGCCAACTGCTGGATGAAAACAACATGCCGGTCTTCAATGATGAAATCGGCGTCGCCGCGCTCGACCTGATGACGCGCGTCGTGGATGCCTGTATGGGCGAAGACGGCCTGCTGCTCTCGACCGACGATCTGCAGGCAGGTATCGCCAATGGCAGCATTGCGATGGGTCACATGTGGGCCAGCCGCGCGGCGATGATGGACGATGAAGAACTGTCCGATGTCGTCGGCCTGATCGAATTCGCGCCGGCGCTGTACCCGGCGGAAGGCAGTCTGCGCGGCGCTATCGCCTGGGCGGATTACCTCGCCATCCCGGCCACCAGCGAAGTTGATCCGGCTGTAGCGTTCAGCATCATCATGGAAGCTGCCGACGCGGACTCGCAGGCGGCTGCGACGAACCTGGGTCTCGTGCCGCGTAACAGCGCCAGCAGTTCAGCGCCGCGTTATGCCAACGCTGCCCTGCAGACGATTGCCGAAGGCGGCCCCGCCTCGACCAATCCGGCGCGCGCCATCGCGGATACCGCGCTCGGCCAGTTCCTGCCGATGATCGTCACGGGCGAAATGACAGCGCAGGAAGCGCTCGACGCTGCTGCCGAGCTGTACACCACCGAGGCTACCACGCAGGGCTTCATCGCGCAGTAGTCTACACTCAGGGGATGTGTCTCCTCGCCCGGCTGTGTGTTCACTTCCGGGCGGGGGCTGCTTTCCTCATGCGCACAATCACCGCTGCCTGAGCCGGGGATGCTGGCGGCAGTTTGGCTGAAGCGAGGACTCAACCATGCCCAGACGAGTATTCTATTACTTCGTCGCGCCCAGTGTGCTGATGATGGTGCTGCTGATGATCGTGCCGCTTTTTGCCGCGATCTGGCTGGGAATGCATCAGATCTCGCTGCGCGATGTCACCAACCCGCTGTGGACAGGACTCGACAACTACGCTTCCATGCTCGCTGACCCGGGCTTCTGGAACGCGCTCGGCTTCACGCTGCTGTACATTGCCGTCACTGTGCCGACGCACATCATGCTGGGACTAATTATCGCTCTGCTGCTCGATCAGGTACGCAGCTTCCGGGGCGTCTACCTGGCGGGTACGCTGCTGCCCTTCATCGTCACGCCGATTGTCGGCACGCTGGTGTTCCGGCAGACCTTCGACCGCTACGGACTGTACCCGTATCTGCTGGAAGAAATCTTCGGCATTGAATTCAACTTCTTCGCCACCTCGAATATCATGGCGCTGGTGTTCCTCCACGCCATCTGGTACATCACACCGTTCTCGGTGGTCACGCTGTTCGCCGGGTTACAGACCGTCCCGGAAGAACCGCTGGAAGCCGCGCGCGTGGACGGTGCGAACTGGATGCAGCGCCTGTGGTTCGTCGTGCTGCCGCACCTGCGAACCCTGTTCATCTTCATCGCGCTCGTCTCGATCATGGATGGCTACCGGGTCTTCGACAGCATCTTCGTGCTGACCAAGCAGAACCCGATCTATACCAACGTCCAAACCCTGATGTACTACAATTACCGCATCGCCATCCAGTTCCAGGACCTGGGGCGCGCCAACGCGATGAGCGTGCTAACCGTCCTGGGCATCTTCGTGATCCTCATCCCGTTTTTGTATATGACCTATAAACAGCAGATGGAGGCGCGCTAATGCAGCAGTCTCGCCGTGTCGCTGTCCGTGTGCTCATCCATCTGGCGCTGATCGGCTGGCTGATCTACAGCGTGACTCCGTTCGTGATGTCGGTGATCACCTCATTTCAGGTCACGCGTGACGCGACCGCGCGCCAACCGCGCCCGATCCCGGATGTGCTGCGCGACCACAACGTCCTGATCGCCATCGGCCTTGCTGTGATCATCATCGGCATCTTCGTTATCATGCGCTTCCGCGAAGGAACGCCGACCAAACGCGGGCATTACATCGGTCTGGCGGTAGTGCTCGCCATCGTTGCTGGCGGCTTCCTGCTGCTCAGCAGCAGTATTGACGAAAAAGCCACCTTCACCCCGACCGGAGCAAGCTATCTTGAGCTGTGGGTGACGAGCGAGGGCAGTGACCTTGTGCCCGTGCTGGTTATGGCCCTCATCCTGGTCGCTGTATTGGCTGTCGTCGCTCTGGGAGCCAGGCGTCTGGGCGTGGCGCGCTCGTCGGTCTACGCCATGATCGTGGCGATCATCGTCGCCTTCATCCTGTTCCTGCCCAACCTTGTGCCGTTCGCGGAATTCTACGATTTCTTCCTCAACAGCGTGGTCGTGACAGTCGGCACCGTCGCGATATCGATCAGCATCGGCTGCCTGGCCGGGTACGCCCTGGCGCGTTACAGCGGTTTCGCCAGTGTGGCGCTGCTGTTCGCCGCTCTGGCCTTCCGCGCCCTGCCACGCCTAGCCTTCATCCTGCCGTACTACTACTTCGCGCAGCTTTCCGGCCTCTACGACACCTATTTCCTGCTGATCGTGACGCTGGTGGCGATCAACCAGCCCTTCACCATCTGGATGCTGCGGAGCTTCTTCATGGAGATTCCCAGGGAACTGGAAGAAGCCGCCATGATCGATGGCTGCAACCGTCTGACGGCCTTCCTGCGCGTCATCCTGCCGATCTCCTGGCCGGGCATCATCACGACGGCGTTGTTCACGCTGCTGCTGGCCTACAACGAATTCCTGCTGGCGCGCCTGCTGACCTCGACGCTGTGGACGCTGCCCGTCGGCATCTCGCGCTTCACCAGCGGGGAGGACATCCGCCTGCTGCCGCTCTCGAACGCCAGCGCTGTCTCGATCACCATTCCGATCATCTTCATCATCATTTTCTTCCAGCGCAATCTGATCAAAGGGCTGGCTGGCGGCGCGGTCAAGGGCTGACGCGGCCTCGTCAGCGTTTATCCGGAGGAGGTAAGCATGTCTGAACAATCCGAACAGAACAAACAGCTCGTCGATGACATGTACGCGGGGCTGAACAAGAACGTGCTCGGCCTGATGCAGCAGTACTGGTTCGAGGACATGGTCTGGGATGGCCCGGCGGGCATTGGCACGATGCACGGGCTGGACGAATTCGAAAATGTGTATCGCAAGCCGTTCATTCACGCCTTCCCGGACAAGAACGCGCGCGATATCGTCCGCATCGCCGAGGGCGACTGGGTGGCCGGGACGGGCTTTCAAACGACGACATGGGCGAACGACTGGCTGGGGATGCGCGCCCCTGGAAAAACCATCAGGATGCGCTACATGGATTTCTGGCGCATCGAGGAACGTGACGGCGAGCGCAAACTGGCCGAGAACCTCGTGTTGATCGACATCCTCGGTGTGCTGGAGCAAGCTGGCTACAACGTCGGCAACGTACTGCGCTTTATTGGTTCGAAGCCGCCGGAATTCTTCGACCAGCTCGACATGGATGAGTGAGGCAGCAATCAGGACAGCGCATGAGCAATGGCGACATGATGACCGACATCCACACCCGCAACAAAACGCTCATCGGCAGGTTTCGCCGCGCGCTGTACGATATTGACCCCGGCGCGCTCAAGGGGCAGCTTAACAGCCTGTTCGCCCCCGGCGCGGTTGTGCACCTGGCGACGCCGTTTGAAGACCTCGACGGCGCGGACGGCCTGTACGAAGCCGCTTACCGTCCGCTGATCGCCGCGATCCCCGATCTGGAACGGCGCGATTTCATCGTCATGGCCGGGGCGGACAAAGGCGAGGATTGGGTGGGCTGCGCGGGTCATTATATCGGCGTGTTCGAGTACCCCTGGCTCGATATTCCGCCGACGCAGCACATCGTCGGGATGCGCTATCACGAGTTCTTCCGCATCGTCGATGAGCGGATCGTCGAAATGCAGGCGCTGTGGGACATCCCGCAGATGATGATGGCGGCAGGCGCGTGGCCGCTGGCGCCCAGCCTGGGCGTCGATTGGCTCGTCCCCGGACCAGCCCGTAACGATGGCATCATTGCCGGGCCGCATGATGCCGCGAGATCGGAAGCCAGCCGGACATTGGTCGGTAATATGCTCGCCGGGTTGGGTAGATCGACCGAGGGAGTCGAGGCGATGCAGCTCGACCGCTACTGGCATCCCAAGATGAACTGGTATGGGCCGTGTGGCATCGGCTCGATGCGGCGCGTCTCCGGCTTTCGCAACTGGCATCAGATTCCGTTCCTGGCCGGGATGCCTGACCGCGTGGGCATCATCGAAGCCGGGCCGTTTTTCGCCGATGGGGATTATGTCGGTTTTACGGCGTGGCCGGGCATGAAGATGACGATCAGCGGCGACGGCTGGCTGGGCATCGCGCCTGCCAATCAGAAGATCACCATGCGCAGCCTCGACTTCTGGCGCTGTGAAGATGGCTGGATTCGCGAGAACTGGGTGCTGGTCGATCTGCTGCACGTCTACAAGCAGATCGGCGTGGATGTGCTGTCCCGAATGCGTGAATATACCTATGGACGCCGACACCTCGGCACGGGAGCGTTACAGAAATGAGCCAGGCGACACCGTTTGTCCCGCCCGCCTACCAGTTTGTGCCTGTCGACCAGACCCAGAACATCGCCAACAAGCGCCGCCTGATGGCGATCATGGATGGCTTGACGACTGCACCGCTCGCCCAGCTTGCTGAGGTGGTGCGTGACGGTTATCACGCCGACGCGCAGGTCAATGTGACGCATCCGGTCAATACGCTGACCTCGCACGCAGCCATCGTGTCCGAGTTCTGGTCGCCGCTGCGCCACGCCCTGCCGGATGCCGAGCGGCATCACCATCTGGTTGCGGCGGGCCGCTACCGCGATGCCGACTGGATTGGCTGCTTTGGGCAAATAGTGGGCACTTTTGCCCACGACTGGCTGGGCATTCCAGCGACGGGCGGCGTGGTCGGCGTGCGCTTCGCGGAAGGCCATGAACTGCGTGACGGCAAAATCGCGACGAGCTACCTGTTCGTGGATTTCCTCGACCTGATGCGCCAGGCGGGTTACTGGCCGATTGCGCCGAGCCTGGGGCGCGAGATGCCCTGGCTGCCGCCCGCCACGCTCGATGGTGTGCTGCTCACGCCGCAGGCAGCGGAACGCTCCCAACGCACGATTGAGCGCGTGCTGGCGATGCACGCCGCCCTCGGTAAGTACAACGGACAGCCGCCCACGCGGGAAGTCCTCGATCTCATGCGGATGGTCGATCACTGGCATCCTCACTTCATGTGGTATGGCCCGGCGGGGATCGGCACGACACGCGGCCTGCGCGGCTTTGAGGATTTTCACCAGATTCCCTTCCTGGTGGCCTTCCCAGATCGCCGAGGCGACCCGGCGATAGGGCATTTCATCCGCATCGGCGATGGCAATTACGCGGTAACCGGGGGCTGGGGATATTTACAGGCCACGCACACGGGCAACAATTTCCTCGGCATAGGCGCAACGGGCAAGCGCATCAAGATGCGGGTGATGGATTTTTATCGCTGCGACGCGCAGACCATTGTCGAGAACTGGATACCGATGGACATCCCGCATATCCTGCTGCAAATGGGCATTGATGTGTTCGGGCGGATGCGCCATCAGTTCCGCCAGCATGAGCCAAGCCGGGTCAGCGAGTGGCTGGTTTGGCCGTAAATCGCGCGCCCGTCATTGTCAGGTGTCCTTATCGCCCGATGAAATAGCGACATACACCCTGCTCAGCGAGCAAGGTCATATTTGCTTCCCAACAGATCGGGACAGCGCACAAACGGTTCATCCAACGTGGAACCAGGGGCTGGCGCGCCTAGCTCCTGGCGGGTATTCTTCTGCGAGATGAAGCGCAAATGCCACTCACCTCACCCCCACCTCCCACTGTGGTTTCAATTATCGCTGATCGTCACAACTTACACCGTGCCAAACTTCATTATTCAAAACTAGATTCATTGTTATAATTTTCAAAACGCTTTTCAATCAATGGATTGCAGGACGCTCCTACACTGAATACTGAAACTATCTGGGAAGTTAAAATGAGACAGAAGAACATCCTCACGATAGGCTACAGCTCGCCCAGTGTAGAAGAAGTCGTTCGTGCCCTGCGCAATGTGTCATCAATCCAGTTCGATTTTTGCCATGTTCCCGGTCTGAACGATGCCAGGCAGGTGTTGCAGGATAATCATTGGGATCTGATCCTCTACGACGCTACAGCCCCTGATCTGCACCCATTCGAAATCATCCACTTGACGCAGACGC
>JAEUQX010000512.1 GCA_016788625.1 Anaerolineae bacterium
CGAGCGCAACCCGGTAGACCCGAATCTGTACGTCACGACCGACACGAGCGGTAACCTGTATCTGACCGGGCTGGACGGCAGCGGCGCGTATCGCCCGGACATGTCGCCGTTCTCGCAGTTCGTGGCGCTCACCCGCGAGGAGAACACATCGTTCGTCGCGCAGGCGCGCTGGTCGCCGGATGGCCGCTTCCTGGCATTCATCGTCGCCGGGCGCAAGACCGCTAACGACGGCATCTGGTTCTTCGAGCCGGGGCAGATGCCGCCGATACAACTGCTGGTGGACTGCCCGTCGGGCGGTTTCCCCGGCTGCGGCATCGTCAGCAACGCCTTCAACCCCAACCTGTGGTTCAGCCAGTCGATGAGCTGGTCATCCGCCAGCGACGCGCTGCTGGTCAGTCTGAACCTGCCAGAAGAGGGGCGGCAGGGCGTGATGGTGCTGCCCGTCAGCTTCAACGAGCGCGCCCGCGACAACCGCCCGGCGGTGTATCGCTACGATTACGGCGCGTGGTCACGCACCGATGGACGCATCCTGGTGAGCGGCAGGGCGGAGGATGGGCACGTCTTCGTCGGCTGGATCAACCGCGACGGCAGCTTTTCCGAACTGGTCTATGACGCCGAGGCCAACGGCTTGTGGATGGGCTTCGCCAACCCCGCGCGCGACGGCGGCATCTATGCATTAGGCGCGCCGGGCGACCGGGGTGGCCCGCGTGAGCCGCTGCGGATTTACGACATGAGCGGGCAGGCGCTGACCGGGACGATTGGCGACGGTTTCCCGCAGCGCGTCGAGTGGAGTCCCGATGGCCGCGCGGTGTTCGTGCAGGTCAATGGTCGCCAGTTCATCGCCAACGTCAACGGCACGATCACCGAGATCAGCGGGCAGGTCACGGCGGGGCGGGCGGTCAACTGGGTCGCGGGCAGCCCCCCGCCGGGTGAAACCGTCTCCGGCCCCGCGCCCGTCTCGATTCCGTCCGGCGTGGTGGCGGGCAGCGAGTACCAGCCAGGGCAGCAGCTCCGCGTGATGACCATCGAGCTGAACATCCGCAGCGGGCCTGGGACGGGCTACGGCTTCGCGCGCAACTTCCTGACGACGGGCGAGTACGTCGCCATCCTCGCGGGCCCGGTCGAGGCGGACGGCGCGCGCTGGTGGCAGGTGCAGACCGCCGACGGCATCATCGGTTGGGTGGCCGGGCAGATCAACGGCGTGGCGACGCTGGGGAATTTCTAGGGGAGTTGCCCGTTAACAGTTCAGAGACTGTCTTTGCGTGTGGCAGTACAGGGGTGAAGTGCATGAAGACATTGAGACGGAGGTTGGTCGTCGGGATTCTGGTCGTTCTGGCGGGTCTAACAGTTCACGCGCAAACGGCCACGCCCAGCGCACCCACGCTGCTCGCGCTGCTCAGTCCTGAGAATTGTACACGCACCTGCTTCATCGGTATCCAGCCCGGCATTACTACATTGGCCGAGTTTAGGAATATCCTGTCGGCTCGAGGCATTACTTATTATGTTAATTCACTGGATGGTAATGAGGCTAATGCTAATCTCGAATGGAGATTACCATTGACTGGTCTGGGATTTACCTACGGAGCGCGAAGCAGTACATTTGTGAATACCTCCTTTTCAAACGGGATTGTTAGACAGATGAGTATAGGTCTTGATATCCCAATTCAAACGATCATTGCAGACTATGGTCAACCACAACAGTATCGTATCGCAGATTCGATTGCATACTATCTGGTTTATTCACAGCATAAGATGATCTTTCAGCCCATCAGCACAGATAGCACCGAATTGGCACAACTTATAATGTTATTTGATGATAGCGCATTTAATGAATTCTTGAATGATTCAGGGCTTGACCCCGTTACTAACTGCACTCAACCAACAAGTATCTGCTCCGTGCAAACCGCCACCCCCACGCCGCTCCCTAGCAGTGCCACCCTCGCCGAAGCAGCGAGCGCAACATCGACTGACGTTCCAGTTCCCACGCTGCGCGAAACGTTTAACGCACCGAGTTGTGTCGTGTCATGTTGGGATGTCATTCAGCCCAATAAGACAACTCAAAGCCAATTGGAAGTTTTGTTGGTGCAACGTGGAATAACTTATT
>JAEUQX010000545.1 GCA_016788625.1 Anaerolineae bacterium
GGCCAACACGTAGCTTATTGACAGCCTGCCTGCTGGCGTTATACTTGGCGATCAAATACGCGTTTAATTATTGAGGAAATAGCCAGTTATGGTTACATATGCAGAGCGCCCCTGGACGAAACTCTACGACAAGAACGTCCCTGCCTCGCTCGAACCCTATCCCGACATCAGCGTCCCCAACTTCCTGGAAGAAGCCGCGAAGAAGACACCGAATGCGGTTGCGCTGGTCAGCAGCGCGCATATTCCGATTGCCGGGCGCATCGCCAGCGAGATGACCTATGCCGAACTCAACCGTCTTTCGGACGTGCTGGCGGCGGGGCTGGTCGATATGGGGCTGAAGCGCGGTGACCGCGTGGCGCTGGTGCTGCCGAACATCGCCGCGTTCGTCATCAGCTACTACGCGGTGCTGAAGGCGGGCGGCGTCGTGGCGGCCACCAACCCCACCTACCCGCCCGACAAGATGCAGTATCAGATCAATGACTGCGACGCCAACATCGTCATCGCCATGAGCCTGTTCTACAACATGCTCAAGAAGATTCAGCCGCAGACCAAAGTCAAGACGATCATCGTCGCCAACGTCAAGGAATACCTGCCCCCGATTGCGCGGCTGCTCTTCACCCTGGCGAAGGAGAAGAAAGACGGCCACTATATCGAGAAGCTGGCCGACGGTGATGTGTGGTTCCAGGATGTGCTGACCAAGTACAACGGCAAGAAGGTCAATCTGGCGATTGTGCCGACCAAAGACCTGGCGCTGTTCCAATATACTGGCGGCACGACCGGCGTCTCCAAAGCGGCCATGGCAACGCACCGCGCACTGGTCGCCAACACGCTGCAAATGCGCGCCTTCTTCGCAGGCATGGAACCCGCCAACGGCCAGGATGTGTTCCTGGGCGCAATCCCGATGTTCCATGCATTCGGCATGGTCGCCGTCCTGAACTTCGCGGTCGCCATCGGCGGCAAGATCATCCTCGTGCCCAATGCCCGCGATATTCCCGATGTGCTGGACAACATCAACCACTTCAAGCCATCACTGTTCATGGGCGTGCCCGCGCTCTACAACGCCATCAACAACCATGCCGATGTGAAATCCGGCAAGGTCAGCCTGCGCTCGATTCGCGCCTGCGTCAGCGGTTCCGCGCCGCTGCCCCCGGCTACGAAGCGCGAATTTGAGGAACTGAGCGGCGGCGCACTGCGTGAGGGCTTCGGCATGAGTGAAGCGCCCACCGCCAGCCACTGCAACCCGCTGCGCGGCGAAAACCGCACCGGTTCCATCGGCCTGCCGCTGCCCGATATGGAATGCCGCATCGTCAGCCTCGATGATGGCGTCACCGATGTGCCTATCGGCGAAGTTGGTGAACTGATCATGACTGGGCCGCAGCTCATGGTCGGCTATCACGGAATGCCCACCGAGACGAACAACGTCATTCGCGAACAGGACGGCAAGCGCTGGCTCTACACGGGCGACATCGCGCGCATGGACGAAGACGGTTACTTCTACATCGTAGACCGCAAGAAGGACATGGCGCTGATCGGCGGTTTCAACGTCTACCCCAACAATATCGAGAAGATCATCTCCAACCACCCAGCGGTGCTGGAAGTCGGCGTGGCGGCCATCCCGCACCCGGACAAGGACAAGGCTGGACAGGAATCGCTCAAGGCCTGGGTGGTCTTGCAGCCCGGCCAGAGCGTCACCGAGCAGGAACTGATCGCCCACTGCGAAAAGTCGCTGGCGCGCTACGAAGTGCCGACGCGCTTCGCCTTCGTCAAGGAGCTGCCCAAGACGACCGTTGGCAAGACCCTGCGCCGCGAACTGGTGCAGATGGAATTGGCCGAACGCGAGAAGAAAGCCTAAGCCAGGGACTGAACACAATCGGATAATCGGTAGGGGCATGGTGCGCCATGCTCCTGCTGTTTTAGCCACTCCCGCAAGTCCATCGCTTTGAACCTGCAGCAGAGAAACGGTCATGAAACAGATCATCCCCAACGTCTATCAGATCACTGGCCTGCCTGCAGGGCGTGTGTATGTACTGAAAGATCCGGACGGACTGACGCTGATTGACGCGAGCATATCCGGCATGACGCAGCGCATTCTCGGCCAGATCACAGCGGCTGGACACAGCCCTGCCGACGTGAAACACATCCTGATCACGCACGGCCATCCCGATCACGTGGGCAGTCTGCCAGGGTTGAAGCAGGCGACGGGCGCGCAGGTGATTGCATCTGCCGAAGATCGCCCGGTGATTGAAGGCAAGATGCCTGTCGTGCGCCGTCCACAGGGTTTTTCGCCCCCCAACACAATTCTGAAGGGCACGCCCGTAGACCGCGAGGTCAAAGACGGTGACGTGATTGACGCGCTCGGCGGCCTGCAGGTGGTGTTCACGCCGGGTCACTCGCCTGGGCACCTAGCGTTCTGGCAGCCCCAGCTTGGCATTGCTTTCATCGGCGATGTGCTGTTTCATGTCTTTGGGGTGCGCCTGCCACCCGGCTTCCTCACCGTCGATATGGAGCAGGACAAGCGCTCGGTGCGCAGGATCGCTGACCTTAAGCCCAGGATCGTCTGCTTTGGGCACGGTGCGCCAATCACGCAAGACACGGCGCAGATCATCAACACCTTCGCTCAGAAGATCGGTGTTTAGCCCAACTTTCATCGAAAATCAGACAGCCGACACAGGAGATCGATGATATGACGGATATGAAAACCCGCGCCGAACAGATCATCGGCTATGAGTTCCCCCCACTCACCTATACCTATACAGAACGCGATGCCTGCCTGTACGCGCTGGGAGTAGGCGCGCCCGCTGAATGGCGCGATCAGGATGAGCTGAAGTTCGTCTATGAACTCAGCACCAAAGGTTTCGCCCCGCTGCCGACCTTCTCGGTGCTGTACCCCTCACGCATGATCGATGTGCTGATGGGAGGGCGCATCGGCGAGGTCGAGTTCAACCCGATGATGATCGTGCATGGCGAACAATATCTGGAGATCAGGAAGCCGATCCCGACAGCCGCGACGATTACCTGCTACCCCAAAGTCTCACAGGTCTACGACAAGGGCAGCGGCATGTTGATCGTCA
>JAEUQX010000558.1 GCA_016788625.1 Anaerolineae bacterium
TTGAGCGCATAAGCAACCACATCACCTGCGCCGTCCAGCACGCTGACCTGCTTGACGTTCAGTTCGCTCTGGATCAGCGCGGAAAGCGAGCGCACTGCCTCGGCCTCGGCCTTCTCGCGCGTGACGAACTGCGCCTGCGCCAACGGCTGCCGCACACGGATATTGACGCTCTCACGCCCCGCACGGCCCAGGCTGACCAGCCGCTCGACCAGTTCCATATCGTCGATCTTGCGCTGGTCGATCAATGCCGAGTTGTATTCCGGCCACGACGACAGATGCACGCTGTCCGGCGCGCTGGCATCCACCTCTGCCACGAGGTTGCGATACAGCGCCTCGCTGAGGAAGGGCGTGGCTGGCGCGATCAGCTTGGACACCGTCACCAGACACTCGTAGAGCGTCGCGTATGCGCCGAGCTTGTCGCTGTCGCTCTCGCTCTTCCAGAAGCGGCGGCGGCTGAGGCGAACGTACCAGTTGCTCAAACGCTCGACGAACGCCTGAATCGGGCGCGTCGCGTCGGTCACATCGTAGCTCTCGTAAGCCTCCGTGACAGTCCTGACCAGGCTGTGCAGTTCGGCCAGCACCCACTGGTCGAGCGGGTCACGATCGGCAACGGCGGGCGCAGTCGTGTTCGGCGTCCATTTGTCCAGGTTGGCATAGGTGACGAAGAACGAATAGGTATTCCAGAGCGTGCTCCAGAACTTGTTGATCACCTCGCCCACCAGATCAACCGAGAAACGGCGCGGTTCACCCGGCGGCCCGGACGTATACAGATACCAGCGGAAGGCGTCGGCGCCGTGCGCGTTCAGCACGTCCCACGGGTCAACAATGTTGCCCTTGCTCTTGGACATCTTCTGGCCTTCGCCATCGAGGATGTGGCCGAGGCAGATCACGTTCTTGTAAGACACAGTGCCGAACAACAGCGTGCTGATGGCGTGCAGGCTGTAGAACCAACCGCGCGTCTGATCAACCGCTTCGCAGATGTAGTCCGCCGGGAACTGCGACTCGAACAGTTCCTGGTTTTTGTGGGGATAGCCCCACTGCGCCAGGGGCATCGCGCCGCTGTCGAACCACACGTCGATCAGTTCCGGGACACGGCGCATCGTGCCGCCCGTGCCCTTCGGATTCGGGAAGGTGATCTCATCCACATACGGGCGATGCAAATCGAGGTCGGAAAGGTCACGCCCCGCAAGCTGGCCGAGTTCCTCCGCGCTGCCCACACAGTAGGTCTCGCCCGTCTGATCATCGACCCAGACAGGCAGCGGCGTGCCCCAGAAGCGTTCACGCCCGAGCGCCCAGTCCTTGACCTCCGAAAGCCAGTTGCCGAAGCGCCCATCACGGATGTGATCTGGCACCCAATTGATCGTGTGGTTCTGCTCGACCAGCGCATCACGGTAGGCCGTTGTGCGGATGAACCATGTCTCACGCGCGAAGTACATCAGCGGCGTGTGGCAGCGCCAGCAAAACGGATAGTCGTGCAGATAGCGCCCGGCTTTGTACAGCAGGCCGCGTTCACGCAAGTCACGGGTGATCTCCGGGTCGGCGTCCTTGAACCAAACACCCCTGAACTGGCTCACTGCGTCGATGAACGTGCCATCGGCGGAGACCGTCCGCAGCACAGGCAGGCCGTGCTTGTCGCCCGTCGCCAGGTCGTCCGCGCCGAACGCGGGCGCGATGTGGACGATGCCGGTACCGTCTTCAGTGCTGACGAAATCGCCCGTCACGACGTAAGCGTAGTCCTTCTCGACAGGCATGAAGGTATACAGTGGGTTGTAGTGTGTTCCCGCCAGTTCCTTGCCCTTGAAGCGCCGTACAACCTTGTACTGCTCCGGCTGCTTCAGCACTTTCTCAACCAGCGCGGCGGCCAGGATCAGATTTTCCGTGCCGTTGCCATCGGAGGCGGGGCCTTCGACTTCGACGTAATCGACTTCCGCGCCGACGGCCAGCGCCACATTGCCGGGCAGCGTCCAGGGCGTCGTCGTCCACACCAGGAAGTACACACCTGTGCGGTCGCGCAGCGGGAAGCGCACGAAGACGCTGGGGTCTTCCACTTCTTCGTAGCCCTGCGCCAGTTCATGGCTGCTCAGCGGCGTGCCGCAGCGCGTGCAGTACGGGATGACCTTATAGCCCTGGAAGAGCAGGTTCTTCTCCCAGAACTGTTTGAGAATCCACCAAACGCTCTGGATGTAGTCGTTCTGGAAGGTGATATAAGCGTTGTCCAGATCGACCCAGAAGCCGATGCGTTCGGTCAGCTTCTCCCAGTCGGCCAGATAGCGCAGCACGCTCGCCCGACACTTCTCGTTGAAGGCGGCAATGCCATATGCTTCGACCTCGTGTTTGTGCTTCAGGCCGAGTTCTTTCTCAACTTCGATTTCGACGGGCAGCCCGTGCGTATCCCAACCGCCAATCCGCAGGCAGTGATAGCCGCGCATGACCTTGTAGCGGGGGAACATGTCCTTGAACGAGCGCGCCAGGACGTGATGACTGCCAGGGCGTCCATTAGCGGTCGGCGGGCCTTCGTAGAAGACGTAATTCGGGCCGCCCTCGCGCTCCTTCATGGTGCGTTCAAAGATACGTTTTTCGCGCCAGAACTGAAGCTGGTCACGTTCAACTTTCTGGACATCGACTCTCGAACTGACTGGCTTGAACATGCAGATCTCCATGCAATACGTTACGGATAGGGGAAAGCGGGTTACGACAGTGTGCGACCTATTCGTAGCGTCAAACCAATCAGCCGCGACGTGAGTCGTTGCGACCTCACCATCACGGTTCACCTTCCTTCAACGCTGAAATGGACTGATCGGGACTAAACAGCGATAGTCCTCATTATGAGGGAATTTGTTGGGTTTGGGTAGGGAAAATTCGCGCGCGGCACTTATGGTGCGGGTGACGGCGAACCGACCCAGGAAACCTCGCGGCGCAGGCGGAATTCCGATGGGCTGCTGCTGTCATTCCCACTGGCGATAAGCACCTGCCAGTGCATGGTGAAAATCGAAAACGGTGTCGTGCCATAGCAGCGCGCCACATGCTGGTTCGCCCGATAGACCGTCGTATAATCGGCGCCATCGCACCACAGCAGACTGACTTCGCAGCTTGCCCCGGCGGCCTCGTAGAACACAGCGAGGCTGCACGGGTCACCCGATGACTGGTAAACCCAATCATCAACGCCATAGGATGGGTTAACGTGACTGACGAGCGTGACATTATCCGGCAGCGGCGGGCTGGGCGGGAAAGCCATTGCGTACAACACGCCGATGACCTGCGTGCCAATCACCAGCGCCAGCAGCAGTGCCACGCCCCCAACAATGATCAGGCGCCAGGGGACAGCGCGAGGAATGGCGGCTGCCCCTGGCTCGACGGCAGACTGTTGATCAGGACTGCCAGAGTTGTTCATATTCGACAATGACCATGCCTTCGGTCTGATTCGACGCAACGCCAGGCTGAATGTTGACGCGCGTGTACTGCGTGATCTGGAAACCAGAACGGTCGAACATGCAGCTCCACTGGTACGGCGGCACATCGGGCTGTCCTCGGTCAAACTCCGGGAAATTCCCCGCCGCAGGCGAACGCACGCAACGCTCCTCGTTGTTGCCCGTGAAGTCGTTCAGCTTGCTCTGGTAGTAAGCAGAGACTTCATCGGCGTTCGCGCCCGGTATCTGGTACAGCACGCTCTGCGACGTGGCGGAGCGGTCGATCTCGTACCACAGGGTAGCGCCTGGATACAGATCGATGTTCAGCGGCACCTGATGCGTGGCACGATCCGCGAAGAAGAGGATGATGCCACCGACAACCAGTATCAGGCCGATGATTGCCCCGATAGTACCGATGCGAATGATGGAGATATTGCCATCTCGACCAAGAATGTTCATTCATGCCTCCAATAACTTTTGCATCGCCGTGACATCGAGCGCGAGCGTTTGCCCATAAGGGGTATGCTGAAAACGCCGAGCATTTTCGCGCCAATACGGCAGTCCATCATGCAGCAGCGCGGGTGTGGGCGGCTCGCCTGCCCCCATGCAGTACAGCAGATAATGCGCCATCAGCAATCGAAACGGCTCATGCGCTCCCTGCTGTACGCGCTCCAGATACGGCCGCGCTGCATCCGCTGCCCCTTGACGAAACAACGCCTCGCCCAGATCAAACTCGACAATCGGAGGTGCGCCAGCTTCTAACGCCTCCTGAAAACGGGCGCTGGCTTCCGCGTACTCTCCCTTAACTAGCAGTGTACGGCCAAAACCATATAGAG
>JAEUQX010000582.1 GCA_016788625.1 Anaerolineae bacterium
CCCGGTCATCGCGCTGACGCACGCGCGCATCAGCGAACAAGACGCATCACTGCCCAAGAATATTCTGGTGACATCGACAGGCACTGCGTCTATCCAGCGCGGTTGGCAGGCGGCGCTGCACAGCATGAACGGCGACCTCTCGCTGTCGCTGCTGATGGCTTCTGCCCAGGCCGGGCCGTGGGGCGAAGAGGTGCAGACCCTCTTCGACCTCAGCCGTTCGCTCACGGAAGTGCTCGATCTGAGCGAGGTACTCAACCGCGTGGTCGAGGCGGCGCGGCGGCTGACCAACGCTGAAGAGGGCATGATCCTGCTGCCGGACGACGAGCTGGGTGAACTGTATCTGCGCGCAAAAGTCGGCATTGATGTCGAGGTCGCGCGCAATTTCCGCGTCAAGACGCAGGACACGCTGGCCGGGCGCGTCTTCAGCACGGGGAAGCCCGTCCTGATCGGCGCGCAGGGGCCGCAGAAGGTCAAGACCGAGTACCTCGTCAATGCGCTGCTCTACGTGCCGATTATCTACGAAGGCACATGCACGGGCGTGCTGGGCGTCAACAACAAGAACTCCGACCTGACCTTCAGCCTGAGCCACCAACAGCTTCTGGAAAATCTGGCGTCCTTCGCCGCCATCGCTATCGAGAACGCCCGCATTCACGAAGAGACGTTGCAGCGCACGCGCGAACTGCAAACGCTGGTCGAAGCCAGCCAGATTCTCAATTCGTCGCTCTCGCTGGACAAGACGCTGCCCAACATCTGCGAGCAGTTGATGGGCGTGGTCAACGTCAACCTCTCGGAAATCTACGAATGGGATCGTGAGCGTAATCAGCTTCGCACCCTGGCGCGTTCTTTCCGCACGATCTGGCCTGCGGGCTACGGGCCAACGCTGGAGATCAGCGCGCGTCCGGCGCTTGAACAGGCCTTCGCCAAAGGCCGCATTGTCGTCATCAGCCGTCGCGACGAGACCGCGCCTGCCAGCGAGGTGCAGTTGATCGAGCGCGCCGGGGCGGATACCATGATCGCCGTGCCGATTCTGGGTGGCGATCAGCCCTTGGGCGTGTTGCAGTTGTTCTACATGCAGCCCGTGACCAAACGCCCCGAAACAGAAGTCATGCAGCGGGCGCACCACATGATGCTGGAAGTGCTGGTCGCCTTCTCCGGGCAGGCCAGCCCGGCGCGCGCGCAGTCAATCTTCCGCTCGATGGAAGATATACTGCGGCTGGCCGATGCGGACTGGTGCGAGGTCGCCATCCTGCGTCCGGATAAACAGTCGCTCGCGCTGAGCATCGCGGTTGGGCAGGGCGTCTGGCTCGCCCCGCCGCAGCCCTATCTCGATATGACGCAGTATCCCGACATTGCCGAGGCCATCGAAACCCAGTCGCCAATTGCCAAGCAGATTGACAGCAAAATCATGACGGCGGGCATCCGCGCTCTGATTGACTCCAGTTCCAGTCGTTCGGTTCTGGCACTGCCGCTGATTCAGCGCGGTCAGACTCAGGGCATGGTGTTGTTTGGCGACGCACGCCGCAGCCGCGTCTTCACACAGCGCGACATTGACATGGGGCGGGCTATCGTGGGGCAGGCCGCTACCGCGCTGGAGAACGCCCGGCTGGTACATGATCTGGAACGCAGCCTGCTCGACCTGCGCGATGCTCAGGATCGCCTGGTGCAAACCGCGCGCCTGTCCGCGATGGGCGAACTGGCCGCTGCGGTTGCTCACCAGATTAACAATCCGTTGACGACAATTATGGTAGACTCAGAAATGTTACTTCTCGATGAGAAGCCGGACTCGCGCAATTACCGCTCACTGCAGGCGATCAACCGCGCGGGCAAGCGTTCGGCAGGGGTGGCGCGGCGGCTGCTGGCGATTGCCCGACCGAATGACCCGGAAGCGCCGCCAGAGCGTATAGACGTGAAGGACACGATTGATGGCGTGCTTTCGCTGGTCAAGGCGCATATCGAGCGCGACGGCATCCAGATCATCACGCAGATACCGGAGGAAGCGCTGCCGCCGGTTTCCGCAGTGCCAGGACGGTTGGATGATATCTGGCTGAACCTGCTGATGAACGCCCACGACGCGCTGATGGGGCGCGCGGGCGCGAAGATCGGCATCAACGTGACGCATCAAGCGGGCAGCGATGTGATCAATGTCGCCGTGTGGGATAATGGGCCAGGCATACCGGCCAAGCTGATTGACGAAATCTTTAAACCCTTCTTCACGACAAAACCTGTCGGTGAGGGAACAGGGTTGGGGCTGCATATCTGCCGCCAGACCGTTGAGCGCATCGGCGGTAGAATCACGGTCAAGAGTTCGCCAGGGGAAGGGACTGAGTTTCTGGTGTTGCTGCCGGTGCGGCAGGGAGGGGTTCGACTGTGACCTATGTAATCGCTGTGGATGATGATCCCGAAGTCCTGGACACGCTCGGTCGTGTCCTGGAACGGGAGGCCTACGACGTGTCGCTTGCCAGCTCTGCCTCGGAAGCGCTGGCGCTGCTGGAGGAGCGTGCCCCCGATCTCGCCATCCTGGATATCATCATGCCGGGCATGGATGGTATCTCGCTCTGCCGCCAACTGCGCCGTGACCCCCGTTTTGGCGCGCTGCCGATTCTATTTCTCACCGCCAAAGGCAGCACCGATGATATTGTCGATGGGCTGGACGCCGGGGCGGATGATTATGTGGTCAAGCCTTTCGAGCTGGCCGAACTGCGGGCACGCATCCACGCCTTGCTGCGGCGCAGCGTGCGTGACCAGGACGCGGGCGCGGTGCTGCAGCTCAACGATCTGAAGCTGGATTCGGATACGTATCAGGTCTACATCAAGGGGTATCGCGTACAGTTGACCTCGACCGAACACCGCCTGCTGCGCTATCTGATGGAAAATCCCAACCGGGCGCTTTCGCCCTCGCATCTGCTCCAGGCCGTGTGGGAGTACCCGCCGAACACGGGTGACCCCGACCTGGTGCGCGCGCACGTCCGCAATCTGCGCGCGAAGATTGAGAAGAATACCGACCGCCGCTACATCCGTACCATTCATGGTGTTGGATATATGATCTCGGCGTGACGGCAGGGTAGGTAAACGTTAAATGGAGGGGCCAGCCCTCCATTTTGATTCCGATCGGAATTCACAAAAGTTTCGGACATGGCAACGAGTTCGGACAAAGTCCTGTTCTATACTAGTTGTACGAAGGACATTGAGACGAGTAGGCCACTTTCATGTATAACATTCTGGTCGTTGACAACGATATCGAGACGGTAGAAAGCGTCGACAAGTATCTGACGCGCGAAGGGTATCAGGTGGCGCGGGCATACAATGCGCGCGAAGCCTTGATGTTGAGCGAGCGTGATATGCCGTCACTGTTTCTGATCAACACGGCCATCCCCGGTGATGGGCTGGCGCTCTGCCGCCGCCTGCGCGCCAACGTCCGCTCGGCCAATGTGCCAATCCTGTTCCTGACGGAAACGCGCACATCCCATTCAATTGCCGATGCCCTGGAAGTGGGCGGCGATGACATTATCCGCAAGCCGTTTGCGCTGCGCGAACTGGCAGCCCGGGTGCGCGCGCACCTGCGGCGTGTCTCCGGGGTGAACGGCGATGACATGCCCATGCTGCGAATTCTCCCTGATCGCCTGACCGTAGTGGTCAATGATCGCCCGGTGGTGCTGACGCAGGTGGAGTTCGAACTGCTCTCATTCCTGTGCAGCACGCCCGATCAACTGCACTCGACGCATGATCTGCTGCATTCGGTCTGGCGCTATCCGGCGGGGACAGGTGACGCAGCGCTGGTTCGCAATCACATTCGCAACCTGCGGCGCAAGGTCGAACTGGACCCGGAGCGCCCCAGCATCATTCAGTCGCGGCACGGGCGGGGTTATGCGGTGCGGGCGCGGGTGTTCATCGACGACCAGATCGTGGCGTCACCCCGCTAGAAACCAACAGTGTACGAGCGAGGGACAGGCTGAGGCTTGTCCTTTTTCGTTGTCTAGTACCTTGGTTCATCCTGACAAAATTCTATCACTTTCTTATCAGTGTCCGCACCCAGATCACCCAAACCTTGTGGTATGATCGAAATGCTAGGAGTGCATCAAGCGGACAATTCATGGTTCGTAAATTGAGGACGTGCGATGCTAAGGGAAATCATCCGAAAGACCATTAAGATTTTGGACGGCACACCAGCCGTCTATGGGCAGCGCAACCGCGGCCAGAGTGTGGCAGAGTTGGCGCTGGTTACGCCCATCCTCATCGTGCTGCTGATGGGCCTGGCAGAGGTGGGGTGGTTCGCCAATAACTACCTGATTCTAATGGAAGCGACTCGTGTAGGCGCGCGCTTCGGTACGGTGCAGAGTGGCGACACCAGTCCGCTCACTTGGAATGACGAACTGAATGGGTTTCCGACGCTGCCGCTGCCGGAACCGCCCGCGCTGCCACCGCCGCAAGCTATCGCGCGGCGCTGCGGCGAACTGGGTGTGTTCCAGGAGTTTGCGGGTTTCTACAATCTGATCGTCTGTACCATGCTCCGCACGCTCACCCCGTTGGAGCTTGTCTCGCCGTTTGATCAGGGAACACCTGACCCGAACGGGGTTGATGACATCGTGGTCTCGGTCTTTTCGCTGCAAACGGTCAATCCGTCACTCCTGACGGCTGATCAGCAGGATGACCTTGATCAGGTTGCGACCGTGCCCGCCAACCAGCAGCGCGTCCTCGTCGTCGGACGCTACCCGATCAACTCCAACGAATGCACCTTCAACGCGGCGGGTACATTTACCCTCACCGAGCGTGATCCCTTCGATTACATCGAAAACCAGGGCAGTGCTACTGATTTCTGGTACGACGTGGAGAGCAACCAGGTCTTCTTGGAGATCGTCAACCGCCTGGACATCAACGGCAACCCGGTCTTCGGCTACGATGTGAACACCGCTGCCGCGCCAGAGAACCGGCGTGGTTTCTCCTGGACAGGGCAGCATGTCATCGCCGATACTGGCGGCCAATGCATCGGTTCGGAATGGACGATTGATGAAGTTCAGGAACTGGTCAACCTGCCGCGTTACGGCCTGGTTCGTCCCGACGAACGCCAGCGCCTGCCCAGCCAGGGTTTGGTGCTGGTCGAAATGTTCTGGAATCACGAACTGCTGCTGAAGAACCCGGTCTTCAACCCGTTCTTCATCGCCATTGGCGGTGAAGAGAACACCACCATCTCGGTTTGGGCGGCCTTCCCAGTGCCTGCCGCTGAACCGCGAATTCAGTATCCATAGGGGAACGAATGATGAAACGGTTGCTGCTGAGCAAAACCATGAAGCGGCTGTTCCGGCAGGGGCAGACCGGGCAAACAATCGTCATCCTGGCGTTCGGCTTCGTCGTGCTGCTGGGTTTCGTCGGCATCGTGACGGATGTCTCGCTGCTGTTCGTGCGCTACAGCACGCTGCGTCGCGCCGTTGATGCCGCTGCCGTGTCTGCCGCCGGGCAGATGCGCCGCGCCGCCCCGACTGATGAGGAAGAGGCGCGAGCCGCCGCCGCCGCACCGGGTAATCCAACGGAACAGGAACGGCTGGCGAATGGTTATGCCTATGCGCGCAATGTCGCTAACGTCAACCTGGCCGCGCGCCAGTTCATCGAGTTCTACGGTCTGAATCCTTCGACCGTGCTGGTCGATAGCTGCGACACAATAGAAGACGACCCCGGCGGTACCGAGGATGTCTTTGACGAACTGCGCTGCGGGGCGGACGAAAACCCGCGTAAGCTGGTCAAGGTGACCGCGCAGTTGGACTCGCCCACCGTATTCCTGCGCCTGCTCGGCTGGGGTGAGGTGCGGCTGGAAGCGTCGGCCATCTCCGAGACCGCCGTCATCGACGTGGTGATGATCTTCGACGCATCGGAATCGATGCTGAACCAGACCAGCTACGACGATTATGGGACGAATGCCGTCCGCTATGTGCCGCCGCGTATGAACTTCGCGCCCAATCCCGCGCTGAGTGCGATCACTGCGTATAACGGCGACTGGAAGATGATGTGGCAGGATATTCTGCTGAACGAAACGCAGAACAGCCTGATGGGTATCGCGGGCAGCACAGCCCCGATGTATCCGGTTTTTGGTCTGCAAGGCTTCAGAGCGGATGCAGCCAACAACACTACCGTCGTCACCGACTGGAGTGCTGCCGGGCAAGCGCACCCCAACTGCCGTGTGCGTTTCTTCCCACCAGCCAATGCACTCGAACCGATTCCGAACGGTCTGGGTGGTTATGATCCGTCTGATGATATTCGTATTGAACTCGGTCGTTTCCTGGGGATTACCTATCCGGCGAAATACGATGGTTTTATGCCGATGTACAACTGGTACGGCTGCTGCAACGACCCGAACCAGGATGGCCGCTTCAATGATCTGGTCTGCCAGCCCTTCCGTGAGATGCGTGACCGTACC
Organism: Anaerolineae bacterium; assembly: GCA_016788625.1. Taxonomy (GTDB): domain Bacteria; phylum Chloroflexota; class Anaerolineae; order Aggregatilineales; family Phototrophicaceae; genus CFX2. The sequence goes on from JAEUQX010000582.1 coordinate 6,407, forward strand.
GAAGACTTCCTGGGTCGCATCGACTTCGGGCGCGGCGACCGTGTAGCCTTCGTCACTTTTGATCGTGGCGCGTATGTCGTCGACCCGGATGGCAGCGGCGCGGCACAGCCGATGATGTCCAGTGAAGAACAGGCGCGCGAGGCGCTTCAGGATATCGTGGGCGTGCGCGCGGAGCCGAACTTCTACGCCGACCTCAACCGCGACGGTTTGTGGGATGCCTATGTCGTCGGCAGAAACCCCTGGGATCCGGCTAATCCGAATAATGGCGCGACGATGTACAGCTATGATATGAATTCAACTGTGCGCTACAACGGCGCGACCGGGGCTTATGACTCCACGGTTGGTGGCTGGAACAATACGCCGTTAGGGAACCTGCTGGATTACCCGGTCAAGGACAACTGCTACTTCCTGATGGCGAAGATGCAGTACCCCTTCACCACCTGGAGTTCGCCTTCGCTGGCTGATGCGCGCACGCCCAGTTCAGTGCCCGTCAATCTTGTACATCCGGCGCGTGCACTGCGTCAGTTCCTGCCGCCAAACTACATCGCCCAGCGCTACCCAACGGCGCTCGCGGCCTACGGCGCGGATACGCTGATGAACCCGAACCTCAACGACCCGGCCTGGGACTTGATCTTCCCAACGATTGCGGGCGAAGGGGCAGATGCGCGGCAGGCGCGTAAGTCCGACTACAGCTACGAAATGCGCGCGTTCTGCGGCGGCAGCAACGTCGGTTCCGGCCTGCGGGCGGCACGCGGCGCGCTGCTCAATCCTCAGACAAGTCGTTTGGACGGCGCGGTGTGGGTCATGGTCATGCTGGGCGACGGCGCGGCGGGCAGCAGCGACCCGGTGCTGCTGGGCGGCGCTTCACCCATCGCCGGCAATCCTTATGGCGATCCGAATTCAGCCCCGGCTCCGTTCAGCGATTACGGCGCGTATGGCGTCTGCCCCTGGGGTGACCCCGGCGCGCGTGCGGGTCTTGTGGATGGCGAACCAACGAACCCGACCGACATGACCAAATGGGATGTGCGTGTGCCGCGCTGCCAGGATACCATCCCGGAAACGCGCCTGGACGCCTGCTTCAATCCCAACAACGATTTCCCGGTCGATATCCCGAATGCGGCTGATGACGACTGCTTCCAGCGCTACGATGTTGATGACTTCGCCCGTCACTGGGCCGATGCCATCGCCCTGCCGCGCGAGGATGGCTTCCCGAATGTGACGGTGGCGGGCACGACGCCGCCCAACGAACAGCTCCCGATCATTTTCACCATCGGCTTCGGTCTCGACTTCCAGATCAGCCCGAACGACTGCGTGACCAACATCGGTGACTGCCTGGGCGAAGAACTGCTGCGCTATGTCGCTGATGTGGGCGACAACAACCGTATCGACACCGATTACCTGCAAGACCTGAAGGATGATACGTTCCTCAACGGCTCTGTGGATGATGCTGAGTGGGGCGACCGCGGGCCATGTGAAAACCCGATCATTGTCCCGGCGGGGCAAACCTGGGAGTCGCCAGCCGACATCCCGGATGATCAGGTTGGCAACTACATCATCAACCCGATTGCGGAAGGCCGGAGCTGTGGTAACTACTACAACGCGCCGAGCGCGACCCAGCTCCAGATCGTCTTCGACGATATTGCCTCGCGCATGTTCACGCGGCTGACGCGCTAACGTCAGGCTGCGCCCTCGCTGCACGCCGGCGGGGGCGCGGGTTCAACCTTTCTGTTTTGATCGTAATAAACGGCGATGCCGTTTGAAGGGGGTGTAGATGGATACACTGCAAGTCACCCGGAGGATGCAGCGGCGGCAAGGCCAAACCTTGGCGGAGTTTGCCATCACGCTGCCCATCCTGCTGATCCTGATGTTCGGCATTGTCGAGTTCGGGCGTATTTTCCAGGCCTGGGTGACGCTGCAAAACGCAGCGCGCACGGGTGCCCGCTATGCCAGCACCGGGCAGTATTTTGAAGACCGTTACAACATGGATCTGACGCCGCTGGCGAGTACGCCAGTGGAAGATATGCTGGACGAGTTCGTCCCGTGCATACCGAATGACAATCGTGGCACGGCACAGACCTTCACGGTGTCTCCGAATGATTTCGGCTACACGGTGAATGTTTTCCAGGGCGGTGACGAAAGCCTCTTCGCCACCTGGAACGATGGTCTGGACTGCGACCCTGCTAATCCTGAACATCAGGAACGCCGTCGCGACATGGCGCGCATCCTTTCGATCATGGAAGAGGCGCGGCGTGGTGCGGCAGGTCTGGCACTGCAGGAAAACACCATGAGCATCCCAACAGGGGCTGGCGCGCGCCAGAACCTGGCTGGCTGGCCGTGGTTCGATGTCTGGCGCAACCCGCAGCCGGGCAGCGACCAGCGCGGATGGTTCAATGTGCTGGTTTGCAGCAACCGTCCGTTCCTCAGTCCGCAGTCGAGCGCGCACTACCAATCCGTCGTCAATGGGGAGGCGTTCAACCTGGACCGTCGCTTCGCCATGTACCTGGGCGAGGGGCGACTGCGCGAGACGGCTGCGGGTGGTGGCGAGTATGGTACCGACACGACGCCCGCGCTGTTCAGCCCGTCGTGCTTCCTCAATGAGACTCCAGCCACAGGCAGCGCCGCCGTCAATAATGCGGGTGTGCCCTGGATTGACCCAGGTGGTCCCGGCGATACGGTCTTCGTCATCGTCAGCTTCAACCATCCGCTGATCACGCCGCTGGGCATCGCGGAGTTCATCCCGATGCGCGCCGTCCGCAGCGCCATTGTCGAGTCGTTCCGCGCGCCCAGCCTGGGTGACGCCTTCGACCCGCCGGATGTCGAGCGCCCGGACTCGCCGACCAGCACGCCAGTGCCCGCGACCAATACATCCATCCCCCCGACGGCCACGCCGATCCCCCCGACAGCCTCGCGCGTGCCGCCCACGCCGACGAATACGCAGCTGCCTGCCTTTAGCTGCGATGCGATCACGGCCAGCGGGCTGGAGATCAACGGCGGTATGATCTTCGTGGACATCCAGAACCGCAACTTCGAGTCAACCTTCCTGACCAACGTCAGCGTCAACTGGCCGACGATCTTGCAGTACGCCAGCACGATGCGCATGGTCGAGATGGCACTCAACGGTATCCCGCACTGGAAGGGCGCGGACTACGCCGATGCCAATCGCCAGACCAATACCACGGCGACCAACGTCGACACGTCCATCCCGCCGAACTTCTTCCTCAGCACGTCCGAGTCTGACCGCACGATTGCGGGCAACGACATCGGTACCTGGACGGGCACGTTCCTGGGCGGGCCGACCTTCCTGCAGCAGTTCGTCTCGATCAACGACTTTGAAGGCACGACGTTCTACCTGTATAACCGCGCAGACCCGAACAACCCCTGCGTGATACGCCTGAACCTGCCGACGCCGACGCCGACGCCGGATGGTGCTTCGGCCTCGACCAGCACGCCGACGTTCACGCCGGACTGCGCGTCGCAGACGATCAGTGTGCGTTTCGTTGGGTTTGAGCCGTTCGGTCTGGTCAAGCTGGAAGTCGTCAACCGCCGCAATACGGTTGCCGTCTTCTCCGACTTCACGATCAACTGGATCCAGCGTGCGCCGGGTATCCTGACGCTCAGCCGTCTAACAGTTGCCGCGCCGTTCGGTCAGCCGAACAGCTCGCTGGTCTGGCGCTCCGGTAACGCCGCTGGCGAAGACCCGAACCAGGATGCCAACCCGCCGACGGCAGGCCGCACCGAGGGCTACTGGGTGAGCAACTACATCTTCGACGCCGCGATTGGCGGCAACCCCAGCGTCACGCCGCTCTATCTCGACTTCGACGGGGTGGGTGGTCTGCTGACCGATATTGGCGTCACGCCGTCGGACTTCAACGGCACCAACTTCGTGCTGAGCTGTGGTACGGGTGGCGGTACAGGTGGTGGCCCCGGTACTGGGCCGGGCGGCCCCGGTGGCGGTCCTGGTGGTGGTACGGGCATCATCTTCCTGGGTGAACAGCCGACCCCGCCGCCGACCAACACGCGTGGTCCGACACGCACGCCCGCGCCGACGTTCACGCCGTCGAAGACCTTCACGCCCGCGCCGCCGACCGCGACACGGACGCCAGGGCCGACCTCGACGCCGCGCCCGGCCACCAATACGCCGACGGCACGCCCGACGAACACGCCGGTGCCGCCGCCGACACAGGGTGACATCGGCTGCACGGACAACTGCTCGTAACTGAACAAGCAAGGGTGCGGTTTGCTGTACCCTTGCTGCTTTCGATAATATCTCAGCAGCATCAATCCCCCCAATTCTTCGGGGGGATTTATGTTATTAATTCTATGTATAATAAGATAGTCAATATTGCATCATTTTTGTGATTGGAGGAGCTAATGTCTCCACTTTCACCGCAGCCCTACACCAATCCCCATTCCCATACCGTCTGGCCTGCCCGCGTTCCGCGATGGCAGGGTCAAACCTTAGCCGAGTTCGCAATCACGATTCCGATCCTGCTGCTGCTCTTGTTTGGAGTCATCGAATTCGCGCGTATCTTTCAGGCCTGGGTGACGCTGCAAAACGCGGCACGCGCGGGCGCTCGTTATGCCAGCGTCGGTCAGTATGACGAAGATCGCTTCAAGATGAACCTCGCGCCATCAGCCAATAGAGACGTGGCTGACATGTTAGCCGAGTTCATCCCGTGCATACCGAACGACAATCGTGGTACCGCTCAGACCTTTTCGCCAAGTCCGAATGATTTCGGCTACACGGTGAATGTTTTCCAGGGCGGTGACGAGAGCCTCTTCGCCACCTGGAACGATGGTCTGGACTGCGACCCTGCTAACCCTGACCATCAGGAACGCCGCCGTGATATGGCGCGCCTGCTCTCGATCATGGATGAGGCAAGGCGTGGCGCGGCAGGCCTGGCGTTGATGGAAAACACACAGAGCATCCCGACGGAGACTGGCGCGCATCAGAACCTGGCAGGCTGGCCGTGGTTCGATGTCTGGCGCAACCCGCAGCCGGGCAGCGACCAGCGCGGATGGTTCAATGTCACCATTTGCAGCACGCGCAATCTCAATGACCGCACGGCGGATACCTACTTTGAACGTGTGCAGAATGGCAGTGCTTTTGCAGAGGCAGGCCGCTTTGTCACGTTCTTGGGCGATACACGCCTGCGAAGCCCCGATGGGCAGGAGTATGGCACCGATACCACGCCAGCCCTGTTCGCGCCGTCCTGCTTCCTGAACGAAGTGCCACCCGCGACCAGCGGCGTAACGAACAACGCGGGTGTGCCCTGGATGGATCCCGGTGGGCCTAGCGATACGGTCTTCGTCATCGTCAGCTTCAACCACCCGCTGATCACGCCGCTGGGCATCGCGGAGTTCATCCCGATTCGGGCTGTCCGCAGTGCCATTGTCGAATCGTACCGCGCGCCCAGCCTGGGTGACGCCTTCGACCCGCCGGATGTCGAACGCCCGGACTCCCCGACTGGCACGCCGGCTCCGCCAACCCCTACAACCTTGCCGCCCAGCATTACGCCTATCCCGCCGACGATTACGCGTCTGCCGCCAACGTCGCTGCCCACCGAGCCGCCAGCCTTTAGCTGCGACCTGATCACGGCCAGCGGGCTGGAGATCAACGGTGGTATGATCTTCGTGGACATCCAGAACCGCAACTTCGAGTCGACCCTCCTGACCAACGTCAGCGTCAACTGGCCGACGATCACGCAGTATGCCAGCACGATGCGCATGGTCGAGATGGCGCTCAACGGTATCCCGCACTGGAAGGGCGCGGACTACGCCGATCCGAACGGAGTCACTAACACCACCGCGACCAACACGGACAGCTCGATCCCGCCGAACTTCTTCCTCAACACGTCCGAGGCGGATCGCACGATTGCGGGCAGCGACAGCGGTACCTGGACAGGCACATTCCTGGGCGGGCCGACCTTCCTGCAGCAGTTCGTCACGGGCAGCGACTTCTCTGGCACGACGTTCTACCTGTATAACCGCAGCGACCCGAACAACCCCTGCGTGATTGCCCTGAACGTGCCAACCCTGACGCCAACGCCGGAGAGCGGCTCACTGGCGACCGACACGCCGACGTTCACGCCGGACTGCGCGTCGCAGACAATCAGCGTGCGCTTCGCCGGGTTCGAGCCGTTCGGTCTGGTCAAACTGGAAGTCGTCAACCGCCGCAATACGGTTGCCGTCCTCTCCGACTTCACGATCAACTGGATTCAGCGTGCGCCGGGCATTCTGACGCTCAGCCGCGTCACCGCTGCCGCGCCGTTTGGTCAGCCGAACAGCTCGCTGGTCTGGCGCTCCGGTAACGCCGCTGGCGAAGACCCGAACCAGGATGCCAACCCGCCGACGGCTGGTCGCGCTGAGGGTTACTGGGTGAGCAATTACATCTTCGACGCCGCGACTGGTGGCAATGCCAGCGTCACGTCGCTTTATCTCGATTTCGACGGAGTGGGCAGTCTGCTGACCGATATTGGCGTTACGCCGTCGGACTTCAACGGCACCAACTTCGTGCTGAGCTGTGGTACGGGCGGCGGCGGTGCTGGCGGTCCTGGTGGTGGTACGGGCATCATCTTCCTGGGTGAGCAGCCCACCCCGCCGCCGACCAACACACGTGGCCCGACGCGCACGCCCGCGCCGACGTTCACGCCGTCCAAGACCTTTACACCCACGCCAGTCCTGACGGCGATCACCGTAACACCGACACCGACACTGACTCGCACACCGACGTACACGCCGACGCCCAGCCCGACGAAAACGCCGGTGCCGCCGCCGACGCAGGGTGACATCGGCTGCACGGACAACTGCTCGTAAGCACAAGTCAGAGGGGCGCCAGGCAGGTCGCTCCTACCACAAGCAGACAGGCACTACAGAGGGGCACACCAGGCGTGTGCCCTTCGCTTTTCTAAGCCCAGAGAGCTAACGACTATAGGCTATCGACTGACCGCTTAGAACAATAGGGGAATCAGCGCGGCAGGGGGACGCCCGCGCGCGCCAACTTCGCCATGATTTGATCACGCGTGTCGCGCATCGAGAGTTCCAGATAAGGCAGGCCGAGCCAGGCGTTCATCAGGCCGAACAAGACACCTGTCGTTACACGGAAGATGGGCAGCGTTTCGCGCGGTGGCCACAGGTTGAAGGGCGGGTAGCCGAGCATCTGGCTCAGGCCGTCTACGGCAATCGGCCCCAGGCCGAGCAGGACGTACAGCCAGATCGGCACGGGACGCAGGCGGCGGCGCACCACCGGATGGCTGTAGATCAGCGCGCCAGCGAACACCGCCAGATAGATGCCCATATCGCGGGCGCACAGCGCGGTTTTGTAGCCCATCTGTGGATTGCCGACGAACTCGCGCGCCGCGCCCTGGTAGCCGGGTGTGAAGCTGTAAATGTCACCCACGATGCCGAAAGGCGGTGGTAGTACGCGATCAGGCGCGAAGTCGGGCAGGGTTTCCGCGTAGGTTTCGAACGGACGGAGTTCGCTGCCCGTGTTATAGCGCGGGTAGAAGGCCTGCTCGCCAAACAGGAAGATCGAGCGGAAGGCGAACTGATGGCAGAATGGACTGTAGAGTGTGTAGAGCGCGCGCGCCGGACCAGTCGCGCCCAGCGCCATCAGCGTCGGCGCGGCAATAGGCAGGCTGGCGTACAGGCCGATGATCACCAGCGCGATGCGTAACCAGTTATTCGTCACACGCAGCAGGAACAGGTTCAGCCGCAGTCCGGCGCTGCGGGCGGGCTTATTCGCGGTCATAAGTCTATCCTGTCAGTAAACGCCCGGTTAGTGTATCAGCGCTGTACGAATGGCGCTATTGCCGCCTCCAGGGTCGTCAGCGAGGCCGGGCCGTAGCTGATGTGCGTGATCACGCCGCTGGGGGATACCACATAAGTCGAAGGCTGTCCGCGCAGGTAGTAGAGCGCCGCGATCTGCTGCTGCGGGTCGAGCAGTATCTCGAAGGTCAGGCCAAATTCATCCACCCAGGATTGAGCGAGCGCCGCTTCCTCGCCCAGGTTGACGGCCAGCACACGCAGCCCCTGCGCCTGATAGCCTTCGTACAGCGCTTGCAGTTCTGGCATCTCGACACGGCACGGTTCGCACCATGTCGCCCAAAAGTTGATCAGCACGACACTGCCGCGCAGATCGAGCAGATTGATGCGCGCGCCGCTGAGGGTAGCAGCCTCGAAGGGGGGGGCGACGGCGTTGATTTCCGGCGCAACCGGACGCTCGCCGGGGATGATCTGCCCGGTGAAGGCGGCGCGTTCCGGCAGCCCGCCGCTGACGACGATGTAAACCGCCGCAGCCCAACAGCCCGCAGCCGCGATGAGCAGGAGAATACGGCGCAGCATCGACGCTACCGCAGCACCCCGGACGCTGCCGAGGCGAGCAGCGCATCCAGTTCCAGGCGGGTGACGAGGGCGACATCGCCGGGCATGGTCAGCTTGAGGGCGGCCAGCGCATTGCCCTGCCGTAACGCTTCCGGCAGCGACTTACCGTCCAGCAGCGCGTCGAGCAGCCCGGCGTCAAAAGCGTCGCCCGCGCCGATGGCAATCGGACTGCTGACGAGCACGGCGGGCGCATGATGCAGGCTGCCATCGAAGGCTGTCGAGCCGCCTGCGCCGTGCGTCAGGACAACAGTGGCCTGGTTCCAGCGCGCGTGGAGATTAGACAGCAGCGCGTCCGGCTTTCCGCTGAGGTGGAAGAGCAGCTTCACATCGCGTTCAGCGGCGATGACCATGCTGGCCTGCGCCGCCAGTTCGTCCAGCACGGGCGCGGCCTGCGCGGGCGTCCACAGTTTGGCGCGGTAATTCAGGTCGAACGAGACGGGCACGCTGCGCTGCCGGGCTTCAGCGATGGCGCGGCGCACGGTCCCCAGGCATGAGGCGCTCAGGGCGGGCGTGATACCCGTGAGGTGCAGCCAACGCGCGCCGCTCAGCCGCTCCCAATCGAAGTCATCGGGCTGCATCTGGCTGGCGGCGGAGTTAGCGCGGTCATAGATCACCTGCGTTGGACGCGGCACACTCCCGAACTCGACGTAGTATGTGCCCAGGCGGCCTTCGCCCCAGCGCACCCCACCCACATCTACGCCCTGCGCCCGCAGAAACGCCGCGACATGGCGACCGGGCGGCGTCTCCGGCAGGCGCGACCACCACGCAGCGCGTTTGCCCAACCGGGCGAGCGCAATGGCCGTGTTGCTCTCCGCCCCGCCAACATGAATATCAAGTGTCGTGGCTGCTTCGAGGCGCTGCTGAGTGAGCGAGGGCGACAAGCGCCACATGGTCTCGCCCAGAGTCAATACGTCATGCGTCGTCGCGGTTGAGGACGTAGTAGGAACCACGCTTCTCCCCCATTTTCTTGAGGATGTTTTTGGTTACAAGGTCGGCCAGATCGCGGCGAATCGTTTCCGGGTGAACTTCCGGGCACAGCGCTTGCAGATCGCTGTTGGTGATGCGGAAGTTGCTGCCCTCGCGGTGCAGGAAGACTAGCGCGGCATCCTGGCGCGGGTTGATCTCGATATTCTTGTAGATGCCGTTGAACTGAATGGCAGGCGCGGCAGGTTTCTCCGGCTGCACATCACTGGGCGCTTGGTTGCGCAGGACGACGCGAAAACCGCCTGCTTTCTCCTCGAACTCTGGCGCGCTCAGGTTCTGCTGGCGCATCAGGTCGATCACGCGGTCAACGCCATAGCCCAACCGCTCGATGAAGCCCATGTCCGAGAGCACCTGCACGATGATCGGATTGCGCGAAAAGCGTTCATCCTTGATATTGGCGACCGTGACCGGGCCAGCCAACCCGCCGGGGCTGGTGATCTCCAGGCGATTGCTGAAGATGAACAACCGTATGCCATCGCCGCTGATCTGGTAGTCGCGGTGTGCGACGGCATTGACGACTAGCTCGCGCGCGGCTTCCAGCGGATATTCCAGACTTTCGGCGCGTGCCATGCTCTGCCCGATCTGTACGCCCTTCCGCAGATGATCGACCAGGAAGGTCTCGGCGCGGCGAATCTGGTCGGGCAGCGTGCCAATGATGTCCTGGCGCGTGAAGGTGTCGCTCATCGTCTCTCCCGCGAAACGC
>JAEUQX010000591.1 GCA_016788625.1 Anaerolineae bacterium
CTCGAACGCCTGGCGATTCTTCACGCGAACAACCCGGAAGATGCCGTCATCATCAAGGAACGTTTAGCATCTATCGTTCCCGCCGAATCCTATATTCTGAATGTCACGCCGACGATTGGCACGCATATCGGGCCAAGAGCGCTCGGAATCGTGACGCTCAAAGCGGGATGGAGACAGTAAAGCAGATATGCCCTCAGCACTTGAAACACTCGTCAAGATTCTGAAGCTGGAACGCGAGCAGGGCTGTAAGAACAGTGCTGTAATCGGCGGACTCGCGGCGTTCAGCGAGAAGTGGTCGCAAGATGCCCATACCCAAGCGCGTAAGCCCGAGCATCACCTGCTGGTTGATGAACTGGGCGTCCTGCTGCGCCGCTATGAAACGATCGAAAGCAAGACCGAACGCCACACCAGCATCACCTATATGATCGACCGGATCACCGGGCGCGTGCCTCCGCCGCCGGAATATCGCGCGCCCGCTGTGGAACGCGATTCCGCGCCAAACGCCGAATCGCCACCGCCCAAAACACCGCCTACACCGCGTCCACCCGCACAGCGCCCACCGCGCGAACGCCCAGGGCGGCAAGAGCGGGGTGAGCGGCGAGACCAACCCGCAAGCCCCGATCGCAGTGAACGACGGGAACAAGCGCCACCTGACCAGGGTGAAAGCCAGGAACGACCCGGACGCCCGGATCGCAGTGAGCGAGACGAACGTCAGGAACGACCCGGACGCCCAGAGCGGCCTGAGCGCCGCCGCGAAACCGAGAATAAGCCACAGCGTCCGCCGCCACAAGCGAGCAAACAACCGCAGCGTTCAGATGATGATGACGATGATGGTGACGAAGTCATGCCTGCCGATATGCGCAGGGTCGACCGCGTAGGTTCCGAGGCGACTTACGACAATTTTGATATTCCGATGCGCGGGCGCTATGGTAATCGAGGGCGCTCGGCACAGCTCGATATCCCGCAGCCCATCCGCCTGGCGCGTCCGCCGCGCCGCCCACGCCCTGCGATGAGCGCGGAACAGGCCGAGGACATCCTGCGCGGCCTGAAAGCACCCGTGACAACCATCAAAGGCATCGGGCCAAGCGTGGCGAGCCTGCTGGAAAAGCTGGGCGTCTACACCGTCAACGATATGCTGTTCCTGCTGCCACGCCGCTATGATGACTATACGCACATGCGCACGATCAGCCACCTCGTGCCAGATGCCGAGCGTCCCGCGACGGTGATCGGCACGGTGATGCACGCCGAAGTGCGCGTGGGGCGCAGCGGGCGCAAGGACTTTTTCATGGTCATCGATGACGCCAGCGCGCGTATGGCCGTGACCTTCTTCGGCCAACACTGGCTGATTCGGCAGATCAAGAAAGGACAGCAGCTCGTCCTCAGCGGCATTGTTTCGATGTGGAACAATCAGCCGCAGATGATCAACCCGGAATGGGAGCAGCTCGATGTCGAGAACCTGCATACCATTGGCATTGTCCCCGTCTACCCACTGACGGAAGGGCTGAGCGGCAAGACCTTACGTAAGCTGATGCGCAGCACCGTCACCTACTGGGCGGAACGCCTGCCCGACTATGTGCCGGAAAGCACGCTGGAACGCTCCGAGCTGGCTGACCTGGGCTGGGCGATCAAGAACCTGCACTTCCCGGAAAGCTGGGATCACCTTCAGCACGCCAAGAATCGCCTGATGTTCGATGAACTCCTGCTCCTGCAATTGGCAGTGCTGGCAAACCGCCGCGAATGGCAGGCCGTGCCCGGCCCGGCGCTAAATGCACCGCCGGAGATGGTCGAGCAGATCATCCAGGCAGTATTCCCCTACCCGCTGACCAACGCGCAGCGCCGCGTCATCGACGACATCCGCCGCGATGTCAGCACAACGACGCCCATGAATCGTCTCATCCAGGGCGATGTCGGGTCGGGCAAGACAGCAGTGGCGACGGTGGCGATTGGCATGGCGCTGGCGAACGAAAAACAAGCCGCGCTGATGGTGCCCACCAGCATCCTTGCAGAGCAGCACTACCGCAATATCGGCGCGACGTTGGAAATGATGCCCAGCGGGCGCAAACCCGTCGTCGCCCTGCTCACCGGGTCGTTAACCACGACCGAGCGCGCATCGATCTACAGCGGCATGGCCGACGGCTCGATTGATGTCGTCATCGGCACACACGCGCTGATTCAGGAAGGCGTGGAATTCAAAGACCTGGCCGTCGCGATCATTGATGAGCAGCACCGCTTTGGCGTCGAACAGCGTAAAGCGCTGCGCGGCAAGGGTATGAACCCGCACCTGCTGGTGATGACCGCCACGCCAATTCCGCGCACGCTGGCGCTGACGATCTTCGCAGATCTCGACCTAAGCGTGATTGACGAGATGCCACCTGGGCGCATTCCGATACAGACGCGCGTGGTGCAGCCTGTCGAACGTGAGCGCGTGTACAACTTCATTGAATCGCAGTTGCAACAGGGGCGGCAGGCCTTCGTCGTCCACCCGCTGGTGGAAGCTTCGGAGAAGATCGAAGCCCCCGCGGCTGTCGAAGCTTACGAACGTCTGCAGCAGGTATTTTTCCGGCACAAAGTCGGGCTGCTGCACGGACGCATGAAACCCGCCGAAAAAGACGAGATCATGGCGGCGTTTGGCGCGGCGCAGTACGACGTGCTGGTCACGACCTCGGTCGCGGAAGTCGGCGTCAATGTGCCGAACGCCACGGTGATGGTCATCGAAGGCGCGAACCGTTTCGGCCTGGCACAGCTTCACCAGTTCCGGGGGCGCGTCGGGCGTGGTGAACATGCCTCGTACTGCCTGCTGCTCTCCGACACCAACTCTGAAGAAGCCATGCAGCGGTTGCAGGCGATGGAAGATACCAACGATGGCTTCAAGCTGGCGGAACTGGACTGGCGTCTGCGCGGTGCGGGCGATCTGGTCGGCACACGGCAAAGCGGTGGTAGCGTGCTGCAATTAGCACACGAAGTGACGCCGCAGCTCGTCGATCTGGCGCAGCGTGAGGCACGCACGATCTACGAGGAAGATATTGACCTCTCGCACGAGCAGCACCGACTGCTGGCGCAGCGGGTGCAAATGCTGCATAATGAGCGTACAGATGTAAGTTAAATAGGATTGGGGCGCATACGTATTGCGCCCCACTTTTCATATAGTGGAGCGCGCTATTGATGTCTCGTTTAGCTGTTTACCCCGCTTCTTTAGACCCGATTCACAACGGCCATATCGATGTGGCGCTGCGCGCGGCGCGCATCTTTGACGAGGTCATCGTCGCTGTCTACGACATGCCCAAGAAAAAGCTGTTGTTCAACATCGAAGAACGCGTGGCACTGGCACAAGAGGCCTTCAGAAGTGTTACAAATGTCCGAGTTGCGCCATATTCGGGATTGACTGTAAACTATGCACAAGAAGTTGGCGCAATGGCGTTGATTCGAGGGCTGCGCGTATTTTCTGACTTCGAGTTCGAGTTCCGCATGGGGCTGGCGAACCGCAAGTTGGTGCCAGAAATCGAAACCGTCGCCATCATGTCCGACGAAAAGCACCTGCACATCAGTTCAAGCACGATCCGGGAGATCGCCGAGTTGGGCGGTGATGTGTCCAGCATGGTGCCAGCCTTCGTTGATGATGCTTTGAAGAAACGTTTCGCTGAATTACATGCAAATCACAGCAGTCCTGGATACAATATTAGCATTCGGGATTAGGCGATCTGGAGGGAGCAGCTTATGGATATCCAGCATCTTGTTGACCGGCTGGAAGATTTGATCGACGAGGGGCGGCACATGCCCTTCAGCAAATTCACGATGATTGATGAAGAACGTGCGCTGGAATTGATCGACCAGATGCGAATCTCGATTCCCGAAGAGATCGAGAAAGCCGCGCGCGTGCTGGCACAGCGTGACCGCATCATGGCGCAGGCCAATGAAGAAGCTGCCCGCCTCATCCAGGCCGCACGTGAGCAGGGCATACAACTGGTTGACCGCGAAGCCAGTGTGCAGGCCGCACAAAGCCGTGCCGCGAACATCATCGAGCAGGCGCGCCAGGAGGCCGAAGCCATCACGCGCGACGCCGATCAATACGTGATGGATACCCTCGGCCGCCTTGAGCAGCAGCTCAATAAGGCGTTGGGCATCGTCCGCAACGGCATTAACGAGGTCAGCACCGCTGGGGCAACCGGACAGAGCACGACACAGGCGGTACAATTCCCCGTGCCAAGCCCACGCCAGTCGGTTGAAGTTGGCCTGAATGTCAGCGAACCGCGTAAAGACGAGAAGAAGTAATCTCGTCCCTGATGCAAACTTCGAGGGGTATCGTGCGATACCCTTTTTGTATTGTGATTCATGCGGCTGATCTACTTCGCCCTGGGCTGGGCGGCTGGGCTGGTGCTGGCTGCCAACACGGCTGCACGCCCAACGCTGGCCTGGGCGCTGCTGCTCGTCGTGACGCTTGTCATCGCGTGGAACAATCGCAAACAAGCCTCTGCACATGCCTGGCTCATTGCGCTGCTCGGTTTCACACTGGCCGGGCTGCGCTACTCGTTTACCCCCGTTAGCAGCGACATTGCGCGCTATAACAACCTGGGCGGCATGACCGTCGAAGGTGTCGTGCTGGCCGAACCTGACCAACGCGATGACCGCCTTGAACTGCGCGTCGAAGCCGAGACGATCACGCGCGCCGGGCAAACTGTGCCGACACAGGGATTAGTGTTGGTCTACGCCCCTGCCAATGCCGCAGTCCGCTATGGCGACCGCGTCTCGGCAACGGGCACGTTAGTATTTCCCGGCGAGGGCGACACCTTCTCGTATGCCGATTTCCTGGCACGCAGCAGCGTCTACAGCCTGATGCGCGATACTTCCGTTCAAGTGCTGTCGAGCGGGCACGGACAGCCGATCTATGCTGCCCTGCTTGACTTCAAGGGACGCGCGGCACAGCACATTGTCGAGGCGCTCCCAGAACCCGCAGCGGGTTTGCTCACAGGAATCCTGTTGGGGAATGAACGCGGCCTCGCACCAGATATGGCCGATGCATTCACGCGCGTTGGCGCATCGCATATCATTGCCATCAGTGGTTTCAACATGGCGATCCTCAGCGGCGTGATCATGGGGGTGCTGTCGCGGATGCGCGTCCGGCCACGATGGGCAGCCGTTATCGGCCTGGGCGTGCTGGCGATTTACACGCTGCTTGTGGGAGCGAGTGCGGCTGTCGTTCGCGCAGCGATCATGAGCGGTATGCTGATCGTCGGAGCGCTGATTCGGCGCAAGACCTTCGTACCCACGTCCATCGCATTCGTCGTCGTCATTCTCTCGGCGTTGAACCCGACAATTCTGTGGGATGTCGGCTTCCAGTTGAGTCTGTTCGCGACATTGGGACTAGCGCTGTTCGCCAATTCACTCGGGCGACAGTTTGAGATGCTGCTGGCCCGCTTGTTTCCGCGCCGCACCGCTGTATCGCTGGCCGGATTTCTCAACGAACCGCTGGTGGTCAGCCTGGCAGCGCAGATTATGACGCTGCCGCTGATCGTGCTGTACTTCGGGCGGCTCTCGCCCATCGCGCTGCTGGTGAACCTGTTGATCATTCCCGTGCAGGCAGGCGTGCTGATCATAGGGCTGCTGGCTACCCTATTGTCCTTTATCATGCCACCGCTGGCGCAAGCCTTATACTGGCTCGATCTGGTGCTGCTCTCGTGGACGATTGGCGTGGTGCGGGCTTTCGCGCAGCTACCCTATGCCGAAATCGAGTTTTATGCCGACCCGCGCCTGATCGCGCTGTTTTTCATAGTGCTATTCGGAGGCGTGCTGATGAACATCACGCGGCCAGATTGGGTCAGCCCTTTCGCGCGCTTCATCCGGCGGCGGGCTGTTGCCGTATCAACCACCTTTGCAGGCTTATCGTTCGCCGGGCTGCTCATCGCGCTGGCCTTCAGCCGTCCCGATGGTCTGCTGCATATCTGGCTGCTGGACGCGGGGCACAGCAACGCGATTCTGGTGCAAACGCCTGGCGGCGCGCACATACTGGTCGATGGCGGGCGCTTCCCGTCACGGTTACTGACCGCGCTTGGCGACCGTATGCCATTCAACAAGCGCGAAATCGATGTGTTGCTAATCACACAGCCTGATCGCTTCGATTATGGGGCACTGCCGGCGGTGTTGGATCGCTACAGCATTGGCGCGACGCTCACGAGCGGTCACCCCAATCTCGATCCGGGCTATCAGGCGCTCCTGGCGCGGCTGGCAGACTATCCAATCGTCGAAGTACGCGCGGGCTACACGTTATCGACGGACGATGGAACACTGCTGGAAGTCCTGCACCCGCAGGACAAACCCAGCCTGGAAGACTCGCTGGACAATCAGACACTGGTAGCGCGGCTGACCTATGGTGATGTGTCATTCCTGCTGACATCCGATCTCAGCATCAGCGGACAGTTCACACTGCTGGGCGAAGGGCAGTGGCCGCTCGCCGATGTGCTGCAACTGCCACGGCACGGCGGAGTGCGCTCATTGGCAGAGCCGTTCCTGGCGGCCGTACAACCGCAGGTTGTCATGGTGCAGGCTGAAGCGGGCAACCGTTTTGGCGACCCGGATTTCGATACGCTGGCGCTGCTGGGGGACGTGCCGCTATTCCGCACCGACGACTCCGGCACGCTGCATTTCTGGACAGATGGCACGTCGCTTTGGGTGAACGGCACTCGGCGCAACCGTTAAATGAAAGAGGCGATTCTATGACAGATCGCCTCCTCATCCCCATCACCGGGTTTGTTAGCTGCGCTGGGAAATGACCCAGAACATAAAGAAGTAAATACCCGCCAGAACGCCACCGATGATCGTAAGCGGCTGTGATTTTTTCGCTTTGGTAATGCCAGTCACAATCAACGGGATGACAAACATGCCGGCATTGATGACCAGTGAACCGAAGTCCTTTGGAGGAAGAATGTCAAGCTTAGCAATGACGGCCAGCGCAGCAACCAGACCCATCAGAATCGTTGGAACGGTCTGCTTGTCAGATTGCATGAACATGGCAACGACGGCGAGGATAAAGATAATATAGAGGAATATGTCGTAGATCAGTGCGGTGCCAGAACGCGGCCCCAACGCAGCCAGGATTTCTTGTGGGGATAAGCTCATTGTGTAATCTCCCTGATGCACGGTGAAACACAGTAATCATACCCAATAACGGCAATTTGGCGCTAATCGGATTGAGAAGACAGGGCGAGGGGGTCAATCAATAGGGAACATGAAAAAAAGACAGGCAGCAGGGTGGGAAAGGAGGTGGTCATCAACCACACACACACGCATCAGCAAAGTCCAAAAGGGGGGTTGGCAGCGGCGTACTCTCCCACTCCGTTACCAGAGCAGTACCATCCGCGCTCGTGAGCTTAACTACCGGGTTCGGGATGGGTCCGGGTGTACCCTCACGGCTCTAGCCACCAAC
>JAEUQX010000604.1 GCA_016788625.1 Anaerolineae bacterium
CAGCGTGACGATCAGCAACACGGTCGTCGCGGCCTTCAGCGTCAGCCCCGGCCTGAGCGGTTACGTGCCCTTCACAATGGTGCTGACCAACACCAGCAGCGGCGCGACCAGCTTCCTGTGGGAAGTGAGCGGGCCGGGCGGCATGCAGACCAGTACCGACGAAAACCCGACCTTCACGCTGCTGACTGTCGGCACCTATACCATCACCCTGACGGCCAGCGACAGCGGCGGCCAGACGCAGACCGCCAGCGCCACAGTCGTCCTGACCGAAGCGCCGCCGCAAGCTGATTTTTCGCTGATCCCGATTTCCGGCATGTCGCCGCTGAACGTCACCGTTAACGGTATTGACCTGGGCGGCGGCCCGATCACCGACTGGAGCTGGGATTTTGGCGACGGCGCGACCACCGCGACAGGCCAGGGGCCGCACAACATCACCTACAGCGCGCTGGGCACGTACTGGATTCGGCTGGATTACACGGGTCCGGGCGGCAGCGGCACCGTCATGAAGCAGGTTGGCGTCTATGAAGCCTCCGAACCTGTGGATGCCGATTTTAGCTGGGCGCTGAGCGGCAACGCGCCGGGCGGCGGTGTGGTCGTCTGCTTCACCAACCTGAGCAGCGGCCCGATCACCAGCACCACCTGGACATTTGGCGACGGCCAGACCTCGACGGATAACAGCGCGGTCGTCTGTCACACATACGCCAGCGAGGGCGATTATGTCGTCAAGCTCGATCTGGTGGGCACCAACCCCGGCGTCACATCGAACGCTACCAAGACGATTTCGGCCATTCAAGCGCCTGTCGCGCAGTTCACGGCCTCGTCCAGCAGCGTGCAGTGGGGCGACACGGTGAACTTCGACAGCAGCCCCAGCACAGGCATCATCACCACCTGGGAATGGGACTTCAACAACGACGGTACGATCGACAGCACCGACCCGAACCCCAGCGGCATCCCCTTCAACACCATCGGCGGCAACACTGTTCGCCTGACGGTGACGGGGCCGGGCGGCTCGTCCTATGCCGAGATGATCATCATGGTCGCGCGGCGCGACATCACCTGCGCCTTCACGGGCAATCTGACCGCTGTCCCCGGCACGACGCTGAGCTATGACGGCAGCTTGACCGGACTGCTCGGTCGGTCGGTCACCTATACCTGGACGGTGACTGGTCCCGGCGTCAACAGCACCTTCAGCACGGAAGACATCAACTTCACCTGGCCGAGCGAAGGCGCGTACTTCGTCACCTTCAGCGCCAGCACCGCGGACGGCGCGAGCTGCTCCGAAAGCAAGACCGTGCAGGTGCAGTGGCCGGAACTGACGTGCAGCATTGGCGGCAACCTGGCCCCCTGGCCGAACGGCAGCAGCTACGGCTATACCGCAACGGTCACCAACCTGTCTGGCCGCACGGTGAACTACGCCTGGTACGTCGATGGTGTCCTGCAAGGCAGCACGACGAACACGCTCAATCTCTCCTGGACGCTCAGTCAGACGGTGACGGTGCGCGTAGTCGCGACGGCCACCGATGGCAGCGGCGACTGCGAGGACAGCAAGACGGTTGTTGTCGCCTGGCCTGCGCTGACCTGCGGCATCAATGGCAGCAGCCCGGTTCTGCCGCGCCTGCCGGATGACCCGGCGCGCGACCACGACTACACCGCCACGATGGGCGGCGATGCTGGCCGCACGGTGGTTTCTTACGAGTGGTGGGTGGACGGCGTGCTGCAAGGCTCGACCAACAACCTGCTGACACTTGGCTGGGATTGGAATCAAACAGGCTCATACACCATCACGATGCGGGTGGTGATCGATAACAATGACGGCACGACCACCGACTGCACCGCCACGCGGACGATCAGCGTCAGCGTGCCGAGCCTGGTCTGCAACGCGCCCATCGGGGATATGCGCCCGGTGCTGGACGAGACCGTGACCTATAACCTGAACCTGGGCAACTGGTTCAACCGCACCATCGACACGATCAATTGGACGCTGGAAAAGTCCGATGGCGTGGGCGGCTATATTGTCGTCGCCACCGGAACGGGCACAACCCTGCCGTTCACCTTTAACGAGGCGGGCGTAACCTACCGCATTCGCTACACCGTGACCGTCCTCAGCCCGGATGAAGGCTGCGACAGCGGCTGGCATACGATCACCGGGCCGGGCGTTGGCGTCGATTTCTCCTGCGATGCCTGGTTTAGCGGCAACTTCAACCCGCCGAGCGCCAGCGCCAACTACACCTACCGCGTGACCATCGACAACACCAACCTGATCCCGCTGCGTTACACCTGGGTGCTGATCGATTACACCGGGGCACAGCGAACCTTAGGCACAAACACATCCACTGTGGATGGCAATGTCGCCAGCCCGGCGTTCTCCGGCGCGGCCTTCAGCCCGGCGGATAACTACACCCTGCGCGTAGATGTGGAAGCCGTTGATCCAGCGGACAGCAGCTACAAGTGTTCGCTCTCGCGCGGACTCAACTCCGGCACGCTGACGGTCGATTACACCTACACGGTCAATCGCACGGCGGTCGAGGTCGGCCAGCAAATCTGCCTGACCAATGTTTCCAGCACCAGCCACGGCGACATCAATGCCCTGACCTATACCTGGGACTTCGGCACGGCGGATAACAGCCTGGGCAGCCAGACCAACGGCGACCAGCAGCCGCCCTGCTTCAGCTACCCCAATCCGGGCACCTATACCATCAAACTGACGGGCAAGAACATCTCCGGCCTGCGCAGCGCCGAACGCAGCTATACTTTCAATGTGTACGGTTCGCAGAGCCTGGCGATCAGCCGCTCGACCGCGACCTTCGCCCCGGCCAACATCACCTTCACCGCCGTGAATGTCAATGTGAATGCGCCCTACAACTGGACGTTCCGCAACCTGGATACGGGCGTGACACTGGGCACGCGCACGGGCAAGACGGTGACGTTCTTCTTCAACAGCGCAGGGCGCTACGAGGCGACAGTAACGGCCAACGGCCCGCTGGGGACGACAACAGCGATGTCCAGCTTTGAACTGCTGGCGAACGACGACATTCGCGCCGCTTTCCGTCCGTCGGTCTTCGGCGGGTTAGCGCCGCTGCATGTCTGCTTCACCGACCGCAGCGAAGGTAACGACATCACCGACTGGGCGTGGGACTTCGGCAACGGGCAGACGCTGAGCTACGACAAGAACAACAAGCCTGGCAGCATCTGCACGGACTACACCACGCCTGCCACTCAGTACACTGCCAAGCTGACCGTGACCAACGCCAACGGGCGGCAGGCCACCGCGACCAACATCATCCGCACCTACAGCCTGCTGGAGAGCAGCGCCACGTTCACCATCCTGCCGCAGGGCAGCGGGCGCTTCTGCTTCCAGGCCGTGCTGAGCGGCGGCATCAGTGTGACGGGCTGGGACTTCGGTGATGGCGTGGGCACGGCGGGGCCGCTGAACTACGCCTGCTATACCTACCAATCCAGCGGCAGCTTCCTGGTGGTGATGAAGATCACCGACGGCACGGAAGATGGCGAGGTGGCGCGTCCGGTCGATGTGGACGTGACCACGCCCAAGCCGCAGCCGAATCTGACCGTTGTCCCGACCTGCTCGGCGGCGCTGGTGGCGAGCTTCATCATCACCAATACGGGCGACAACATGACCACGCCTGACCGCGTGACGATCCGCGATAGCTTCGGCGCGATCATCCTGGTGGATGACTTCCTGATGCTGGCGAAGAACACCAGCAAGACCTACACCGTCAGTGGTTACTATGGCACGGTGACGCTCAGCACGCTCGATACCAGCGTGGCGATCACCACCGACTGCGCCGAACCGCCCGCATTGAGCGGAACGGCTATCTGCGACATCGACGGCACGGCGGTTTTCACCATCAGCAACAGCAGCCCGGATTCGGCAGCCAACCAGCCTTACGAAATCCGCGATGCCAGCAATGCGCTGATCACCTCCGGCACGCTGACGACGGCGGCCAACGGCGGCACGAGCGAAATCCGCGTCCCGAATGTTTACGGCCCGCTGACCTTCACCAGCGTCGGTACGCCTACCCAGACGACGACGCTGAACCTGAATACCAACTGCGCCGAACCGCCTAAACTGACGGCAGCCGGCATCTGCGAAGCGGACGGCACGGCAGTCTTCACCGTCACCAACGCCAGCAAGGATACGGCGGCCAACCAGGCCTACGAAATCCGCGATGCCAGCAATGCGCTGATCACCTCCGGCACGCTGACGACGGCCACCAACGGCGGCACGACGGAAATCCGCGTGACCAACATCTACGGCCCGCTGACGCTGACCAGCACAGGCACGCAGGGCGCGACCACCGTGATCAACGCCTCGACCAACTGCGCCGAACCGCCCAAGCTGACGGCAGTCGGTATCTGCGACATCGACGGCACGGCAGTCTTCACCATCAGCAATTCGTTGAAGGTTTCTGCGGCCAACGAGGCCAACTTATTCCGTGACGCCAGCAATGCGCTGATCGCCTCCGGTACGCTGACGACGGCCACCAACGGTGGCACGACGGAAATCCGCGTGACCAACATCTATGGCCCGCTGACGCTGACCAGCACAGGCACGCAGGGCGTGACGACGGTCATCAACGTCTCGACCAACTGCGCCGAGCCGCCCAAGCTCACAGCGGTGGGCGTGTGCGCGGCGGACGGCACGGCGATCTTCACTATCACCAACGCCAGCAAGGACACGGCGGCCAACCAGGCCTACGAAATCCGCGATGCCAGCAGCACCCTGATCGCTTCCGGCACGTTGACGACGGCGACCAACGGTGGCACGAGTGAAATCCGCGTGACCAACATCTATGGCCCGCTGACGCTGACCAGCACAGGGTCACAGGGTGCGACGACGGTGATCAGCGTCTCGACGGACTGCGATCAGCCACCCGTGTTGAGCGGGCTGGGCATCTGCGAAGCGGACGGCACGGCGATCTTCACCATCACCAACACCAGCAAGGACACGGCGGCTAACCAGCGCTACGAAATTCGCGGCGTGAACAGCGGCGTGGTGCAGTCCGGCACGCTGACGACGGCGGCCAACGGTGGCACGACGCGCATCGAGGTGAGCGGTGTGTACGAGGCACTGACCTTCACGACTGACGGCGGCGCGCAGGGTGTGACCACGGTGCTGCGCGTGACGACGGACTGCGCCAAACCGGCGCTCTCGGTCAGCGCGATCTGCACCGGGGACGGCACAGCAGTCTTCACGGTGAACAATGCCAGCGCTGCTGCGGTCACCATCACATCGAACTACGAAATCAAGGATGTCAACGGCACGGTGCTGCAATCCGGCACGATTACGCTCGGCCAGAGCCAGCACACCGTGATCAGCGTAACTTCGACGGGCAGTGAACTGTACTTCGGCGCGGACGGCGTGGGCGGAACCAGCGTCACGATCACCTGCGAGAAGCGCGATGATGGCGGCGATGGACGCCAGCCCGGTGATGGCGGCGTGAATGGCACGAGCGGTGTCGGTTCGCGGCGCTTCTTCCCGGTGCTCAACCTGACGCCCGGCCTGCCTGATCCCTCGCTGGAACGGCCTGAACCCTGGGAAGCGATTGGCGTAGGCGGCCCGGTCTGCGAAGAATGGCTGCTCTATCACACCGACCAGACCGGCGACTGGGAAGTCTTCCGCCTCGGCGAACTGCCCAAGTATCCGCAGGCTGACGTGAATCTCTCGCAGGGCAAGGGTGACGAGGTCATCGACATGGCCCCGACGCGCTCGCCGGATGCCGAATGGGTGTCCTTTACCAGCAACCGCGATGGCAACTGGGAACTGTATATCACCAAGGTGGATAACTCTGTGATGCGCCGCGTGACCTTCAACACGGTGGCGCGTGACATCGACCCGGTGTGGTCGCCGGATGGTCAGTGGATCGCCTTCGAGACCGACCGCGACGGCAACTGGGAACTCTACCTGCTCAACATCGCGACGGGCGAAGAAACGCGCCTGACCGAGAACGCGGCCAGCGACATCAACGCCTACTGGTCGGCGGACAGCCAGAAGATCGTCTTCCAGAGCGACCGCGATGGACTGTGGCAGATCTACGAAATCGAGATTGCCACGCGCGCCGAACGCCGCCTGAGCGACGGCCAGGGCGACGACCATGATCCGGCCTACGCCTTCGGTGGCGACAAGATCGCCTTCCGCTCGTACCGCAATGGCAACCCGCTGAGCGTGCTGCACCTGATGAACGCCGACGGCGGCGAGGTCGAAGCTATCTCCGACCCGCGCGGCGAAGCCTCGAACCACACCTGGTATCTCGATGACAGCATCATCGCCTACCAGTCGGATGCTGACGGCGACCTGGACATCTACGTCTACGAGCTGAAGACGCGTGAGACGCGCCTGGTGAGTGACAACGAAATTCCAGACTACGCGCCGACCTGGTTGTGCGGCGCGCCCATCGTGGTGTTCACCTCGGACGTGGTGGGCGACCCGAACATCTTCAACACACCCGCGCTGCCCATCGACGCCGAACCGATCCTGGTAGACGAAGAAGCCAATCAGATGACCTTTGATCTGGCGAACGATGTCTACCCGGAGAACTCGCCGACGGAGGAGAACGCCAGCCGCGAAGGCAATGTGCCCCCGCGCATCGACGCGGAGGCTGCGCAGAGCTAACGACGGCCTACACCGCGCTCACTGTCCCCTCTCACAAAGGGAGGGGATGGAGCAGTCAGTCCATCAGCAGAATCAAAAACCTCTACTCATCATCGGGTAGAGGTTTTTGTTGGGTGTATATGCAGGACTGTTGCTCAGCGATTCCCCTCTCCATGAGCGTAACAAAATGGAGAGGGCCAGGGGAGGGGGGTCTGAAGGGTAGGCTTCTTGCGCCGTCTGCCAATTCGTACTCTTCGTAGGGACACGGCACTGCCGTGTCCGCCGCCGCCGCCTGTAAAAACCTACCCCTGAAAACAGGGGAGGGGTGGGTGTCTACGACCGTGTGCTGACATCTGCGCTCAGACCGGTTCGACGTAGGTCGGGTCGATCCACACGCTGTCCAGGATGTCCTGGAAGGTCGGCACGAGGCGGTTGCCCTGGTTGTCCGCCGAGTACAGTTCCAACACGACCAGGTACGGGTCACGGCGCAGGAAGAACACGTCCAACTGCCCATCCGGGAAATCCGGGTTGGTCGCGCCAATCATGCGGTAGCTGCGGCGGATAGTGCCGTCCTGTGCCTCACTCGCCTCAATCAGCGACAACTGCGACTGCGGGTCATAGAATGTCTCGATATAGCGCTCGACCGCTTCGCTGTATTTGTCCACGCCAGTGACATCAGTCGGTCGCAGCGTCAGGCCAACATAGGCTTCGAGGTTGGTGTCCTGCCAGACGTGAATCTGGTTCTGATCACTGGAAAGATCATAGAAGCCCTGTGGCGGAATCCACTCGCGCGGAATCGAGATCGAATAGTTGCGCCCCTGCACGACCTGTGCGGACGGGAAGGGCGTGGCGGTGCCGAGTTCGGCGGCGACGCGCGTGACGGGGACTTCCTGCGGATTCAACCCCGGCAGGACGACCAGCGCGGCGACAGCCACTACGATCAGCGCAGCTATCCCGCCCAGGATGAGCGGCAGGCGCGAACGCGGCGCGGGCTGCGTGCCGGGATAGGGCGTAGGCTGCTGTGGGTAGCCGTAAGGCGTGGGTGGCGGTGTCTGCGCGTAGCCGTAGGGTGTGGGCGGCGGCGTCTGCTGATAGGGATACGGCTGCTGCTGCGGTGGATAGGGCGTTTGCTGAGGCATCGCTTGCGGCGGATACGGCGTGACGGGCGGCGGGGTAGGCCGGGCCACACCGCGTCCGGTATCCGGCAGAATGGTCGGTTTGTCCTCGATCTGCGGCGCGGCCATGCGCGTCGAGGGGCGTGGGTCGCGCAGCGCCTCGCTGAAAGCCTTCGCCATATCGCCCGCCGAGCTGTAACGCTGGTTGGGGTCTTTGGCGGTGGCCTTCATGATGACCCGTTCGACTTCATCGGGAATATCTGGGCGGAAGCTGGCGAGGGGCGGCATCGGCTCGCTGATGTGCTTGAGCAGCAGCGCCATCGGCGTCTCGGCCTGGAACGGTTCGCGCCCGGTGATCAGCTCGAACAGCACGATGCCCAGCGCGTAAATATCGGAGCGGGCGTCGAGCGGCAGCCCGTTGGCCTGTTCGGGACTCATGTAGGCGGGCGTGCCGATGATCATGCTGCCCGTCAGGTTGCTGCCCATGATGCGCGCAATGCCGAAGTCGGAGAGGTAAGCGTTGCCTTCCTCATCCAGCATGATGTTGCCCGGTTTCAGGTCGCGGTGGATGATGCCCTGGCGATGGGCATGATCGAGCGCCTGCGACACCTGCATAAACGGGCGGTCGAGCTTCTCCAGCGGCTGCCTGCCGCGCCGGATGAGCTGCGCCATACTGCCACCGCCCAGAAAGCGCATGGCGATATAGGGCATGTCCTCGGCCTTGCCGTAGTCGTAGATCGGCAGGATGTGCGGGTGTTCCAGGTGGGCGATGACATCCACTTCGCGCTCGAATCGCTCGAAGAAGCTGGGGTCGTGCAGGAACGTGCGCGGCAGCACCTTGACGGCAACGATGCGGCTGATCGACCCCTGGCGCGCCTTGTAGACGGTCGCCATGCCGCCGCGTCCGATCTCCTCGATGATTTCGTACTGTCCCAGCATTTTGCCGATCAGGTCGTCGCGTTGCTCGCTCAT
>JAEUQX010000620.1 GCA_016788625.1 Anaerolineae bacterium
TGTTAACCTGCCAGATGTGATGCACCGGAATACTGATCGGGCCGCCGTTGCCTGGCACGGCGCCAGCGGGAGTCACCAGCTCGCCAGTGAACGTTCCCGACACCACGAAGCGTCCAGCCACCCAATCTGCGTCGGAGATCAGGAGCTGCGTCTCGACCTGCATGTCCGGGAAGGCTGTGCGCAGATTGCCGATATAGGCTGTCATGCCGTCCACGCCGTTTGTTTCGCCCAACGGCGAGTGATCGACAAAATCGGCGGCGTAGATTTCCGGGATCAGTTCAAGTTTGCCGCCCGACAGAATGTCGGTCATCAGGCGTGTGATGATAGCCTTTCCGTCCGGCGCGGGATACCCCTGGGCGGCGGCAGCACTAACGCTGAATGCCAGTACGACGAGAGCGAGCATGAGAAACAGTGTGCGTTTTGACATTTTCTACTTCCCTTCTTGCTGTATTCATTACAGTCATTATTGAGAAGCAGAATGTTCAAGTTACAGATCAATCGCTGATCATTCTTTGCTCAGCTTAGTATCTATCCAGCAACCTCACCCCCAGCCCCTCTCCCTGTGGAGAGGGGAGCAAAACGCTGCGTGCATATAGCATGAACTGCGGTTTAGATATAGGTTTTTACGGCACATCGACGACAAAACTATCGGCAAGGCTCCACGCCCCAGGGATGCCATTGGCATTGCGCCCACGCACACGCCAGTAGTAGGTGCCGTCGGCGAGCGCGCTGGTCGTCACCGAAAGCGCCGTCCCTGGCAAGCTGCTGTTACTGTATTCCGGGCTGCTGAAGTCCGCGTTGTTGTCAACCTGAATCTCGTAGCCGCTGGCCTGTTGGACGCGCGTCCAGGTCAGCGTCGGCGTCGCGGTGGTGAAGTAGTTGCGCTGCGGCGCTTCGCGCAGGGTCTCGACGGTGCGACAGGTCGAAAATTCAGAGGTATTGCCGTTAGGGTCGGTGGCGGTCGCCGTGATTACATGACCAAGCGACACACTCAGCGAGAGATTGACCTCGAAGGCCGCGTCACCCCCGCCGTCTGTGGTGACGCTTGTCGCAGACAGGAACACCCGCCCTTCCCCACTGCCATTCGCGTCACAGCTTGGACTGCTGAAGAATTCCATGCGATATGCCGTCGATGCTGCGCTGTTCAGGCTGCCCGTGATACGGGTCTCACTGGCATTGCTCTGCGCGCTCAACAGCACCGGGAAATTCTGAAGCTGATTCGCGCCTGTATCCGGGTCATCTGTATCATTGGGTGTCACCCCAGCCGTCCCCAGGTCGATCCCCAGTCCGGCATTGCTGTGAATGCGATTGCCGTACAATGTGTTGGCTGCCGCGCCGCTGACCGCGATGCGGATGCCCGCGCAGGTCGCGCAGCCTGTGCCGTTGTGGGCGATCAGGTTGCCCGCCTCGCTCCCCGTGCCGCCTATTAGGTTGCCGCTGCCACTGATGATCACGCCATCGCGCCCGTTGCCCAGCCCTGCACTGCCTGCCACGTTTGTCCCAATGTAATTGCCGCTGACGATGTTGAGACTGGCTTCGAGTGCGACGCCGCCGAGCCGATTGGCGCTGATCACGTTGCGGTCACCCGCTGTCACCCCGCCGATGGTATTGGATGGGCTTCGTACAGCAATGCCGTAGCCATCCGTACTGGAAGCCGTGTTGCGCCCGTTGCCGCGCGCCAGTGTGCCACCCGCATCCACGCCGATGTAACAACCGCGAACGCTGCTGCCACCCGCGCCCGTCAGCACGATGCCGTTGTATGGGAAGCGCATGACGATCAGGCCGCGCACCGTGCTGTTTCCGCCGCTTAAGACCAGCCCATCGACCGTGCTGTTGGCGTTCAGCAGGTTGCCGTCAAGTTCAATCAGCGGCGCGCCGCTGTAGCCAGGCTGTGTCGTGCCGTCGATTGTCGTCGGCCCTGTCACGGTGGGCAGCGCGGTGGTCGGTTGAATAGTCTTGACGCCTGCACCGGATATACCAAACGCAATCGTGTTCGCGCCCGCCGCCGCGTTAGCCGCGTTGATCGCCTCGCGCAGCGTGCAGTGCAGCGAGGTACAAAGTTCATCGTCGGCATCAGCGGTCGTATTTACGGTGAAGGTCGGCCCGGATTGCGGCGGATTCGACCCGTACAGGCAGGGCGAGAATTCCGAGGTGTTGTTGGCGGGGTCGGTCGCGGTCGCGCTCAGGTAGTCGTCGCCGATCGTCGTGCTGAGCAGCACATTGAAGGTGGCATCGCCATTGGCATTGGTCGTCGTGTTGACCGTGCCGAGGTAGCGCTGTCCTTCGCCGTTGCCACTGGCGTCACAGCTTGGGCTGGCGAAGAATTCGATGCGGTAGGTTTGCGACGGCGCGCTGTTGAGCGTCCCCGCAATCGTGACCGTTCCCGTCCCTACCTGAACACCTGTGAGCAGCGGGAAGTTTTGCAGTTCATTCGTGCCCACATCCTCGTCGAGCGGGTCGTTGGGCGTGATGCCTGTATCGCCCAGATCGATGCCCAGCGCCGCATTGGAATAGATCGCGTTGCCCAGGATGCGGCTGCCGCTGCCGCCATTGACCGCCACACCTGCGCCCGCCTCAACCGGGTTATTGCCATTGAAGGCGATACGGTTGCCCTGCCCTGCCGCTGCGCCGCCGATGATGCTACCCAACCCGGATACGCTGATGCCCAACGTGTTGTTGCCCAGGTTGAGCGTGCCGCCGGGGTTCGTGCCAATGCTGTTGTTCTGCACGGTATTGGTCGGGCCATCGAGCAGGATACCCGTGCCCGCGCTGCTGATGATGTTGCCGCGTATGGTATTGTTCGACCCATCCACATCGAGCGCATTTTGCACACTGCCCAGCTCAGCAGTGATCTCGAAGTTAACGCCGAAGCGGTTGTTCTCAACCAGGGCATTGTTGCCGCCTGACAGCAGACCTGCCGCGCCCCATCCGTTGCTGATCCAGTTGCCGACAATGGTCGCGCTGTTCGCGCCTGCGTTGATCACAACGCCGTTCGCCAGCCGGGGACTAGTCGGGCCGGGGCTGCCGTAGCTGTAGGCCTGCGTCACCGCCGAATTCAGGCCGATCACGTTGTTTTCGATTCGTGCGGTACTGGCGTTAATGGTGATGGCATTGGAAGGGAAGCGGTTGATCGTCAGCGCGCGCACAGTGCTGCCGGAGGCGTTGATGGTCAGCACGTCTTCACCGCTGAACAACGCGCTGGCATTGATTTCGATGAGGGGCAGCGTGCTGTAGCCCGGCTGAGTCGCCCCGTCAATTGTCACGGGACCGGTCACGGTTGGCAGCAGACTGTTCAGAACAATGGTTTGGATACCCGTGGCCGTCGCGGGAATGCCGAATTCGATGATGTTGCTGCCTACTGCATCATTGGCCGCGATGATCGCCTCTCGCAGGGTGCAGTGCAGTTGGCCGCACAGCCCGTCATTGCTGTCTTCGACGGTCGTCACGGTATAGGTTGGGCCGGGTTGGCTGATGTCCGCGCCGCTTTCAAATGAACCGCTGTCACAGTTCGGCCCTTGTGGGCGTGGGAAACCGCGCTGGTCGGTCGATTCACACACGCCGCTGGGCACGATGTCAATCGCTGGGCTGTTCGCCAGTAATGGGATGGTCTGCGTCAACCCACCGTTGAAACCGAGTGTACCAAGCAGCGGATTGGTATTGTTCAGGTCACTCGGCTGATCGAGATAGGTCTGGCATGTCGTGTTATCGGCCAGGTTGTAGCCTGTTGACGCAATATCACCGTCGGCGCTGACCGCACAATGTCCACCCGTGCCATTAGCGAAGATATTGGCGCGTGCGGTGATGGTCGTGGCAGCGCGCGCGTCGATACTGGCTCCTGACGTGGCGGTGTTGCCGCGAAATGTATTGAAGCTCAGGTTTATATTGACGGGAAACCCACTGCCGGGGTTGGTCTCCCCCGCAACCGCTCCGCCGCTTGCTGCGCTGTTGTTGGCGAAGGTATTGTTGATGATTGTTGTTGTCCCATAGCGGGCGAAGATCGCGCCACCGGGTGTGCCTTCGGTCGCGCTGTTTCCGACGAAGGCATTGTTCGTCACGGTCAGGTTGGCACCGTAAATCGCAGCGCCGCCGATGTCGCTGCTGTTGCCCGTGAACGTGCTGTCTGAAATCAGACCAACGCTGGTGGAGATAGCGGTCGGGCTGTTATTGGTGAAAGTGCTGCTGATCACAGTAATCCCACCGTTGCCCACACCGCCGGTGGAAACGGTGCCTGTGTTGTCGCGGATAAGCGAGTTGAAGATATTCGTATCGCTCCCGAAGATCGCGCCGCCTTCCATCGCTGTGTTGCTGGAGATTTCACTGTTGAAGATGTCGAGCTGGTGATTGGCCGCGATACCGCCGCCCTGTGCCCAGTTGAGCGGGTCGAGCGGATCAGGTGTGGTTCTAGTCGTATTGTTGCGGATCAGGCAGTTGTAGACTTCGGCAATGCGCGGTTCAGCAGACTGCAGCGCCAGACCACCGCCAAACTCGGCAGTATTGTTCTGGATGAGACAGTCTTCGAGCCGTAGGTTCACATTTTCACTGTCGATTCCCCCGCCGGAAGCTGGCGCGGGGTTGAGCGCGTCACCGTTCTGTACCGTCAGGCTGCTGATCGTCACCGTAAGGGGTGTTGGAAGACCAATCAGGTCAAACGCACGGTCAAGGTCAGCCGCATCAATGATCGTGCTGGTGTATCCAGCGCCACTGATGGTCATATCCGCCAGTATGTCGAAGTCACCCGTCGCGTTGGCATCCTCGTTGAAGCCTGCGCGGGTGATGGTGTACGTCCCAGCAGGGATGTTGACCGTGCTGCCAGGGTCGTTGTTGGCAGCGCTGATGGCCTCACGCAGCGAACAATCGGCGTTACATGTCCCATCGAAGGTGTCGGCGGTCTTCGTCACCGTGTACGTTGCGGCAGCGCGTACCCCTGCTCTACTGAGGGCCAACAGAACGATCAGGATGAGCAGTTGGGAGAACAGGTTTCGTTTCATTGGCTTGGCTTCTTTTTCAGGCTGTCCTGGGTGATCAGTATTATCGGGTTGCTTTGCCTGTCGCGTGTGTGCAGCGAGGTAGTTGTGGGTTGGTTGATAGAGAGTGTAGACCACTTTGGCTTGTGAGTGTAGATGTCATCCATCACAATCCTGTTAGCTGTCACTCTATATGACTATGCGAAAATTATTTGAGAAAGAAAGGATGACCGACGATCATCAACCGCGCATGATCTGGCTACACGGCAGTTTGAGGCGGGCTATAAGCGTCCCTTTAGCAGGTACGTGGCAACGGGCTGTCCTTTGTAGTCCAGCCGACCGAACTCATCAAACAGGTAATCGTAGCGCAGCAGGCCGTACACAGCGGCACTGACCATAATGCTGTCGAACAATGCGCGCGTCTGCAGCAAGCTCGCTACCTCGACCGCATCCCCCCACAGATCATAGTAGACATGTCTGGCCGTCTTGATCACGCCGCCAATTGCCAGTCCGCTGTGCAGCCCCATGCTCACACTCACCTGCCCACCAGAGGCCAGCCGCAGCCCAGCGACCACCGACCGCATTTCGACGGCCAGATCTGCCAGCGCCCCAGCACGCGGATCACCCTGGTCGATCACGCCGCCCGCGACCACATACTGATTGCCCGTCGTGCGCACGCGCAGCAGGCCACGCTGCTCAACTCTGTGATCGAATTCCCCAAAGGCGCGGTTAAGCAGATCGACCATTTCGAACGGTGAACCGAAGTCTGCCAGGCCACCTACGCCCGCCACCAGCACCGTCAGGTTGGGGAAGCTGTCCACCACTTCCTGCCCCGCGCGCAGCCGCTCCGCCACGAACGATGGCAGGTGCGCGAAGGTCTCGCTGCCCCCACCCTGCTGTGTAACCCGCTCCCTGTCGCGCAGGCGTTTCTTCTCCAGCGAGGCGGTTACGCGCGCCTTGAGCAGGATGGGATTGAAAGGCTTAAACAGATAATCATCGGCGCCCATCTCGACGCACTTGACCACGCTGTCCAGGTCGTCAACCGCAGAGATCATGATCACAGGAACATGGCGCATTCGCGGGTCATCCTTGATGTTCTGCAAGACCTCGTAGCCGTTCATGCGCGGCATCATGATGTCCAGCAGGACGAGATCGACCGAGTGCTGCGGCAGGACCTCCAGAGCCTGCACGCCGTCCTCGGCCATGACGGTTTGGTAGCCCTGGCGCTCCAGCCGCCGCGCGAGCATGTCGCGGTTCATTTCGTTGTCATCGACGATGAGGATGAGCGCCGAATCGCTGTTCATTCGCCGCCCTCATCCTTGATGCCAAGCATGGTGTTGATCTTGGCGATGAGCTGCGGGAACTTGACAGGCTTGTTTTCGTACTCATCACAGCCCGCCTCCAGGCATTTCTCGCGGTCACCTGCCACTGCATGGGCGGTGAGCGCGATCACCGGGATGTGACGCGTATTCGGGTTGCCTTTGATGCGCCGAGTGGCTTCCCAGCCGTCCATCACGGGTAGACTCATGTCCATCAGAATCAGGTTGGGCTGATTGGCGAGTGCCATTTCCACGCCCGCAGCGCCATCGTTGGCGGCCAACACGTGATGCCCGCGTTTTTCAAGACGGCGCGAAAGCATATCCAAATTCATCTCGTTGTCTTCAACCACCAATATCGTCGCCATTATTCATGAATCCCTATCTTTGCCCCGATGTTTAACATTCGCCACAACCAGATCGCGAACTTCCCTCAGCAGCACTTCGCGGCTGTACGCACCTTTTTGCAGCACGCGCTCAACATAGCCGTTCAATTGCTGCCGTTCTATTGGGGTTAACGTTTTGGCAGTTATAACGACAACCGGAATAGATTGCCACCCTGGATTCCGGCGCATCTCGCGGATGAACTGGAAGCCGTTCATCTCCGGCATCGTCAGATCGAGCAGTACCAGGTCGGGCTGTGTATTGGTCATCGCTTGCAGCGCCACCCGCCCGTTGGTCGCCTCGTCTACCTTCCAGCCTGCTTTTTCCAGCGTGCGCCGCAACAAATCGCGCGCATCGGTTTCATCATCAATCACCAACACGCTTCCAGGAGCGGGACGGTGCTGACGCAGCAGGGTGAGCAAGCGCTGTTGATCGACGGGTTTGTTCAGGTAATCCGTCGCGCCCAGGGCAAGCCCAGCAGTGCGGTTATCGGTAATCGTCAGCATGATCACAGGCGTATCGGCCAGGTCAGCGTCGGCCTTGAGCGCCGAAAGCACCGACCAGCCATCCATGCCCGGCATCATCACGTCGAGCGTGATGGCGTCCGGGTGCAGCTCGCGTGCCAGCCGCAGACCATCCTCGCCATTTGCGGCGGTTTCCACGCGGAAGCCATGTTTCGTCAGGTAGCGAACGATCAGATCACGCACATTCGGGTCATCGTCGATCACCAGCACGGTGCTGATCGCAGCCACAGCCTCCAGTTCGCTGGTTGCCAGCTTTTCGCGCGCTACCTGTGCAGCCTGCCTCGCCGGCACATCTGCGGGCAGCATCACGCTGAATGTGCTGCCCTTCCCAAGCTCACTTTCAACCAGAATGTCGCCACCCATCATCTGGCAAAAACGCCGGCTGATCGCCAGCCCCAGTCCAGTACCGCCATATTTGCGCGTGGTGGAGTTATCTGCCTGCGAGAACTCCTGAAACAACTGCTCGATCTGTTCCTCAGTCATACCAATGCCCGTATCGCGGACGCGAAATACCATCCAGTCGGCATTATCCATGCGGCGGCGAGTGGCATCGAGCGTTATCTGGCCGTTCTGCGTGAACTTAGCGGCGTTACTAAGCAAGTTGAGTAGCGTCTGGCGCACCTTCAGCAAATCCGCCACCATGCTACCCGTATCCGGCGCACACGCAACCGCCAGCGCGCTGCCGCTCTTGGCCACCATGGGTTTGAGCGTGCCAGCCACATCATCCAGCAGTTGACGCACCGGGAAA
>JAEUQX010000622.1 GCA_016788625.1 Anaerolineae bacterium
CCTGGCAGCAGGGACGCTCCACGACCGACGACGAAGCGGCGGTAGCCGAGCGCCAGCACATGATAGAGCGCCTCGCCCAGCAGCAGCAGCGCGAAGAAACGGTGCAGGATGCGTAAGCTCTCGATTCCGCCGCCCAGCACGACCAGCGCGTTCGCCCAGGGTTCGCCCAGGTAACGCTGCGGCAGCCCGCTCACGATGAGGCCGACCAGCGCGACCGTCAGCACCAGCCGTTCGATGCGCTGCATGGGCGTGAGCGCCGGACTATTTTGCTCAGATACAGACTGCGCGGCCATCACACGTTCCCCCTGCGTAAGCGGCGCACCAGGTCAGAGACGATCAGGATGCCGACGATGATCAACCCAACAGGCAGCAGCACATTGTAGAGACTGCGCACGAAGAACAGCAGCGGGTGCGTCTCCGGCGTGGCGGGGTAATGCCCAATCCACGCGGCAGAGAAATCCGCGCTGGCACCGGGATGGCACTGGCGGCAGGTTGTCACCAGCGTCTCGCGGATGCTCGCTACCCCCGCGTCATCAACGGCCTGAATGTCGTGCACGCCGTGACAGTCGAAGCACACAGCCTTGTTCGTCACCACGCCCGGCGACTCATGCTCGAAGAGTTCAACCGTTGAGCCGTGGAAGTCGGCCACATAGCTGTCGAAAACGTGCGTGCTGATGTTGTACTTGCCCATCAGTTCGGCGTCGGCGTGGCAGGTCGCGCACAAATCCGGCGAGCCGCTGCGGAATTCGGTCGTCAGCGGGTTTTCGATGTTATGCACGCCGTGACAGTCGATGCAGGTCGGCACATCAGGATTGCTCTCGTCCAGCAGCGCTGTGCCGTGAATGCTGCTGCGGAAAGTCTCGAAGATCGCGCCGTGACAGCGCCCGCAGGTCAGCGAGATGCGCTGGCGCGGTTCGTCCGGCGTCTGGATGTCGTGGCCGCCGTGACAGTCAATACATGTCGCTGCTTCCAACCGCCCCTCACGCAGGAATTCGCCGTGCACGCTGTCCTGCGCGCGCTGATACTGCTCCGCATGGCAGTCGCGGCAGATCGCGTAGCGCTCGACCTGAAACTCGCGGATCGTCTGGCTGAGCGTGGCCGGGTGCGGGTAGCGGAAATTCGGGTGACAATCCGCGCAGGCCAGCGGCCCCTCGGAACTGGCCGTGCCGTGTACGGAGTTCGCCAGCACGGTCGGGTCAATTGTCACCGAAAGATTCTCGCCGCTGGGCAGGTGCCAGACCTGATCCGGCTTGGTGTGGCACAGCAGGCAGTAGGCGTCGGAGGCGGGTTCCGCCGTCGCTTCGGGGGATGGCGTGGCTTCCGGGGCGCTGGCGGGTTCCTGTGCCGTCGCCAGACCAACCATCGCCCCCAGCATGATGAGCAGGCTTCCCACGATGAGCAAGCTCACCCTGATTCGGGTCATCATCGGGCTGCCTCCTGGTTGCGGCGCGCGCTCTGGCGCAAGATCAGCATTGTCCCGCCGAGCAGGATCACCAGCGATACGCCGAGCAAGATCAGCGTCATCGGTCGTGCTCCCGTCCGCACTGGGTGTTCCATGCCCACCGTGATCGGCTCATCAGCCGAAGGCGTAGCAGTGGGTGCAGGGCCTTCGGTCGGCTCCAGGTTCGCGCCGGGCACGCTGAGCCGCGCGAGGATGCGCGAGGTTTCGTCGAGCAGCGCGTCGGCATACGCGTAATTATGCACGCCCATGCTGCCGTCGTTCTGCACGAAGTTCAGCGCCAGCACCAC
The DNA here is from genome assembly GCA_016788625.1 of Anaerolineae bacterium. Taxonomy (GTDB): domain Bacteria; phylum Chloroflexota; class Anaerolineae; order Aggregatilineales; family Phototrophicaceae; genus CFX2. The sequence goes on from JAEUQX010000622.1 coordinate 1,750, forward strand.
GCGGTTGTACTCCGCGCTTTCCGGGCTGCCCTCGGCAGGCGGCGTGATGCTGCCCAGCCGCGCGCGAACGATGTTGACGCGGGCGCGTACCGCAGCCTGGGTATCCTCGATCAGCGATTGCAGGTCGCCTGAGTTGAGATCAGTGTGGCAGGTGGAGCAGGGATCGGGCGGGCTGTCGGCTTCATCGCCGGGGATGACGACGCGCCAGGTATGGTTTGCCAGCGCGGCGCCGCCAATCTCGATTCGCTGCATGTGACAGGTGACGCAGCGCGGGCCTTCTTCCTCGGAGAAGTGTACCGAGGGGATGCCCGCCACACCTTCGACCATCTCCTGCCCCTCGAACATCTCTTTGACCGGATGATGCAGAGGTTGAATCAGATCGGTGTTGCTGTGGCAGGTCGTGCAGAGCGTGTAGCTGCCGTCAGCCAAATGGAAGGGTTCTTCGGCGGCGGTGTGCGGGCTGTGGCAGGTGACACAGGTGATGCCCGTCTGCGCCGTGTCCAGCGTTGGCAGGTCGGGGGCAGCGCCGGTGAGGTCGCCTGCCTCGTATGCCGCGCGGATGCGTTCGATGAAGGCATAGTCGCCGCTGTGACAGGTGGCACAGCCATCCGCCGCGTTGGCGCTGCCGCGCGCCGTCTCCAGCGAACCCGCGTGCGCCGAAGCCAGCCACTCGTTGAACTGCATGTTATTCAGCCGCCCGTGCCCACTGGCGTACCAGGCCGCCGGGTCATCGTCGGGCAGCAGCGCGAAACCGCTGTCCGCCAGCGAGCCGCCGGGCAGATATACCGTCGGGTAGGGGTGCGCACTGTCGGCCTGCACGCCCTGGCTGTGGCACTGTCCGCAGACCTGGGCATCCGGGCTGACCACGATGGCCTCATGAATTTCGACGATCTCATCCTCGTCGGGGCGGCGTCCGGCGTCGTCAGCGGCCTCGGCATGTTCGCCGCCGGGGCCATGACACGCTTCGCACTGCACGCCCTCATCCTCCCAGCGTACCCGTTCCAGGTTCAGCCCGGTGGTGTGGCAGCCTGCGCAGTTCGTCACGAAGTCGTGTTCCGGCGCGGCAGGCCAGTTCTCCGCCGAACCATATGGACGCCAAACGCCAGCGACCGTATCCCATTCCGCCGGGAATACGGCGTACAGGTCGTCCTCGCCCTCGTAGACGTAGCGCTGCATATAGCGCCCGCTGCCGATGGCGAAGGCGATGTCATCCGCCGTGAACGCGCGCGGCGCGTCCTCGCCGGGGAACGTCACCTGACGCAGATCCGCGCCCTGCTCGAAGTCGGCCAGGATGCCATCCTGGTTGCGCCCCACATCTTGCAGCGCCAGGCTGTGCGGCGTCTCTTCGTGGTCACGCGCCAATCCCTGATGGCAGTCGGCGCAGTCGCCTGCCCCGATGAAGTCGGCCTCCGCGCGGGCATCATCCTGCGCGACAGCGACGTGGGTCGGCCAACCGAGCGCGACGCCCAGCACGATCAGGCCGACGCCGCAGAACAACAATCCATAAATAATGCTGCGACCCATGACAAGTTCCCCAGTCGTTAGGCAGCGCTGAAGGTGCTTTCCAATCTATCCTTACAACTGTACGGTACGCGCCGCGCGCCGCAATCAATCGCGAGCATGATTCGGATTCATCCTTACGGATGATTTACAGTGGGCGCAGATACGTTACCATGACCAGAATGGGACTGTTTTATCCTGCTGCACGGCTTGGGCGCTCGCAACGCTGCACAGCGCTAGAGGAACACGGCTATGGAGTGGTTCAAGCGATTTATACCCCGGTTTGGTCAGACCTTCACCAGTCTGCACCTGCTGCCGCTCGGCCTCGTCCTGCTCGGCATCGGCATCTTCATGGTGGTCGCGCCGCCTGCCTGGGAATACAGCAACTCGGCGGCCTTCTGCGGCACGACCTGCCACACCATGCCCCCGGAGTACAGTACCTACCTGGTCTCGCCGCACTCGCGCGTACCCTGCGTGGACTGTCACATTGGCCGTGACCTGATCCTGGTGCAGTTCTTCCGCAAAGCCGGGCACATGCGCCTGATCGTCGATACGGTGCTGGAGAATTATCACCTGCCGATTCGCTCGGCGGAGATGCGCCCCGCCCGCGAGACCTGTGAAATGTGCCACGCGCCGGATAAGTTCTCCGACGACAGCCTGCAGGTGATCAACACCTTCGAGAACAACCGCACCAACGACCCCTACAGCATCTATCTGCTGATGCACACGGGCGGCGGCAGCGAGCGCGAAGGGCTGGGGCGCGGCATCCACTGGCACATTGAGAACCCGATCAGCTACATCGCGCTCGACCCGGAACAGCAGGAAATCCCCTGGGTGCGCGTCGAAACCGCCGAGGGCGAAACGATTGAATACAACGCCATCAACTCGCCTATCGACACGAACAACCTGGAACAGTACGAAATCCGCGAGATGGACTGCATCACCTGCCACAACCGCATCGCGCATCAGGTCGAACCGCCTAACCGCGCGATCGATGATGCCCTGCGCGCGGGCGGCCTCTCGCGCGATATTCCGTTCATCCGCGTGCGCGCCATCGAACTGCTCTCCGGCACCTATGCCTCGACCGATGATGCGGTAAAAGCCTTCGAGTCGCTCGATGCCTACTACAAGGACAACTACCCGGACTTCTACGCCGAGGGGCAGGGGCAGGTGCGCGAGGCCATCGACCTGCTGAGCACGCTGTACCAGGAAGCCAACTACCCCGAACAACTGCTGAGCTGGGACACGCACCCCAATAACGTCGGCCACAGCGACGCGCCAGGCTGCTTCCGCTGCCACGATGGCGAACACATCAGCGATGCGGGCGAGGCTATCCGGCTGGAGTGCAACCTGTGCCATACCATCCCGGCGGTGGTGCGCCCCGGCGACATCGAACCGTCGCTGCGGCTGGCGACGGGCGTCGAGCCGGAAACGCACCTCGACTCGACCTGGATCAGCCGCCACCACGCCGCTTTCGACGCAAGCTGTTCGAACTGCCATACCACCAGCAATCCCGGCGGCATCGATGACCAGAGCTTCTGCTCGAACAGCGCCTGTCACGGCTCGTCGTGGGAGTATGCGGGCTTCAACGCGCCCGGCCTGGCGAGCATCCTGGGCATCTATCAGGTGCGCGCAGAGCCGCTGCTGGAAGACTTCAAGGGCGACCCGACCTACAGCATCCTGCAGCCGCTGTTCAACCAGGAGTGCGGCGCGTGTCATGGCACGACGCCGACCAACGGCCTGCGCCTGACCGACTACGCCAGTGTCATGGCGGGCAGCATTAATGGTGAGGTGGTCATCGCTGGCGCGCCGGACGAGAGCCGCCTAATGGACGTGCTGCGCGGCGGTCACTTCGCCCAGTTGACCGACCACCAGCTTGACCTGCTGGCGCAGTGGATTGCCGACGGTTTGCCGGAGTGACGACCTCATCGCGCGCCAGGGGCTGAAATCGCCTGGCTATCGCAAAGAAAGCCCGCTGAAGGGGCTGGAAAGAACGGTTTTCGGCAGAGGGTAATTGCCATGTGTAGGGACGGGATATATCCCGTCCCTACGATACGCTGAGATAGCCGGGGTGGCGCGCGAATAGAGGAGGACCAGGGGGTGAGGTTCTGCGCGGGCAATCGAGTCAGAAATCAGAATCCAGAAAACAGGATTCAGAGCTATTAAGAAGAGCGGGCGCAGCGGAAACCGTAGCTGCCGCCCTCGAGGTCGGGACCGAGCCAGTAGCGATCGGCAGCCCGCAGGCCGACTGAAGAATCGCCGAACGAGCCACCGCGCACCACGCGCGAAACATCTGTTCTATTAGCATCTTCACGCCCGTCATCCGCCCGATACGGGTAATCCTGATAGGCGCTCCTGACCCACTCCCACAGATTGCCGCTCATATCCAGCGCGCCAACCCACGACGCGCCGCCCGGACGGCTGCCGACCGGCGCGGTTGACCGACCGCCATAGTCCGGATCATCGTAGCCGATGACCAGCGCTGCATCGTAATCGTTACCCCAGGGATAGACGCGACTGTCTGGGCCGCGCGCGGCGTACTCCCACTCGACCTCAGTTGGCAGGCGCGCATCCCGCGATTGGCAGAAGTCGCGCGCCTCGAACCAGGTGACGCAGCTGCGCGGCTGATCGGGTGCTGATGACCATTCCGAACACTCCGGTGAGGCCGAGCCGTACTGGGCGTTGGTCACTTCGGTTTTGTCGATCCAGAAGGCCTGTTCAAAGCAGATTTCATGGGTCGGCTGCTCGTCCGTGCTACCCTTATCGCTGCCCATGAAGAAGCAGCCGGCCGGCACGCGCACCATCGCGACGCCATAGTCATCCACCATCTGGTTTTCCGGCAGCGATGGGTCGTGGGTGTTGAGAACAGCGATGCCTGTAAGCGTCGGCTCGAAGATGCCCGGCGTCTGCGTCGGCAGGGACACGACGACACCGCCCGCATTCAGTGTGCCGAAGCGGGCGATCTCCAGGTTGGTGAAGGCGACCTCGGCCTGCAACGCGGTGTTGCTGCGCGCCAGGATCAGCACGACTGCCACTGACGCCAGGGTGATAACCGCCAGCAGGCTGATGAGCGCGACCCGCACGCTGCGGGCGGCGGCGGCTTCGCGGCGCTGGCGCTCGGCCTCGGCGCGCTGTCCCGCCTCCAGGAAGCGGGTTTCGTCCTGGCTGGCGGGGTTGCGCGTCGCCCAGGCCAGCGCGTCGGCCAGCACCGTACCACGATAGAGCATATCCACAGGTCTGCTGCGCCGCAGCCACTCGGCCACGTCGGCGGCCAGCGCTTTTTGCAGGCGCAGGTCTTCGCGCGCGGCGTGCAGCCACTCGCCCAGGCGCGCCCATTCGCGGATCAGCGCTTCGTGGCTGACTTCGAGTGTAACCCCTCCCCGTGGCCCCCTCCCCATTTCGCTATCCTCATGGAGAGGGGGAGTCATATCTCCGTTCTGAAGCCCCTCTCCACTGCGAAGCGTCCCTGTGGGATGCAATGGGGAGGGGTTCGCATCCGACACCAGCAAGCGCGCATTCACGAATGCATCAGCGGTCTCTTGCAGGAGGCGCGTTTGCGCGGCGTCTGGCAGCGTCAGTTCGCTCATGGGGGCGCGGCGGCGGGTGGTGTCTTGCTCGGTCGCGCCGGGTTCGATCAGCCGCAGGAACAGCGCGCGCGCCAGTTGGCGGTGCTGCTCGCTCGGCAGGGCGTGATAGGTAGCCTCGGCGTGCCGCGCCAGCGCCCCCTGGATGCCGCCGATCTCGCGGTAGGCTTGCAGGGTCAGCGTGTGCCCGCTGCGGCGTTGGAAAAGCTGGTCGAGCGCGAATTGCAGCAGCGGCAGCGCGGCGTTCTCCTCGCGCACGGCGAAGACCATCTCAGTCATCAGGCCATCGTCGAAGCGCAGGTTCACATCGGGGAGCTGCGCAGGCTGCTGCACCACGTCGTAGAGATCGGCCAGGCGCATCGGCGTGATGGCGACGTGATGCGTCTCGATCAGCCTGCCGAAGGGCGTGAATTGCAGTGGGCGGTCGTAGAAATCGGCGCGCATACTCAGCAGGACGTGCAGCACGCCGCTCGGCTCGGTCGCCGCCGTCGTCAGCAGGTCGATGAACTGGCGGCGCTCGGCCTCGTCGTTGACCTGCGTGAAGACTTCCTCGAACTGGTCGATATACACGATCACGGGCGCGTCGCTGATCTCAGCGGCCAGGCGGTGCAGGCCGCGCGTGCTGCCGTCGTCCAGGTCGTCGCGGATGGCGCGCTGCGATTTGCTACTGAGGCGGCGCGCCAGGGTGATCGTCAGGCGTTCCAGCGGCTGCGTGCCCGGCACGAACGGGTCGAGGTAGACCCAATCAGGGTGCTTCTGGCGCAGCGCGGGCAGCAAGCCGGCCAATATCACGCTGGATTTGCCGCTACCGGATGCGCCCAGCACGGGCAGCAGGCGCGCGGGGCGTGTGTGGTCTTCGACGCGGCGCAGCAGTTCCGCCACCAGATCGGCGCGGCCAAAGAAGTCACCTGCATCCTCGGCGCGGAAGGCGCGCAGCCCTTTGTAGGGGTTACGCGGTTCGGCGGTCGGTGTGAGAGGTTCGGGCGGCGCGTCGGGCACGAGCGGGGCAATCGGCGTGGCCTCGCCGCGCACGGCAGCGACCAACTGCGCGAAGCCTGTGGTGTAGTTCGCGCCGCGCAGATCGGCATACTGCGTCCCGCCCAGTCCGAGCGGCACACAGTCGAGCCAGCGTTCGCCCGCCACCCAGGCCGGGTAGATCGCTTTGCCCGCCTGCTTCGCCAGCGCCACTTCATCGCGCACGTAGGCCGAGGCGCGCGACTCCGGCGAGGCGCACAGCAGCACGGCATCAGCGGCGGCGATGGCGTCGCGCAGCGCCTGCTCCCAACTATAGGTGCCGGGGGTTAACCGAACCTTGTCGATCCAAATGTCAATGCCGGCGTCGGGAAGATCACGTCGCAATCGATCTACAATTGAGGAATTATCACGCGAATACGAGATGAAGAGCTGTACCATCAGGCACCGCCTCGATGATAGGATGCATTACGCCACAATATTATGGCGTGCGTTTACAGGCGGCGCAAACGGTCGGAGTTTTTATTCACCTATCTGTGAAACCCTACCGCCGGACGCCTCGTTGGGCGCCCATCCAAACCCAATCCCCTGTATTCTTCTGTGCCTGGCTCTGAAAAACTTTCTTGTTTAGGCCGTGTCGTTAACGGGCAGATATACGCGCTCCGCGCTAATCCGCCCCTACAAATGACCTCTGTATTCCTCTGTGCCTCTGTGGTGAATTCTGCTGTTTCTCGTCTGCGGATGTGCTGTGCAGCGCATTTACAGCGCCACCGCGAATTGTGCCGTCGTCTGCGCGCGCACGGCATCCAGTGTCGCGCCGGGCAGGAGTTCCAGCAGCGTCAGTCGCCCATCCGGGTAGCCGAACACCGCCAGATCGGTGATCACCAGATCGACCGCGCCCATCGCCGTCAGCGGCAGCGTGCACTGCGGCACGATCTTGGCGCTGCCGTCCGCGTTGGTGTGCGTCATCGTGATGATCAGCCGCCGCGCGCCGGACGCCAGATCCATCGCGCCGCCGACGCCCAGCAGCGGCTTGCCCGGCACCGCCCAGTTCGCCAGGTTGGCCTGTTCGTCCACTTGCAGCCCGCCCATGATCGCCACGTCGATATGCCCGCCGCGTATCATGGCGAACGAGTCGGCGCTGTCGAAGTAGCTGCTGCCCGGCAGCGCTGTCACCGGGATCTTGCCCGCGTTGACCGGGTAATCCATCGCGCCGCCATCCTCCGGCGCAGGGCCAACGCCCAGCATCCCGTTCTCGGTGTGCAGGATGATGCCGTGTTCCGGCGTGATCAGATCAGCCACCAGCGTCGGGATGCCGATACCCAGGTTGACGACATCGCCGCGCCGCAGTTCCGCCAGCGCCCGTTGCGCCATGTGCATCCGCGCCGGGCTGACCTTCTTGGCGCTGCTCTCCATCGAGGCCGACGTGCCCAGCTCTTCCAGCGTCATGTGCGCCTGCACCAGATAATCGACGTAACTGCCTGGCGTGTGAATCATATTCGGGTCGAGTGCGCCCACCGGGACGATTTCTTCGACTTCCGCCACCACCAGATCGGCGGCCATCGCCATCGCCTTATTGAAGTTCTGCTCGGTCATGCGGTAGACCAGATTTCCGGCCGTATCGGCGCGCCACGCACGGATGAAGGCCACATTGGCCCGCAGCGCCTCGACGAAGACGTAGCCTTTGCCGTTCATCACACGCGTCTCGCTGCCCTGGGCGATCACGGTACCGTAAGCGGCGGGGGTGTAGAAGCCGCCTATTCCCGCGCCGCCCGCGCGAATCGCCTCACTCAGCGACCCCTGCGGCAAGAGCTGCACGGTGATCTGCCCGGACTGCGCGGCAGCCACCGCCTCCGGGTTGCTGGTGAAGAACGAACCAATCGCTTTGCTGATCTGCCCGTTGCGCAGCAGCCGCCCGCCACCCAGCCCCGGCTCACCGACGTTGTTGCCGATGTAGGTCAGTCCGCGCGTGGGCGTCTCGGCCAGCGCGTGCAGCAGATGCACCGGGTTGCCCGTCATGCCAAAACCGCCCGCCATCAGCACATCGCCATCCCTGACCAGCGCGGCGGCCTGCGCGGCAGAAATTTGTGGAACAGTTTTCATGATGATTCACCTATTATTTGTGGCGGATTCTAACATGCCGGTGGCGCGTTCAACTAACCACCAGTGACCATGCCCGCATTGGCTGCCGTCCCATCGTGCAACGGTTCACAACACAATCGTAACGCTCTGTTGATTTACGTGGACATAACAATCCGTTACACTATATTAGCTAGTAGTCTATAGCCGTTAGCTTGTGGGGATGGTTTTGCCGTTTGCTAACGACTTCAGACTAAAGACCATTGACTAAAAGCTTTGATTTAGAGGAAAAAATGGCAACACAAATTAAGCGCGATTACAGCATTACCGGTGGATACAAAGAGATTGTGGGGCTGGAAGACGACCACCTTGAAGCGCGGATGGAGGCCAACTGGTGGCAGCCGAAGATCGCGCGCAAGGACCTGAAGGCGCTGATGGAACGCCGCGACGCGCCTGCGCTGGCGCATTATGGGCTGTGGCTCGTCCTGCTGGTCGCCAGCGGTTATCTGGCGGCGCTCTCGTGGGGCACCTGGTGGGCGATTCCGGCCTTCATCCTGTTCGGCACGATCTACTCATCGTCCGACGCCAGTTGGCACGAGTGCAGTCACGGCACGCCTTTCAAGACACACTGGCTGAATGAAGTGGTGTATCACGTCACGTCGTTCATGACCCTGCGCGAAGCCTTTCTCTGGCGCTGGAGCCATGCCCGGCACCACACGCATACCTATCTGGTCGGGCTTGACCCGGAAATTCAGGTCATGCGCCCCGCCGACCTGCTCAAGATCGCGATGGACTTCTTCTATCTGCGCAGCGGCCCGCCCGAAGTGCTGCGCATCATCCGGCACGCGCTGGGGCGGCCAGATGCCAACGTGCGGAATTTCGTGCCGCAAGAAGAGCGCTGGAAAATGTACTGGTCAAGCCGCGCCTACGTGGCGATTTTCCTCGTCGTCGGGCTGTGGTCGCTCTCGATTGGCAGTTTCCTGCCGATGATGTTCATCGGGCTGCCGCGCTTCTACGGCGGGTGGCTGCACCAACTGCTGGGCTTAACACAGCACGCCGGGTTGAAAGAAAACGTGTACGACCACCGCCAGAACACGCGCACGGTCTACATCAACCCGGTGTTCCGCTTCCTCTACATGAACATGAATTATCACGTTGAACACCACACGACGCCGATGATTCCGTTCTATTCTCTGGCGCAGTACCACGAGAAGATCAAAGACCAGACGCCGACG
>JAEUQX010000692.1 GCA_016788625.1 Anaerolineae bacterium
GATGGCGCCCCAGTCTGCCTGCGTCAATTCTCCCAGCGGCAGCGGTTGCCAGATGCTTCTGTCTCCGAGATTGCCGAGCAGCAGCCCATTCGCTATGGCCTGTTCAATCGAGGTGCCACTGAAGAGAAGCACAACGTAGAAGAGCACCAAGCCGCCCAACAACATGGCTGGCAGTACCGCCCAATGGTTGAGGCGTTGCACCGCAAAAAACAACAGCAATCCAAATACGGTGCCCGGAAACCACAACCCCAATTGATCGGCCGCAAACAGGTTGCCGAGCGTCGTCAAGTTCAGCGGATAGCTAATCATTGAGCCAATGCCACCCTGGGCCAGCAGCCAGCCCGTGCCAGCTAAGAAACCCCCGATGACCGGGTAGGGGATATAGCGCACTAAGCCCCCTAGTCGGAACGTACCCAACAGCACCAAAAACACGCCGGTGAGCAGCGTCATTGTCAATATCAGGGCGATCACTGTGGCGAATAGTTCGTCGCTGGCCAACGGATTGCTACCCAGCAGTGCAACCACTGAAACCGACAGAACGACGACTGGATTGTCCTGAATACTGGAAATCGCGTTCTTGAATGAAGAAAACAGCCCGGTGATTACCAGGTGAACCACGACCGTCACGAGCATTGCTGCAATGCCGCGCGCTAGATAGCTGTTCATCGTGCCGGAAAAAACCAAACTTGCTAACGAAACAGCAACAATAATTTCTGTAAAACCAATGATCAAACCCGCGAGCACATTTGGAAACAACGTATTGTGGCGTGCCGGTTCAGTAGTTTCCATTTTGCCCCCTAGAAATCTCATAATATTCAGATGGAACACAAAAACATGATAAATATAGCACGTGATATTACACACAACAAATCTCCAAATAAATAGGACGCCCTACGTGAGAAGCGTCCTACTGCTGCCAGATCTCGGTATGTGACCGGGTAGAATCCCCCGTGAATTGTCTATCCCAGCGCCGCCGCGACCGTCTGGGCGTTGTAACGTAGGTAGTCCAGCACGGTAGGCGCGACCCCGTCCGCCGCCGTCAGCGACTCGCTCAGCGCCGTTACCACCTGCACGCCCGCTTCCTGGGCAACCGTGTTGATCAGGTCGGGGTTGGCGGAGGCTTCCGCGAAGATGGCCGGAACGCCTTTTTCACGCACGACCTCGACCAGCTCAGCCAGCGACTGCGGGTCCAGCGCTGCCGCCGTCGTGCCGCCGGGGATGACCACGCCGACGACCTCGAAGCCGAACGCGCGGGCGAAGTAGCTCATGAACTCGTGGTTGGTGATCAGCACGCGGCGTTCTTCCGGAACAGCGCTCAGGATTTCTTCCATCTCGGCGCGCACGGTCTCGATCTGCGCTTTGTACGCCTCGGCATTAGCGCGGTAGAAATCGGCATTGGCGGCGTCGCGCTCGGCAAAGGCAGCAGCGATGCTGTCCGTCCAGATGGCGATATTGGCCGGATCAGTCCAGACGTGCGGGTCACACGCGCCGTGTTCGTGTTCATCCTCAGCGTGATCGGCTTCGGGCGTTGCTGCCGGGTCATCGCTGTGTTCTTCGGCGTGATCATCTTCGCACACGCCTTCTTCGCCCAGGATGCCCAGCGGTTCAGCCGCCTCATGTTCAGCATCAGCAGGCTCTTCTTCATGCCCATGCTCGCCGCTGAAGGGATACATGCTGATGCCGTTCGAGGCTATGACCAGCGGGACACTGGCCGCGTTTTCCATCAGCCCGCCCAGGAAGGCCTCGTAACCCGCGCCAACGGCCAGCACGATATCGGCTTCGGCCACGCGCTGCACATCCTGCGGCGCCGGTTCAAAGGCGTGCGCGTCGGCATCGGCAGGCACGAGCGCACTGACCACGACGCGCTCCCCGCCGACATTCTGAGCGACATCGGCTAAAATCGTTGTGGTGGCGATGACCGTCAGCGGCTCGTCCTGCGCGGCGGTGGAGAAGCCTGCAATTGAGAGTACAATCAGGGTGAGTAACAGTAATCGTTTCATGCGCTCCTCTGTTCATATTGATACGTTGTATCACGCAGTTGATACAATATCTCAAAATCAGAGGGGATGTCAAGATAGAGGAAGCAAGCCGATGAGCGAGGAATTCAGCCCGCGTGCGCAGCGGCTGCGCGACGCCGGACACAAACTAACTCACGCCCGCCTGACGGTGCTGAGCGTGCTGGAAGAGAGCGGTGGTCACGTCACTTCCGCCGAGGTGCTGGAACAGGTGAACGAGCGTGACTCCACTATTGGCCGCGCCAGCGTGTTCCGCACGCTCGACCTGCTGACGGCGCTTTCGATCATCCGCCCGACGTTCATCCATACCAGCCTGACGCCGACTTATGTGCTGCTGCCGGATGGGCATCACCACCACATCATCTGCACCAACTGCAACCGTGTGATCGAGTTCGAGGAATGCGGGCTGGGTGCGATGGCCGCCGAGCTGGAGCAGCGGCTGCATGTCAAGCTGAGCGGGCATCTGTTAGAATTCTATGGATTGTGCGACCGTTGTTGCTAAGGCTGATTCATGCACATTGCGTTTAACGGTTGGTTCTGGGATCAACCGAATACGGGCAGCGGCCAGTATGTACGCCGCCTGCTGCATTATCTGCGCCGCGTCAGCCCTGATTTGCAGATGACGCTGGTGCTGCCGCCGCATCTGCGCGACCCCGACGACCTGCCCGCCAACGTCAGCCTCGTAACGACGACGGGCAGCCGCGGCAAGCTGGGCAAGGTGTGGTTCGAGCAGCGCACCTTCCCGCAGATGGCCGGGCGCGTCAACGCCGACATCGCTCACGTGCCGTACTGGGGGCCACCGCTCTCGTCGCCCGCGCGGCTGGTGACGAGCATCCTCGACGTGATCCCGCTGGCGATACCGGACTATTCACGTGGGGCGGGCGCGCGGCTGTATACCTCGCTGGTCAGCGCGGCGGCGCGCGGCTCGGCGCACACGCTCACGCTGAGCGAAGCGGCCAAAGCCGACATCGTGCGCTACCTGGAGCTGTCGCCAGAAAGCATCACCCCGACATACCTGGCCGCCGATGAGGCCTATCACCCGCGTATGGGCGCGGAGGGCGACGCGGCGGTGCGCGCCAAGTACAACCTGCCCGACCAGTACGTGCTGTATCTGGGCGGCTTTGACATCCGCAAGCAGGTCAACCAACTGCTGCTGGCCTATACCTACGTGCGGCAGGCCGAGGGCGACGATTACCCGCTGGTGATCGCCGGACGCGAGCCAGCCTGGGGCAGCGCCATGTTCCCCGACCTGCGCCGCTACGCCGCCGAGTTGAAGCTGGATGATGCGGTGCAGTGGATTGGCTACGTGGACGAGGCTGATAAGCCTGCGCTCTATCGCATGGCGTCGGTGTTCGTGTATCCCAGCATCTATGAGGGCTTCGGCTTGCCGCTGCTGGAAGCGATGGCCTGCGGCACGCCCGTCGTCGCTAACGAGGTTTCCAGCCTGCCGGAGATTGCTGGCGATGGCGCGTACCTCGTCCGCAGCGGCGATGAACGCGCGATGGCCGGGGCGATCATCGCGCTGTTGGGACAGCAGCCGCTGCGCGAGGCGCTGATCAATCAGGGACTAGCGCGGGCGACGAATTTTAGCTGGCGCAAGACGGCCAGGGAGACGCTGGCGGTTTACGAACGGGTGCTGCGGCTGTGAAGAACCTCATCTACTGCCCGAGCCTCACCCCTAAATCCCCTCTCCAAGGGGCGAGGGGACTTTCGATCTCGACTTTTCTCCCCTTCGCACGTTGGAGAGGGCTGCGAGCGACTCAAACGAGCGTGGGGGTGAGGTTCTTTCTCCCCATCCTGTTGATGCTGTTCGCTGCGTGCGCGCCGCAGGTCGAAGAGACGGCCATCGCGCTGCTGCCGATTCGCATCCTCAACGCCATGACGCTGGAAAGCGCCGCGCTGGGGGTGGGCGAAACGCAGCCCTGGCAGTTCGTCGGCGCTGCGGGTGAGGCGGTGCAGATTACGGCGCAGGGCATGACGCTCGTGCTGCAAGGCGCGCAGGGTGACACGCTGGCGCAGGGGGTGGACGTGCTGACGGCGACGCTGCCCACCGACGGCCTGTACACCGTGCTGGTCAGCGCGGCGGACGCGGCCAGCTACGCCATCGAACTGCGTTACGGCAGCACAGCCTCGTTGACTCCGACTGCCGCAGCGGCGACGGCCACGCCCACAAGCACGGCGACGCTTTCGCCCACGCCGCCCTATTACGCCGCGTTGGGTGACCTGATCGGCACGCTGCGCAGCGGGGAAACGCTCAACGGCACGTTCGCGCTGAGCGAGGAGCGCCACGTCTATACGTTCGAGGGCAGCGCCGGACAGTATATCCAGGTGGACGCGCAGCCTACGTCCGGCAGCGTAGACCCGCGCATCGCGCTGTATGCGCCGGACGGCAGCGCGTTGGCGGCGGACGATAACAGCGCGGGGGATGGCCGTGCCCGGCTGCGGAACATCCGCCTGGGCGCGGGCGGCCTGTATACCGTGCAGGTCAGCGGCGGGGGTCGCGGCAGCTACCGCGTCAGCCTGATGAGCTTCACGCTGCCGCTGGCTGTGACGCCGACGGTGATCACCCTGCCAACCAGCACGGCGACTCCACCGCTGATCACGCCGACGGTGGGCGCGGTACCGAGTGGCGAACGGCTGCGCGACCATGTGCCGGTCATCGGCAGCATCGAACGCGGCGGCGACTTCGACCGCTACCCAATCGAAGCGCGGGCAGGCGAGGTGCTGACGATTGGCGCGCGCCCGTTTGATGAGGGCAGCCTGCGGCTGCGGATGGAGATTTACGACCCGCTCGGCGCGCAGATCGCCAGCGCGGAGAGCGCGAACACGCCGGAAGCGCTGGTGGGCGCGCTGCTCGTGCCGGAGACAGGCACGTACCTGATATTCGTCACCGGGCTGGATGGCGGCACGGGCGATTACCTGATTTCGTATGGCGAGGGGTTCTCGCGCCAGGACGAGTGGCGCGGCCTGACGACTGCCGACCAGCTCTACGCGGGCGAGATCGGTCAGCGCGGGCTGCGCGATGTGTGGGCGCTCGACCTCAACGCGGGCGATGTGATCTCGGCGGCGGTGGGCGCGCTCGATCTGAACTTCGACCCGGTGCTGGAACTGGCTGCCCCCGATGGCACGCTGCTGGCGAGCGACGACAACAGCGGCGGCACGCTGGATGCGCTGATCGGCTCGGCGGCCGTGACGGTTTCCGGGCGCTACACGCTGCGGGTCACGGCGGCCAATGCGCTCGGCGCGGGCAGTTACAACCTGGTCTGGCGCTATATCAACCGCACGATGACCGCCACGCCGCCCCCGCCCAGCATCCTGCTGATGCGCTTCGATGACAGCGCTGCGGCGGAAAGCTACCAGTCCTACCCGTTCCAGGGCGAGGCCGGGATGCTGGTGCAGATCGAGGTGATCGCCGCGGACGGGGATGCGCTCGACCCGGTGGCCGTGCTGTTCGGCCCGGACGGGGAGGAAGTCGCGCGCGGCGACGACAGCCCTGGCGATCTGAATCCGCGCTTCACCGCCGAGCTGCCCGTCAACGGCACGTACACCGTGCGCGTCAACGGCTACCTGAGCAGCGGTGACTTCATGCTGACGGTCGTGGAACTGCTGCGATAGATCGGGTAACCAACAAGCACTATGAACATCCAATTTCCCAACAAAAACGTCATCGTTACCGGCGCGGCACACGGCTTCGGGCGCGCCATCAGCCTCGCGTTTGCGCAGCGTGGCGCTGTCGTATGGGCGTGCGACCTGCTGGCGGATGAGCTGCAGGAAACGTGGCGGCTGTGCCTTGAGGCGGGCGGCAGGTGCGAAGTACGCGCGGTGGACATCACCAGCAAGGACGCGGTGGATGCTTTCGTGCGCGAGGCGGGGCATGTCGATATTCTGGTGAACAACGCGGGCGGTGTGCTGGGTCAGGTTGGGCAGCCGCTTGAAAATGTCACGCCTGAGCAGTGGAACGCGATCTTCGCGGTGAATGTGTCGGGCGCGTTCTACTTATGCCAGGCCGTCGCGCCAGGCATGAAAGCCGCCAAATACGGTCGCATCATCAACATTTCCAGCGGCGCGGGTTTGGGCATCAGCCTCACAGGGATACAAGCCTATGCCTCGGCTAAAGCCGCGCTCATCAGCCTGACGCGCCAGCTTGGACACGAACTCGGCGCGTGGAACATCACCGTCAACTGCATCGCGCCGGGCTTTGTGCGCTCGAACCCCAACACTGAACGCCAGTGGCAGTCGTATGGCGAGGAAGGGCAGCGCAAACTGGTAGACGGCATCGCGCTCAAGCGTCTGGGCGAGGCCGAGGACATCGCGCACGGCGTGCTGTTCTTCGC
>JAEUQX010000734.1 GCA_016788625.1 Anaerolineae bacterium
CAGATTGTCATCCCCGACGATTATCAGGACGCGGTGCGCGGCCTGGACTGTTTCAGTAAGTTGAACGGTCACGCGGTCACGATCTACAACGACAGCGTGACCGATCTCGACACGCTGGTCGAACGTTTTGCCGCTGCCGACACGCTGGTCCTGATTCGCGAGCGCACGGCGATTTCTGCCGCGCTGCTCGACCGCCTGCCGCGCCTCAGGCTGATCAGCCAGACGGGCAGGGGCATCGCACATATTGACCTGGCTGCCTGCACGCAGCGCGGCATCCTCGTCGCGGCGGGCAGCGGTGAGCCATATGCCACTGCCGAGCTGACCTGGGGGCTGGTGCTGGCCGGGATGCGGAACATCCCCTATGAAGTCGCACGGTTGAAGGAAGGGCACTGGCAGTCTACGCTTGGCACAGGGCTGCGCGGGCGCACGCTTGGCATCCTGGGTTATGGGCAGATCGGCAGCATTGTCGCGGGGTATGGTCGCGCCTTCGGGATGCGCGTGCTGGTGTGGGGACGCGAGGGTTCATTGGGCCGTGCCCAGGCGGATGGTTATGAGGTCTCTGCCAGCCAGCGTGACCTGTTCGCGCAGGCCGATGTGCTGAGCGTGCATATCAAGCTGAGCAGTGATACACGCGGCATAATCACGGCAGACGATCTGGCCGCGATGAAGCCATCGGCGCTGTTCGTCAACACCAGCCGCGCGGGCTTGGTGGCAGGTGGCGCGCTGGAGGCTGCGCTGCGGGCAGGGCGTCCCGGTCGTGCGGCGGTCGATGTTTACGAAAATGAACCGGCGCTCGATCATCCGCTGCTGCGGCTGGACAACGCCATCTGCACGCCGCACCTGGGCTACGTCGAGAAAGACAGCTACGAGTACTATTTCGCGCAGGCCTTCGATCAGGTTACGACATTCGCAGCGGGCGCGCCGATCAACATCCTCAACCCGCAAGCGCTGAAGCAGCAGGGATAAATCATGACCGACATCCTGTTTGGGCAGTCCTACTATCTGCGTTTTGACCCCAAGCTGTGGGAAGCGATGCAGCCGTATCCGCCGCTCGGCACGCTCTACGCTGCCAGCGTCATGCGGGCGAAGGGCTACCATGTCGCGCTGTTCGACGCCATGCTGGCCGAGAACACCGACGGTTGGACGGCGGCACTTCGCCAGCATCAGCCGCGTTATGCTGTGCTGTTTGAGGACAACTTCAATTACCTGAGCAAGATGAGCCTGCTGCGGATGCGAGATGCGGCTTTCAGCATGATCGCCGCCGCCAAAGCGCAGGGCTGCACCGTGATTGTCGCAGGCTCGGACATGACCGATCATGCCGAGAGTTATCTCTCGCGCGGCGCGGATTATGTCCTGCTGGGCGAGGGCGAAGAGACGCTGGCCGAATTGCTTGAGCACCTGGATGCTGGAGGACGAACGCAGCAGGGCGTGTCCCTACAAACACGGGGCGAGGGACAGGATGACAGCAACCTCTACGGTATTCAGAGCCTGGCTTACCTGCACGACGGACGTGTCGTCAAAACCCCGCCGCGCCCGGTAATCAAGGCGCTGGACAGCATCCCGTTCCCGGCCTGGGACTTGGTTGATCGCGACCTGTACCGCCGCGTCTGGCAGGAGCGGCACGGCTACTATTCGATGAACCTGGTCACGACGCGCGGCTGCCCGTTCCACTGCAACTGGTGCGCGAAACCGATCTGGGGGCAGAAGTACAACGTCCGCAGCCCACAGAATGTCGTGGATGAGATGGCCTGGCTGAAGGAAAACTTCAACCCGGATCACATCTGGTTTATGGACGACATTATGGGTATTCAGGATCGCTGGATTGAGGAATTCGCAGACCTGCTGGATGCCCGCCAACTCCGCATACCGTTCAAGAGCCTGAACCGCGTTGACCTGCTGCTGCGTGGCAAGACCATCCCGGCGCTGGCGCGGGCGGGCGCGAAGATCGTTTGGGTGGGTGCGGAGAGCGGGTCGCAAAAAATTCTGGATGCGATGCAGAAAGGGACGCGCGTCGAGCAGATTTACGAGGCCGCGCGCCAGTTACATGCACATGGTGTCAAGGTCGCTTTCTTCCTGCAATTCGGCTACCCTGGCGAGACGCGCGCCGACATCGAACTGACGCTCAAGATGGTGCGTGACCTGATGCCGGACGACATTGGCATCAGCGTGAGTTATCCGCTGCCCGGCACGCCCTTTTATGAGAACGTCAAGCACGAACTGGGCGAGCGCGTCAACTGGATTGACAGCCAGGATTTAGCGATGCTCTATCAGGGGCCGTTCGCCACCGCCTTCTACCGTCAACTGCACACCGTTGTCCACAAGGACTACCGTTCGCGCAAGACGGCGCAGGCGCTGCGTGCGCTGCTGCGTAACCCGTCTGCGCTGCGTCCCAGTCACCTCAAGCAAACCGCCGCGATGATCTATCACCGTGCCACGCTGCCTGCCGCCGTTGCCAAGCTGGACGCGCTGGCGAAGCTGCCGCATGAGCCGACGCGGTTATCAAATGTTGTTCTCAGTAGTGAATAACGCAAGGATATCAATTAGCTCAAAACATAACGTCCAGTGAGATTCATCATTACTATCAATGGCCTTTTTGACTATTGTGCCTGCCTGTCTGGGGTTATCGTATGGCTGCCACTTTCACGATTGAAATGTGACTTGCCATATTTCAACAATCTATTCATCGATAATCAGAAGGACTTGTAGGTACTATGACATCTTTGCTTCAAGACCTGATTAATTCTCCAGGTCTCTTCGCTGTAGGGGCACTAATCGCATTGAGTTTTATGGGTATTGGTCTGGCGTTTGGACTTCGGTGGCTCGACCATTGGCTACGCGTTCTCATTCTGGTTGCTCTCACGATGGGTACATTGTATCTGAGCCTGAACTTCAACCAGATATTCCCATCTTTAATGAACCAATACAACATTACAGAGGATTTTCTCTCCAATCTATCTACAGAGTTTATTGTGGCCGCATTGTTTGCGCCATTGGCTCTGGCATGGTGGGATGAGTTTTCGGATTTCCAGGATACCGCCGTTTACCGCTTGTTTGGTTCACTGTTCCTGGTTATTCCCATTGGGATCCTAAGCATCATCTTGCTCTATTCGTACAATATTGTTCCACGCGGCGTTCGGCTCTCTGGTGACGTTCGCTATATTGCTCGTATAACTATTGGTAACCTGGGTGTAGAGCTAGCGAGTCTTATTCTCGTTTGTGTAGTGGCGGGACTGATGCTCGCAGTTGCAGCCTGGATCAGCAAGATTGGCCATCTCAATCGCCTTCTATGTACGCTTGTTCTTGGGGTGATCTGCGTTGTGGGATTTGCGTTTCTCATGTTGCTGCAAAATAAACCCTACAGCACCCAGGTCAATGCGAAACTGATTACGGCGATTATTGGTGGGGTAATATCGCTGCTTTTCTTCAGCGGGTCTATGTTTCAGCAGTCGCTGCGCGGTCTTGTTATCATTGGTCTGGTTATCTTCGGATTTGTTGCCAGCATCATCGCAATACTGATCTACAATCAACAGTCAGATGGGAGCTTATTCGCCACCAATATGAGCGTAGAATTCATGGGCGCGCTGATTGCGAGCATTGTTCTGGAAGATAAGCCGGGGAAAGATCGATCTCGTGCCTTTGGTTGACAGAATTACAAACAGGTTGGGGACATGACTTAATGGACATCCTTCTCGCGCATGGCTATTTTCTCTTCGAAGACCCGCACGAACGGAAGGTGATGAAGCCTTACCCGCCGCTGGGCATCCTCTACATCTCGTCTTACCTCAAGAAGCAGGGCTTTAGTGTCGGCGTTTTCGATTCGACCTTCAGCTCGCTTGACGCCTTCAAAGCGTTGGTGGAGCGCGAACGCCCGCCCGTCGTCGGCATCTACACCAACATGATGACCAAGCGCAATGTGCTGGCGATGGCGCAGCACTGCAAGCAGCTCGGTTTGACGGTCATCCTGGGTGGGCCGGAGCCGCCGTACTACGCTGCCGATTATCTAGCGCGCGGGGCGGACATTATCGTCAAAGGCGAGGGCGAACTGACGCTGGCCGAGCTGCTGCCGCACCTGGCACGGCACGGTTTGAACGGGCTGGGCGCGATCAACGGCATCGCCTTCCGCGACGGGGATGGCAAGCTGGTCGAAACGCTGCCGCGAGCCTTCATCCCTGACCTGAGCGCCAACCCCTGGCCTGACCGCGAGGCCATCGACATCCCGGCCTACGTGCGTGTGTGGAAAGAGCATCATGGCAAGAGCAGCGTCTCGGTCATTCAAGCGCGCGGTTGTCCGTATACCTGCCGCTGGTGCAGCCACTCGGTCTATGGCAACACGCACCGCCGCCGCACGCCAGAGGACGCCGCTAACGAGGTGTTGTGGATCAAGGAGCAGTATAACCCTGACCTGATCTGGTATGCCGATGATGTGTTCACCATCAACTATCGCTGGTTCAATCAGTACGCCGAGGCGCTCAAAC